>NZ_JBCGCS010000013.1:0-177330 GCF_038594925.1 Achromobacter sp. JD-1 | reverse complement strand
ACATCCACGTCAACCACAACGAAACCACCTTCGTTGGCAACGACCGTAGCGAACAGGTTGAGCACGATGAAACCATCACCATCGGCCACGACCGCAGCGAAACGGTGGGCAACGACGAACAGGTCAACATCGGGCAAGACCGGCGTCACGCCATCGCGCAAGACGACTTCCTGACCATCGACCGCAACCACACCATAGACACCGGCCGCGACCGCACGGAAGACGTGGGCAACAACCGCCGCGACAAGACGGCCGCGAACCATTGGATAGAAACCGGCGGCCATGTTGAACACAAGGTGCAAGGCCACTTCCAGGTGCATGCCGGCGAGCGGATCGAAGGCAAGACGGTCACGCTGGAATTGCAGGCGGCGCAACGCGTGGTGATCCAAGGGCCGGGCGGCACGATCACGATTGATGACGCCGGTATCACCCTGGACGCCTCCGCAATCGTCTTCAAAGGCCCGCTCAGCCAGCAAGCGGGCGCGGCCAGCGCCCCATCGATGGCGGGTTCCGCTGCCCCCGGGCTTGCCATGGACCTGCTTTGTGCACTGCGCGCGGACGGCACCTGCCCGCGTGTGCCCTGCCCTTGCGGCATGCCAGGCGCCTGATGATGTCCCCCCTTGAACATACCGGCTGGCCCCGCCAGACCGTGCGCGTCGTGCAAGCGCCCAGCATGGAGAGCCCGACCGGGCTTGATAACGGCACGGGTACTGGATCTGGCACGGCGTGGCTTTGGCTTGACGGCGCACGGTCCGCCACCTTGGAGCACGAGGTGTCCGCGCTGAAACCCGGATTCGATCATCACTGGTTATGGCGCGGCACCAACTGGGAGTACCAGCCGCCAGGCTTTCGCCATGGCCCGCTGCTGACGCCTGTCACCGCGCCCTTGCTGCAGGCCTTCGTTGACGATTGGGCGCCCCGGCAAATGGGCGTGCTGTTGTTTACCGGCGATGACGCGCCGGCCAGCGCGCATCTGAAGCAACTGCATCTGATGCAAGCGCCCGACGGCTTGGCGATGCGCTTCAACCTGACGGCCACCCGCCAGTTGGAAGAGCTTTGCGAAGGCCTGTCAACGCATCGGCTGGCGGATTTGATGGGGCCCATCCGGGGGCTGATCTGGCGCAGCGCCGACGAGGCTGGCGCGCAATGGTTGCAAACGGATATCGCTGCGTCCAATGACGCGGCGTCCCACCATGAAGGCTTCGCGCTGTCGTCGGATGATGAAGAGGCGGTCAATCGCGCCAGCTTCGATTACTTCATGCGAGAGACGGCGCGCCGCCACGTGCCCGCCGATCTGGCGGCAAACAACCCAACAGCCCACGCCAGGCTACTGCACCAGATCGCGCTGTTTGCCGATGAGGCCGGCCAGATCAATCTGCAACTTGAGCGCGACGTCCGCCACTACATCACGCTGCGCCTGCACTTTCCCCAAGCGCCCTTTGAACAGGATGCCGAATTGCGCGCGAACCTCGCACGCCGCGAGGTCTCTGGGCAACTGCGCCTGAATCAAGCCGAGCTCCGGCTGAACAGGATCGCCGCCCTGGCATCAGGAAGCCGACCATGATTCACCTGCAATGTCCCAAGGCGCTGCAACCGCCCCACCCCAGCGCCAAGCTGCTGGGCAAGGCGATATCCCCGCCACCTTGCCAGCGCGGCATTCCCTTGTATCCCCTGCGCTATGGCATCACGGATGAACCCTTCGATGCGAAGGTGTTCCCCACGCTGAGTACCGCCGCCTATCCGGCGTTGAGCAACGGCAAAGCCTACGGCTTGCGGGTACTGCGACCGCGTAGCTATGTCTATCTGCTGTCGCGCGAAGAAGGTCGGATGTGGACACGCCATTACCAGGTGACCGACAACATCCGCTTCGCGCCGATCTGGTGGACGGAAGCGGACTACGCCGGTGACGTGCCCGGACGCAAAGCCGTGCCCGACGAAGCGGGCGCGGCGCACTTTCTGCTGGCGCCGCCCGATCTTAAAGACGACACCCTGCACGTGCTGGTCAGCGACACCCTGCTCAGCCACGCCGTGCTGTGGGACATCGAGAACGACAAATCAAGTTGGAAAACCCTGCTGGCCACCCCGGTCAAACCCATCGGCGGCAAACAACAGCACGCCTTCCCGGCGGCATTGCTTGCGCATGTGCGCGAACTGGCCCCAAGCGCGCTGCGCAACTATGACTGGAGCGAAAGCCAACCCCATACGGACAGCATCCCATCCATCCTGAACGCCATGACCGCCGCCACGCGGCCCCGCACCGACGTCGAGCCGCAAGCCGTGGTCGTGCGCGATCTGGCGGGGCTGTTGAGCGAACTGAACGTGCTGGTCGGCAGCCGGCTGGCGGACCTGCAAACGTACAGCGCGGACGCGGCGCGCAAGTTGCGGGTGTCGAAAATGATTGACCAATTGGGCGATCTGGCGGGCCAGGCGGCGGGCAATCAGGTGGCGCGTAACGATCCCATCGGAAGCGCCATGCCGCCGGGCGCCACGGGGCCGGCCGTATTGGCCGCTCGCGAGCGTGCCAATCGCGCTCGCTTGGCCGCGCACCGCAAACGTATCGCCCACGCGCGCAACACTGAACGCGTGAAGTTCATCAAGCAACACCCGCAACGGCTGCAAGACTACACAGACCAGGTTGTACTGGCCGCCGCCGACCTTTGGACCCTGTTCAACACCCATCAAAAGGTCTACGACGTACTCGTCGATTCGCACGCGCCGGATGCCACGGGCTACCTGGACCTGCGTTGCCTGGTCGGCCACACGTTGCCGGGGCTCATCCACTGCAAAGCCGGCCACGATTTCCTGATCAAGCAAGTGCAACCGAGCGGCCCCATCGGCTTGCTCAAGCAAGCGGTATTGGGCGCACCGGAAGTGCTTGGCTATACCAAAGCGGCCGCGCAAACCATGCTCGACCACACCGAGCTGGGCACGGTCATCGTCGCCAAGGCAGCGGTCGATGCACCATTGGCCGCGCTGCAAAAAGTACTGACGACGATACCGGCCGACGGAGCATCCAACCAACTGAGTGTGATGCTGGGCGCACTGGTCGCGCACGGGCAATTGAAATCGCCCGGCGCATACTGGACCAGCGTCTACCGGCCCATCATGGAGGTGCTGGACGGCAATCTTGCCCGCGCCCACGAAGTGCCGCTGCGCGAGGTAGGCAATTGGATGCGCACAAGCCTGGGCCTCACAGGCGTCAACGGTTTTCGCCCCCAGACGGTGGACCGCGCCGCGCAAACCCTGGTCACGCTGTATGACACCGAAGAAGTGCAAGAGCGGCTGGCGCAATGCCAGAGACTACCCGAGCGCTTGCGCTTCTGGCACAACGCCCGACTGGCGCTAGGCGGCGTCGCGGCGTTCGCCACGGTATACAGCGCGGGGGAAGCGTTCAAGGCCTTGGGCCGGGAAGATGGCATGAATTTGGGGAACGCGCTGAACGCCACCGGCAAGGTTCTGGGAGTTGGCGCGGCGGGGGCCACGATGACGAGGTTTGGGTTTGAGAAACAGCGGGATCTGGCGAAGTTACGGGGGGAGACGGAGCTGGCTGGGGCGTTTGATGGGGCGGCGAAGCGGTGGGAGTTGAGTGCGATTGGCGCTGCTGCGGTGGCGGCGCTGGCAATTGGGGCGAAGGATTGGTGGGATGCCGCGCAGACGGACACTGGCGTAGCCGCTCGCCTCAGTTTCGCCAGCGGCTCGGTACAAATGGCGGCGGGCGGAGTGGGCATGTTGCACTTGTTTGGAAAGCTGAACTTCCGGTTCCTCGAACGGTGGGCTGAATCGGGTTTTGCAATGGTTCGCGGCGGCGAGGCCATTGCTCGCATGAGCGCCGGATCAATCGGCTGGATCCTGCTTGCTACCGAAGGCCTTTACCACGTCCTCCGTCTATTTCATAAAAGTGCCGCCGACGAAGCCAAAATCACCACCTGGATCACGCGAAGCGTATGGGGTATACGCGGGAACCAGGCGCCGTTTGCCAGTGACGAGGAAGAGCTGCGGGAATTCCACCGACTGTTTCAACAACCCAGCATCGAATCCGACGTAGCACTGCTAAAGCTCGTGAACCGTTCGCCACTAGCCACGATCGCTGCAGCCGTGGGCATGCCAAATGACCTCCGAACCATCACCGTTCGTTTGCCAGGGTGGAGACCGGAAGTCAGCCAATATGCCATAAGCCAACAGCAATCCCCACGCATTGGGGAGATCTCCGGCCCGAGCATGCACTACGAAGATCCAGAATTGGTGGCGGTGGAGGACAAGATAGGCGTCATCCGAATCAGCACCAACACTGTATTCGGTACAACGAACGTCGAGTATCGGCCTAACGGCTTCACTGACGCCGACTTCGTGATGAAGGAGAACCGACTATGGTGAAGGAACTCCGGACCATTGATCCCACAACCGTCCCGGATGCTGCAGTCGAATTCAAGCGCCAATGCGAATACCTCGATCAGCAGACGAATCATGGTGCATTGCCCGACATCCGCTACGCGATGGACCCAGAGCAGGTATGGCTATCCAATGATGTATCGGACGTCGATCAGTTCAACGAACGCTACATCGAACCTCGCGTCGAAGGACAGATCACGTTTTTGATGCAGCTAGCCACGGCAGGCGTTCCCATGTCCCTGACCATCGTATTTGTACTAGCTCCGCTATTTGGAGAGTTTCACGTCAAAGGAATATTAATCTGCGTCCCGTTCTTTCTATTCGCATCATTCTTTTTGTGGTTAGGAACCAGCATAGCGCAGTGCCGTATTCGCTTTAATCGGCAGGCGCAGTTAGTGCATGTGACCTATGGAGAGGCAGTCATGCACGTCCCCTGGCGTGACGTCCGACCCTACACCGAATTCGGTCATGACTATCGTTTGCGGCTGTATTTCCCTGTTCCCTATCTGGAGATAATGCAGCAGCCTTCCGCGGATCCGGAGCGCGTCCGAAAAAGAAAGAGACCTTTTGGCGTGGAAGGCGATTTTGACATCTATGACAATCTATCGTTGGAACACAACCTTCAGCGTCTAGAGTTCATACGTCGCTACATGGAGCATGGCCTAGATGCCATCCAACCGGGCCGTGAGTTCGTCGAAAAGGGCTTAATCCGGAAACCCACCGGCGACAACAACGTAACCAAAACCGGCAGATGGACCGATATCTTCAATATCTACGACATCCTCTTCAACCTCTTCACCCTCAAACCCCTTCTTGACCGCTGGATCAAGCACAAAGCCAATTCCTTCCGCTGGCCAGAGGAAGTCGAGCGCCTATGCGCCCCAGGCGCGGACCTATCCGCCTACGACACCCGCCCCGTCAAATCCAGCACGCGCTACTTCTACCGCTATGCCGGCATGGACAAAGGCATCATCTTTGTCGATCACAAAGGCAAACAGGTTCATCTGCGCAGCAGGCCCGGGTGATTGACATCCGACCCACGCACCCCACTCGTCCGCCACGCCAACCCCGCGCTGATCGCCAGTGCGATCGCCAACAGGCCGCCTGCCATCGCGGCCACGCCCGGCCATTGGTTGATGGCCCAGAAGTGTCCGCCCCAGGCGCCCAGGACACTGGATCCGACGTAATACACCAGCAAGTACAGCGATGCGCCCAGCGCCTTGTAGCCGCGCGCCATCTGGCCGACCCAGCCGCTGGCCACCGCGTGGGCGGCGAAGAAGCCGAAGGTGAACACCACGATGCCGGCGATCAGAATGCCTAGCGTGTCCGACAACGTCAGCAGCAGTCCGGCCAATGCCAGGCCGGTGGCGGCGGAGAGCATGGCGCCTCGGCCGTGGCGGTCGGCCAGGCGGCCGAAGAAGGTGGACGCGAAGATGCCCACCAAGTACACGACGAAGATGAAGCCGATGAAGGTCTGGCTTAGCGAAAACGGCGGCAGCAGCAGGCGAAAGCCCACGTAGTTATAGACGGTGACGAAGGCGCCCATCAGCAGCCCACCCATGGCGAACAACGCGCACAGCGGGCCGTTTTTCATGTGTGCGCCCACGCCTGTCCGCACATCGCCCCAAACGCCGGCCCAGCCGCGCCCGCGTTGCGGGGTGAAGCGGCGCGACGCCGGTAGCAACCACATGAACAACGCGGCCGCCACGATGCCCACGACGCCCAGGGTGCCCAGCGCGGCGCGCCAGCCAAAATGGTCGGACACCAGGCCGGTGATGACGCGGCCCGACAGCCCGCCGAATGCGCTGCCGCTGATGTACAGGCCCATTGCAAAGCCCAACGTGTCGGGTTCCATTTCTTCAGCCAGATAGGCCATGGCGACCGCGGGCACGCCGCCCATCGCCACGCCTTGCAGCGCGCGCAATACCAGCAGGCTGTGCCAGTCCGGCGCCACGGCGGCGACGGTGCCCAGCACGGCGGACGCCAGCAACGACCACGCCATGATGCGCTTGCGAGGCAGCGCCTGCGAGAACAGGCCGACAAAGAAAATCGCGATGGCCAGCAAACCCGTGCACAGTGACAGCACCAGGCTGCTTTGCGCGGGCGACACGCCGAACGCGCCAGTGAACAAGGGCATCAGCGGCTGCACGCAATACAAGAGCGAAAACGTGGAGAAACCGGCAGCGAACAAGGCCCATTGGGCGCGGCGCAGTTCAGGGGTGCCACGCGCCAGATAGTCGGCGGGGGTGGGCGTAGAAGAACTGGCGGAGGGGGTAGACATCTGGAATCTCGAAGGGCAAACAGGCTCGTGGCCCGTAGAAGAAAAGTAGACTTTTCACCTTCATATGTCCAATATATGAAACTTGCACCCACCATATTTTTAAAAGATGGAACTACGACACCTGCGCTATTTCACGGCTGTGGCCGAAGAGCTCCATTTCACGCGGGCGGCGGCCCGGTTGGGCATCGGCCAGCCGCCGTTAAGCCAGCAGATTCAACAACTTGAGCGCGAAATCGGCACACCGCTATTCCTGCGATTGCCGCGCGGGGTCGACCTGACCGAGGCGGGCGCGCAGTTTCTTGAAGACGCACGCGCCATTCTGGCCAGCGCCGACCGCGCCATCGATACGGCCCGTCGGCTGGGGCGTGGCGAGCGCGGCGCGATTACCGTCGGTTTCACGGCGTCGGCCGTCTTTCACCCTTACCTGCCGCGCGCCATACGCGCCTACCGCGACCGCTACCCCGACGTGCGCGTCACGCTCACCGAAAGCAACACCATTTCCTTGCTGCGCGGCCTGCGGCTGGGCGAGGTGGACGTCGCCTTTGTGCGGCCCCCTTATCTACTGGACCCGGAGTTCGAGTCCGAGCGCGTGCTGGACGAACCCATGTTGGTCGCCCTGCCCCCGGATCACGCGCTGAGCCGCCGCCGCAGCGTGCCGATTACCGCGTTGGCCGACGAAGATTTCGTGCTGTACCCACGGCCCATCGGCGCGGGTTTGTATGACGCCATCCAGTCGGCCTGCCAGCGTGCGGGCTTTGCGCCGCGTGTGATTCAGGAGGCGCCACAGATGGCATCCATCGTCAGCCTGGTTGCGGCGGGCGTCGGCATCTCGGTGGTCCCGGCCGCCATGCGGCACATGGGGGCCGAGGGCATCGAATACCGACCCATCAAAGGTGACGCGCCGCACGCGTTGCTGGACATGGCCTACCGCCGTCACGACCGGTCCATCGCCGCCGGGAATGCTGTTGCGATGCTGCGCCAACTTGCCCATCCGGACCAACCCGCCGCCAAGGGATAGTGGCGTATTGCCCTGTCGCGTTTGTCATGTTCAGTAAAACCCGATCCGGCAACGGAAGAGTACATTGCGCTACCGATGATCCGTCCCTGAGAGACGGATGATTGCTTCGGCCCTTCCCCCTTTCTTCTTGTTGATAGGTGACTCCGTGCGACGTACCCTTTTGGCCTTGGCCCTTGCAACCCTGCCCGGCTTGGGCGCCGCCGCCGCGCTAAGCTCGGCCATCGGCGCGGTAACGGTGTATCAGGACCGCGCGGTGGTGACCCGTTCCGCCAGCAGCGAGCTTGCGGCCGGCGAACATGAACTGGTTCTTGAAAACCTGCCGGCGTCACTGCAGGAGAATTCCCTTCAGGTGTCGGCCAAGAGTACGGGCCAGGCCGCCTTGCTGGACGTCAAGGTGAGTGACGCCTTCAGAGCCGACGCCAGCAATGAGCGCGTCCGCGCCCTGCAGGAACAGATACGCAAACTGGAAGGCCAATTGGCTGGCCTGGACGACGAGGCCGCCGTGCTGGAGAACCAGCGCGAGCTGGTGCTGATGATGCAGCGCGGCGCCACCGAGCCGTCCAAGGACAGCGCCCGTCTGACGCTGGACGAACTGAAGGCCATCCAGACGCTTAGCGCCGACAGTTTGGGCAAGACTTTGGCGGGGTTGCGCCAGGTTGCCGAACGCAAAGAGGCGTTGGAACGTGAACTGTCCGCGTTGCAAAGCCAGTTGAACGTCGTGCGAACCCAGTTAAGCCGCCGCAGCAAGACCGTCACGTTACGGGTTAATCTGGCGCGCGCCGGCAAGGTGGATCTGGCGGTGTCGTATGCGGTGGGCGGCGCGCGTTGGACGCCGGCCTACGATGCGCGCCTGCGTCCCGCCGACCGCAGCGTCGAGCTGGGTTATTTCGGCGTGGTGCGGCAGAACACAGGCGAAGACTGGAACAACGTGAAGCTGACCTTGTCCACCGCGCGCCCCGCCCTGGGTGGCGGCGCGCCCGCCTTGACGCCGTGGATCATTGACGTGGCCGCGCCCCCGCCGCCGCCACGCCCCGCCGCGGCGCCGGCCCCCATCGCCAGCGAAATGGCAAGAAAGCGCGCGCCGCTGCTGGGCAACCAGGCCTACGCGGACGCCGCCATGGCCGAAGCGATGCCGGAACCCGTCGACGTGCAGACCGCGCAAGTGCAAAACGAAGCCACCAGCGCGTCGTTCCAGATCAAGACCCCCACCACGTTGGCGTCCGACAACACCTCGCAGCGCGTGGCCATCACCACGACCAAGCTGCCCGCCACCTTGCAGTACCAGTCCACGCCCGCGCTGCGCGAAGCGGTGTTCTTGACCGCCCAGGCCAACAACAACACCGAGTTTCCGTTCCTGGCCGGCGCGCTCAATACGTTCCTGGACGACGCCTTCGTGGCAAGCAGTTCGCTCAAGGCCGTAATGCCGGGCGAAAAGCTCGAGCTGGCGATGGGCGCCGACGACGGCATCTCGATCAAGCGCCAGTTGGTCAACCGCTTTACCGAAAGCACGGGGTTTTCCGGCAGCGGCAAGCGCGTGACCTACGAATACAAGATCACGGTGAAGAACAACAAAGCCACCAAGGAACAGGTGGTGTTCAAGGACAGGCTGCCGGTGTCTCGCAACGAGAAGATCGTGGTCAAGCTGCTGTCGCCCGCCGACCGCGACATCAAGCGCGAAGAAGACGGCAAGCTCGCCTGGGAATGGGAGCTGGAGCCGGGTAAGTCCCGCGAAACCGTGCTGAAGTTCTCGGTGGACTATCCGGGCGATATTGAGGTGTCGGGTATTTAAGGGGCTATTGGCAGGCAGCGCGGCTATTGCCAGGCGATGTCCGCCTTGCCAAGCCGCCGCCGCCCGATCAGTGGCGGCGGCGGAAGTCGATAAATGCGTCGGGCTCCAAGGGAATGGATAGGCCATAGCCTTGCGCCACGTCGCAACCCAATTCGCGCAGCAGTTGCAGGTCGCGCTCTTGCTCGACCCCTTCGGCCACCACGCGACGGCCCAGCACGCGGCCCATTTCAATGGCAGCGGCCACCACCGCGCGCGACGCGGCTTCGCGATGCATGTGCACGATGAAATCGCGGTCGATCTTCAATTCGGTAAACGGCATGGCAGAGAACAGCCGCATCGACGCGATACCGGCCCCGAAATCATCCATCGCCAATTCAAAGCCGCGCACCCGCAACAGGTTTAGTACCGAGGACAGCGCCAGCCAATCGTTGACCGGCTCGTCCTCGGTCAGTTCCACCTTCACCAGCCGGGCCGGCAACCCCGCCCGCGCAACCCGCTTCTCCAATACGGCGGGCAGGTCGCGCGAGCAGAGCGTCGAAGACGAGGCGTTGATGGCGATGGGCACGGCGATATCCTCGGCGTGCAGCGTTTGCAGCACTTCCAGCACACGATCCGTCACCCGCAGGAACAACATCCGATCCATGCCCAAACGATGCGCGGCGGGCACGAAATCAGCGGCGGAAATGGATCCCAGTTCGGGATGATCCCAACGGGACAAGGCCTCGGCGGCCACCACCTGCCCGGTGGACAGGCTCATCTGCGGTTGCAGCACGACGCTCATTCCCACGCCCGTGATCAGGGCGCGGCCCAGTTCGGCTTCGATCACTTCGCGGCGGATCGATTGCAGTTGGGGCGTCGCCACGTCCTCCGCCGCCAGGCCCGTCTTGACCGCCTGATGCATGGACGTGCGCGACACCGGCTTGGACAGCGCCTGTGCCGAGGGGCAGCCTGCCTGCAGCGCCAGGCGCACATGCGACTGCAGCAGTTCTTCGCTAAGGCTGCTGATCCAGATGATGGGCGGCATGCTTTTCAGGCGGCCCACGTCAACCAGACGCCGCAATTCATTGGGCAGATGCGTGCCGTCGCCGTCGCTCATGACGATGTCGCTGATCACCAGGTCGTAGAACTGGCGGCCCAGCGCGCTGACGGCTTCCGTGCTGCTGCCCACGCCGGCCACGCGCCGATAGCCCAACGCCAGCAGCATGTTCTGCAGGTAGGCGCGTTCGACCGGATGATCTTCGACCAGAAGAATCCGTCGCGCGGCGCCAACGTCTGTTTTGGGCATTACGGTTCCGTCCTGATGTATAGGGCGCTATTCATAGGGCGGGCCCTTGCGGGCAACCGCTGGTTTTCTGGGGGTTCATGCTACGGCATTCGCGCGCGATCTGTCGTCATGCAGAAAGGGCTACGGCAATTTCCCCGCCGATAGGCGTAGCTTTGAGAACACCTGCCCGCTCTTGCCCCGATCCGTTGTCGATCCGCAACGCCAACGGCTCAGCCAGACGGACGCAACCGCATGGCGGCGGGCCCGCCCCGCCAGTGCGATAATGGCGACCATTCACTCATCTAGCACCTTTTGCGCAACCCCGCGCATTGATGGCACGGAGCCTCCTTTGACCCGCATTGACGACCCCCAGCACGACCGCGAGGTCGGCACGGCCGACTCCACCCAAGACAACACCCGCACCGACGACACCCGCATCAGCGCCGTGCGTCCGTTGATTTCGCCTGCGTTGCTGCAAGACGAGCTACCCGTATCCCCTGCCATCCAGACCCTGGTGGAAAAAAGCCGCGCCGAGATCGCCGACGTGCTGCATGGCCGTGACGACCGCCTGCTGATCGTCGTTGGCCCCTGCTCCATCCACGACCACGGCCAGGCCATGGACTACGCGCGCCAGTTGCGCGCCGCGGTTGACCAGCACAAGCAAGACCTGCTGATCGTCATGCGCGTCTACTTCGAAAAGCCGCGCACCACCGTGGGCTGGAAGGGCTACATCAACGACCCCCGCCTTGACGGCAGCTTCCGCATCAACGAAGGCCTGCGCCGTGCCCGCGAACTGTTGCTGGACATCAGCGGCCTGGGCCTGCCCATCGCCACCGAATTCCTGGACCTGCTCAGCCCGCAATACATCGCCGACCTGATCGCCTGGGGCGCCATCGGCGCGCGCACCACCGAAAGCCCCAGCCACCGCCAACTAAGCTCTGGCCTGAGCTGCCCGCTGGGTTTCAAGAACGGCACCGACGGCGGCGTGCAGATTGCCGCCGACGCCATGGTGGCCGCCAGCGCCAAGCACGCCTTCATGGGCATGACCAAGATGGGCATGGCCGCCATTTTTGAAACGCGCGGCAACCAGGACACGCACGTGATCCTGCGTGGTGGCAAGCAAGGCCCGAACTATGACGCGGCCAGCGTCGACGCCTGTTGCGCCGCCCTGCGCGCCGCCGGCCAGCGTGAGCAGGTCATGATCGACTGCTCGCACGCCAACTCCAACAAGTCGCACCTGCGCCAGATCGATGTGGCCGAAGACATCGCCGCGCAGCTTTCGCGGGGCGACGCCCGCATTACCGGCGTCATGATCGAAAGCCATCTGGAAGAAGGCCGCCAGGACCTGAAGCCCGGGCAGCCCTTGCGCCATGGCGTGTCGATTACCGACGCCTGCCTGGGCTGGACCCAGACGGAACCGGTGCTGGACACGCTGGCGCAAGCGGTGCGTCAGCGCCGCGCAGTTGCCGCCGGCCGCGCCTGAGTCGCCCTTGCCTGAGTCCGCCCCCGCTGTGCAAGCCGCTCAGCGATGCAGCAGGCTTAGCGGCGCAAGGCATACGGCGCCGGATCCATGTCCGGCGCCTGGCCCGTGATCAGGCTGGCCAGCAGCTTTCCGGTCACGGGGCCTAGCGTGAAGCCATGATGCGCGTGGCCAAACGCCATCCATAAGCCGGCGTGGCGTGGCGCGGGTCCGATCACCGGACGCATATCGGGCATGCAGGGGCGGCATCCCATCCAGGGGTCCTTTTCGACCGCCGCGCCTAACGGCAACAGTTGGCTGGCGAGCGCCCGCGTGCGCTGAATCTGAATTGGCGATGGCGGCGCATCGCGCGGCGCGAATTCCGCGCCGGTGGTCAGTCGCACACCCAACGTCATTGGGGTCACGACGAAACCGCTGTCGATGTCCGCCACCGGGTGCGTCAACGTGGCGCCGTCTTCCAGCGCGAAGTGCTGGTGATAGCCGCGCTTGACCGCCATGGGAATGCGGTAACCCAAGGGCCGCAACACATCCGGTGACCAAGGCCCCATCGCCACGACCACGTCGCGGGCGTCGATGCGGCCGTCATCACTCTGCACCTGCCACGCTTGGACGCCGACCGACTTGAGGCTGCGCGCGTCGCCTCGCAGCAGTTGCCCGCCGCGCTGCTGGAACAGCGCCGCATACCCCCGCGTCACCGCGCCAGGATCCGACACGTTGACGGGGTCGAGCCAGTGCACGGCGCCCACCATGCGCTCGGACAGCGACGGCTCAAGCGCCGTCAGCGCCTGCCGATCCAGCACCCGGTAGTTCAGGCCATAGGGCGCCAGCGCCTCGGCTTCCGCCACCGCGCGCGCCAGCCCCGCCTCGGACCGCACGCCATCGATCCAACCGGTGCGGCGAAACAAGGACGAAATGTTCGCGTCTTCTTTCAGCGCGTCGTGCTCGGCCACGCTGCGTTCGATCAGCGGCAGCATCGCTTGGGCCGCGCGCGCCAGCCGCGTGGGTGAAGAATGCCACCAATAGCGCAGCAGCCAGGGCGCAACACGGGGCAAAAAGCGCACGTGATAGCTCACATCCGGCGTGTTGTTGCGTGCGTAGCGCCACAGGCTGCCCCAGTCTCGGGGAAAGGCATAGGGAATGACGCTGGCTCGTTCGATCAGGCCCGCGTTGCCATAGCTGGTTTCCTCGCCGGGGCCACGGCGGTCCAGCAGCACCACGGAACGTCCGCGCGCCAATAAATGCAGCGCCGTGCTGACGCCGACGATGCCCGCACCCAGAACCACAACGTCTGTTTTCATGCGCCGCATTCTGCGCCTGCCCCCCGTGTTCGGCAAGGGCGCGCCAGCGTAGAATCGCCGCTCCCGCGCCTTGCTTGCCCACCCTTGCCCGCCCTCTGGACGACGCCATGCCCATACCGCCCCTGCACCCCGTCACGCTCCATGGCGACATCGTGCGCCTGGAACCCTTGGCCGCGCACCATGCCGATGCGCTGGCGCTGGTGGGCTTACATCCCGAACTCTGGCACTTGCAGCCGGCACCCATCGCAACGGTTGACGACATGCGGCGCTACGTGGCGCACGCGCTTGAAGACGCCAAGGCGGGCGCCTGCCTGCCCTTTGTCATCGTGCAGCAAAGCACCGGGCAGATCATCGGCACCACGCGCTATATGGATATTGCGCTGGCGCACAAGCGGGTGGAAATTGGCGCCACCTGGCTGACGCCCGCCAGCCAACGATCCGGCGCCAACACCGAAGCCAAGTTTCTATTACTTCGGCACGCTTTTGAAACAATTGGTATCATACGCATCGTTTTCAAAACGGAACTGAGCAATACCCAGTCGCGTGCGGCTATTTCGCGCCTTGGCGCGGTCGAGGAAGGCGTGTTTCGCAAGCATCTGATTTCACAATCGGGACGCACGCGGGACATGATTTATTTCGCGATCCTCGACGAGGACTGGCCATCGGTCAAATCACGCTTGCTGGCGCGATTGGCGTGGCCGCGCTAGGGTTTGCGCCGGGTTCCTTGTTCATCGCCGGACAGTGTTGTCCGGGACGCCATTTTCAAGTCAGGTATGGATAGCTCTCCCCTCATTCCCGCCGCTGCCGCCGCTGCACGCCATAGCATTTTCATCTACACCGAAGAACAGCGGGGCAACCAGTTGGTTGAGTCCCCCGTCATCGGCATGCTTTCCGATATTTCGGGCTCGGACAAACTCATCGTGGCGCAAGATCCGCACAGCGGCTTGAAGTTCATCTATCGGGTGGACCACGAAAGCAGCAACCTGGATGCCGCCGCCATCACCGAGCAGGAGCCGGCCACGTTCGACGGCAAGACCCAGGTCCAGATCAACGCCATGGCGTACCGTCTGGGCAGCGCCGAGAGTGCGATGAAATTGCTGCGCGGCAAAAAACAATGGATCCAGGACAAAGGCTCCGTGCTGTCGGTGTTGTTGCAGAACGCGGCCGCTCGCAAGACGCGTTTCGCCTCGGCGCGCATCGAACGCGATCGCATGCGCAAGGTGCCGGCGGGCGTGCCCGTCGAATATCTGCCTACATAAATCGGATGGAGCCAGACGCGTGGGCCTTATCCACAATTTCTGTGGATAAGGCCCACGCCGATGCGCGTCATGCGGCCCTTCCGAGGACGCGGGACGGCCTGCGCAATGTTTGATCAGGCACAAATTGCCGCCGGCCTGGATGGCATCCGGACGGCGTGCTGCACCGCCGCGACATCGATAGTGATATTCTCCGCAGGCATCAACGATACGAAACATTTCTCTCCGTTCCAACGTCTGGCCTGTGCCCGCGCAAGCGAAGGCTTATCTCAAAACCGAACCCGTAGCATGTCAGGAGCGAAAATCGTGGTTGCCCTTGAATCGCGTCGTGAGCAACCGCGGGCGGAGACTGCGTCGTGACGATCATCGTTGTCGATGATCACGGCGACTGGCGCGACACAATCGTCGAGTACATCCAGGACCTGGGCTTGGACAAAGCCATCCTGACGGCCGGCTCGCTGGCCGAACTGGATCAACTGATGCTGTCCGTGACGCCGGGCATCCTGGTGCTGGATGCCATGCTGCCAGATGGCGACGCCCTGACCCGTATCTCGCAGTTGCGCACCCGTTATCCATCGATGGGGATCGTGATGCTGACCGGCCGCCTGCTCAGCGAAGACAAAGTGTCGGGCCTGAGCCTTGGCGCGGACCATTACCTGACCAAGCCCGTCAATCTGGCCGAACTGGGCGCCACCCTGGTGTCGCTGTCCAGGCGCCTGCGCGTCGTGCCGGCAGAGGCCGACGATGCCGGTGGCCACACCTGGCGCTTCGACCCCGCGCGGCGCACGCTGGTGTCGCCCGGGCAGGTGTGCGTGGACATCACCGATACCGAAAGCCGGCTGATCGGCGCGCTGATCCAGGCGGCGCCGCTGCCCTTGTCGCGCGGCCGCCTGGTCGAGGCCCTGGGCGCCAGCGTGGACGCTTACGACACGCATCGGCTGGACGCGCACATGCATCGCCTGCGACGCAAGCTGCGTGCGCAGGCTGCCGGTGATTTGGGCATTCGCACCGTGTATGGTGTTGGCTACGTATGCACCACGCCTGTCCAGGTCGTCAGCAGCGGCAAACCCTGATTTTCTTTCCCCGCCTCTCGTTCCCCCCTTTTTTCCATGCCTCCTGCCATCCGTCCTCGCCGCTCCGTTCTGTACATGCCAGGCGCCAACGCGCGCGCGTTGGACAAGGCCCGCGGGCTGGATGCCGACGCGCTGATCCTGGACCTGGAAGACGCGGTCGCTCCCGACGCCAAGGCGCAGGCTCGCGCGCAAGTCGCCGCGGCCTTGAAGCAAGGCGGCTACGGACACCGCGAGTGCATCGTGCGCATCAATGCGCTGGACACCCCCTGGGGCCAGGACGA
Source organism: Achromobacter sp. JD-1 (assembly GCF_038594925.1). Classification (NCBI taxonomy): domain Bacteria; kingdom Pseudomonadati; phylum Pseudomonadota; class Betaproteobacteria; order Burkholderiales; family Alcaligenaceae; genus Achromobacter; species Achromobacter sp. JD-1. The sequence goes on along the minus strand of NZ_JBCGCS010000013.1, from coordinate 161,201 downwards.
CGTTGCCGCCATTGCGCAAGCCGGCGGCGATGCCGTGTTGCTGCCCAAGGTGCAATCCGCCGCCCAACTGGACGCGCTGGCCCGCGCGCTGGACGACGCTGGCGCGCCGCCTGACCTGCCGTTGTGGGCCATGGCGGAAACGCCGCTGGGTTTCTTGCGCCTGGACGCCATTGCCGGCGGCCACCCGCGCCTTGCCGTCATCGTGGTGGGCACGTCCGACCTGGTCAAAGACCTGCACGCGCGCCATACGCCCGGCCGTGAAGAAACCCTGCTGGCACGCTCGCTGGCCGTCATGGCCGCGCGCGCCTACGGCCTGGCGGTGCTGGACGGCGTACACCTGGACTTGAACGACGACGCGGGCCATGCCGCCGCCTGCCAACAAGGGCGCGACCAGGGCTTTGACGGCAAGACGCTGATCCATCCCAAGCAGATCGCCGCCGCCAATTCCGCGTTTGCGCCCACCGACAGCGAACTGGCCCTGGCTCGCAAGCGTCTGGACGCCTGGCGCCAGGCACAGGCCGCCGGCCAGGGCGTGGCCGTGGTGGATGGCGCGCTGGTTGAAAACCTGCATGCGCAAGAGGCCGAACGCGTACTGGCCCTGGCCGCCGCCATCTCGGCCGGCACGAGCACTGAATAGGGGCTCGCCCCACCCGAAAAACCGCCTTCGCCTGCGCCAATGCGCGCGGCCCGGTACAATACCGCCCACGATTGGACGACGCCCCTTGCCTGGAGCGTGTCTCTTCACCTTTTCGCGCCGATGTCCGCCTGCTGTGTCATGGCTGAGCGCGCGAACCATCCGGTTCCCTTTTTTGCGCCGCGCCTTGTGGCGGGAGCCTCGCCGCGCGCCTGCCGCGCCACCCCCTGCCCCAAGATTCATGATCCGCTTCCAACAAGTTTCACTCATGCGTGGCGTCAAGCCCTTGCTCGACAAGGTCGACCTGCTCTTGAACCCCGGCGACAAGATCGGCCTGATCGGCGCCAATGGCGCCGGCAAGTCCAGCCTGTTCGGCCTATTGCGCGGCACGCTGCACGCCGACCAGGGCGACCTTGACTACCCGTCAAGCTGGCGCATGGCCTACGTGGCGCAGGAAACCCCCGCGCTGGACCGCCCCGCCATCGAATACGCGATTGACGGCGACGTCACCTTGCGCAAGCTGGAAGCGGAACTGGCGGCGTTGGAAGCCGAACCCGAAAGCGCCGAAAACGGCTTGCGCATGGGCGACATCTACGCCGCGCTGGCCGATGCCGACGCCTACACCGTGCATTCGCGCGCCGAACAATTGCTGACCGGCCTGGGCTTTACGCAAGAGCAGATGCATCTGCCGCTGACCAGCTTTTCCGGCGGCTGGCGCATGCGCCTGAACCTGGCGCAAGCGCTGATGTGCCCGTCCGACCTGCTGCTGCTGGACGAGCCCACCAACCACTTGGACCTGGACGCCATCATCTGGCTGGAAGACTGGCTCAAGCGCTATCCGGGCACGCTCATCGTCATCTCGCACGATCGCGATTTCCTGGACGGCGTGGTCAACGTCATCGTCCATATCGACGAACGCAAGCTCAAGCGCTACTCGGGCAACTACTCCTCGTTCGAACGCCAGCGCGCCGCCCAGTTGGAACTGGCGCAAGGCATGATGGAAAAGCAGATGCGACAGCGTTCGCACCTGCAATCGTTCATTGACCGCTTCAAGGCCCAGGCCAGCAAGGCGCGCCAGGCGCAAAGCCGCATCAAGGCGCTGGCCCGCATGGAAGAAGTGGCGCCGCTGCGCGCCGCCGCCGAGTTCTCGTTTGAATTCCGCGAACCGCTGCGCGCGCCCAACCCCCTGCTGACCATGGACAAGGTCAGCGCCGGTTACCGCGTGGAAGACGAAGACACGCAGGCCGTGTCCGACAAGATCATCGTGTCGGGCATCAATTTTTCGTTGCAAGCCGGCCAGCGCATCGGCCTCCTGGGCATCAACGGCGCGGGCAAGTCCACGTTCATCAAGACCATCGCGGGCGACCTGGCCACGCTGGGCGGCGACACGCAGTTCAACAAGGGCCTGTCCATCGGCTACTTTGCCCAGCACCAGGTGGAAATGCTGCGTCACGACGAATCGCCGTTGTGGCACATGATGAAGCTTGCGCCCACCGTGCGCGAGCAAGAGCTGCGCAACTTCCTGGGCAGCTTCAACTTCAACGGCAACATGGCCACCAGTTCCATCGCGCCTTTCTCCGGCGGCGAAAAAGCGCGCCTGGCGTTGGCGCTGATTGTCTGGCAGCGCCCCAACCTGCTGTTGCTGGATGAACCCACCAACCACCTGGATCTGGAAACGCGCGAGGCGCTGACCACGGCGTTGGCGCAATTCGAAGGCACCTTGATGCTGGTCTCGCACGACCGCCACTTGCTGCGCGCCACCACCGACGAGTTCATCATCGTGGCCGACGGCGTCGTCAAACCGTTCGACGGCGACCTGGACGACTACAAAGACTGGCTCTACAAAACCAAATTGGCCGCCAAAGCCGCCTGACCGCGTTACAATCCCGCGAATTGCAGGCAGGCGCCCTCGGTGCGTCGCTTGCACGGCAACCTTCAACCCCGTCCCGCTGTACGCGGGACGAGTTTTTTCAGCGCTCGTAGATGACGATCAAAGACCAACTATTTCTCGCCAGCCAGTATCTTGCGCCGCATCACCTGGTGTCGCGCTTCTTCGGACACGCCTCCGACTGCCGGGAACCCGCGGTCAAGAATTGGATGATTTCGCGCTTTGTCCGTAAATACGGCGTGGACATGCGCGAAGCCGTGCAAGAAGACCCGTTGGCCTATGACTGCTTCAACGACTTTTTCACCCGCGCACTGAAAGACGACGCGCGCCCGCTGGACGACGAACCCGGTTCGGTGCTCTGTCCGGCCGACGGCGCTATCAGCCAATTGGGCGCCATCGAGCAAGGGCGCATCTTCCAGGCCAAGGGCCACAGCTACGGCCTGGTTGATCTGCTGGGCGGCGACGTGGAACGCGCCAAGCCGTTCCAGGGTGGTGAATTCGCCACCGTCTACCTGTCGCCCAAGGACTACCACCGCGTGCATATGCCGGTGGCCGGCACGCTGCGCGAAATGGTGCACGTGCCGGGCCGTTTGTTTTCGGTGAACCCGCTGACCGCCCGCAATGTGCCGCGCCTGTTCGCGCGCAACGAGCGCGTGGTCTGCATTTTCGACACCGAACTCGGACCCATGGCGGTGGTGCTGGTGGGCGCGATGATCGTCGCGTCGATTGAAACGGTCTGGGCGGGCCTGGTCACACCGTACAAGCGCCGCGTGAAATCGGTACGCTATGACGCCGCGGCGCGCGCGCCTATCCATCTGGAAAAAGGCGCGGAAATGGGCCGCTTCAAGCTGGGCTCGACAGCCATTGTGTTGTTTGGTCCGGACAAGATCCGTTGGGCGGATACGCCGTCTGTGCTGGGTCCCGTTCGCATGGGCGAACTGCTGGCCTTGCCTGTAGCTCAGCCTTGACCCGCGTCTGATGGTGCTTGCACGACGCAAACATCATGCTTCCAAAAAGCGAATAAGCATTTCGCAATCTATTCGCTTTCTTCGATAAAAAAGGGTTGTTAGATTACGGGCTTTTACCGGCCCGCCATGACTTCCAACGCCCTGCCCGCCCCCACGCCTGCCAGCACGCCGACCACCCGCGCCGCCGCCCCCGTGCCGCGCGCGCTTGCCCGCCTGCTTTGTCTGGATGACTTCGAAGCCGCCGCGCGCAAACGCTTGCCCCGGCCGATCTTCGGCTACGTGGCGGGCGCCGCGGAAGACAACCAGTCGCTGCACGACAACCGCCGCGCCTTCGCCCAATACGGCTTTACACCTCGCGTGCTGGTCGACGTGTCACGCCGCACGCAACGCACGGAAATTTTCGGGCAAAGCTACGCCTCGCCGTTCGGTATTGCGCCCATGGGCATCAGCGCCTTGTCGGCGTACCGGGGCGACGTGGTGCTGGCCCGCGCCGCGCGTGAACAAGGCATTCCCGCCATCCTCAGCGGCACATCCTTGATCCCGTTGGAAGACGTTATCCGCGAAGCGCCGGGCACCTGGTTCCAGGCCTATCTGCCGGGCGATCCCGCAAAAATCGACGCCCTGGTTGAGCGTGCTCGACGTGCCGGCTATGAAACCTTGGTGTTGACGGTGGACATCCCCGTGTCCGCCAATCGCGAAAACAATGTGCGCACCGGCTTTTCAACGCCGCTCAAGCCCAGCCTGCGCCTGGCTTGGGACGGCCTGACGCGGCCGCGCTGGCTGGCGGGCACCTTCCTGCGGACCTTGCTGGCCCAGGGCATGCCGCACTTTGAAAATTCGTTCGCCACGCGCGGCGCGCCCATCGTGTCCGCGTCCGTGCTGCGCGACTTCACCGCGCGCGACCACCTTAATTGGGAACACGTGGCGCGCATCCGCCGCCAATGGCCGGGCACCTTGATCATCAAGGGCATCCTGCATCCGCAAGACGCGGCGCTGGCGCGCCAGCACGGCGCCGATGGCGTCATTGTGTCCAACCACGGCGGGCGCCAACTGGATGGCGCTATCTCGCCGCTGCGTGCGCTGCCTGGCGTGGTCGACGCGGCGGGCAGCATGACGGTAATGATGGACAGCGGCGTGCGGCGCGGTGGCGACGTGCTGAAGGCGCTGGCGCTGGGCGCGCGCTTTGTGTTCGTGGGCCGGCCATTCAACTATGCGGCAGCGCTTGGCGGGCAGGCAGGCGTGGCCCACGCCATCAACCTGCTGCGCGCGGAAGTCGACCGCAACATGGCAATGCTGGGCATCAACAACGTGCGAGAAATGAACGCTGGCTTGCTATGGCGTGACGGGCCGGTCGGCCACTGACCGGCCTGTTGCTCAAGCGGACGCGGTCAGGCACGGTGGCGCGGCATAGAATGGCGGTTCCCTTGCCCGGCCTACGTGCCCACTACCCGCCGTGTCCCTACGCCAATCTTCGTTTTTCCTGCGCTTTTTGACACTGGGCGCGCTGGCCCACGTCTATGTCGGCGCGCGCTTGATCCCGGACGCGCAGTTGCCCGCCGCCGGCGCGGCCGCCGCCATCATTGCCCTGCTGCTGTCGTGCATCCTGATTCCAATGGGGATGCTGGCCCGTTCCTCGGTGAACCCGCCCTGGGGCGACCGTATCGCGTGGGTGGGCCTGATCGCGATGGGGCTGTTTTCGTCCCTGTTCGTCTTGACCGTGATCCGAGATGCCGCGCTGCTCGTGACGTGGCTGGTCACGCTGCTGGCCAGCGCCAACCTGCCTTGGCTAGACCTGCGGCGCTACAGCGCGTGGGCGGTTGCCGCGCTGGCATTGGCGGGCACGCTGGTCGGCTTCTACAACGCGCGCAGCCGGGCGCGGGTGGTGGACGTGGACGTGCCTGTTGCGGGCTTGCCGCAAGACCTGGACGGCTTCACCATCGTGCAGATCAGCGACGTCCACGTCGGCCCGACCATCAAGAAGCAATACGTACAGGCCATTGTCGATGCCGTGAATGAACTGCTGCCCGACGTCATCGCCATCACCGGCGACGTGGTCGACGGCAGCGTCGAACACCTGGCCGAGCAAGCCAGCCCGTTGGGGTCACTGCGCGCGCCTTACGGCGTGTACCTGGTGACGGGCAACCATGAATACTATTCAGGCGCCACGCCCTGGATCGCCGAATTCCGCAGGATGGGCCTGCGCGTGCTATTGAACGAGCATGCGGTCATCCACCCGTCGGGCTTGCCGATGGTGGTGGCGGGCGTCACGGATTTCGGCGCCGGCGCGTTTGATCCCCAGCACCGCAGCAACCCCAAGGCCGCGCTGGCGGGCGCGCCGGCCGACGCCTGCGCCAAGATCCTGTTGGCGCATCAACCACGCAGCGCAGCCGCGGCCGCGCCCCTGGGCTACCACCTGCAGTTATCGGGCCATACCCATGGCGGGCAGTTTTTTCCGTGGGGGTTCTTCGTGCGCTTTCAGCAACCCTTCACGGCGGGCCTGCATCGGCTGGGCAAGATGTGGGTCTATACGAGCCGGGGTACCGGGTATTGGGGGCCGCCCAAACGGCTGGGAGCGCCGTCTGAAATCACGCGTCTGCGCCTGCGCACGGCGGCATCGGGGCATCTCTGATGGCACCTTGATGCCACGCTCAATCCGCCTGCTGCGCGGTGTCTGGCAAGGGGCCCCGCTCCAGGTAGCTGGTCAGCGCGATGTCGCTGGTGGTGTTGGTGATGCCGTCAATCTGGTGGATGCGGGCCAGCAGCAGTTCCAGCGCCTGCGTGTCGCGCACCCGCACTTTCAGCAGCATGGCGCTTTTGCCGGTAATGGTGTGGATCTCTTCCACTTCGGTCAGCTCGGCCAGGCCCAGCACCTGTTGCGTGATGGTCCAGTTGGCGGTGTCCACATGCACGAACGCCAGCAAGGGCCGGCCGATGCGCGCGCCATCCAGTCGGGCGGCGATGCCTTTGATCAAGCCATCGCGCTTCAAGCGCTTGACCCGTTCATGCACCGCCGGGGCCGACAGGTTCAGTAATTTACCCAGTTCGGCGTAGCTGGGCGTGGCGTCGTCCGCCAGCAACGTTAATAGTTTTCGGTCGCGATCGTCTAGGTCTGGCATCGGAATCAAGTTCTGCCTTACGGCATTCGGACTTTGATGGAATAAGGAAATATCGGCGTAATCCCTTATTTTATTCCAATAAAATTCGCGGCATGCAGAACCGTAGCAAGCCTATTTCCCGCCCTGCCTCGTCCGTGCCCGCCTTGATGTTTGCCGTCAGCGTCGTCGGGTCCAACGGCTTGGCGCTCAGCCCCATCCTGACCGACGTGGCGCGCTCGTTTTCAACGTCGGCACTGACCATCAGCACCGCCATTTCGGCCTACGGCGCGGCCACTGCCGCAAGCGCCTTCTTCCTGGCCGGGCGCATCGACCGCATTGGCATCCGCCGTTCGCTCTTGGGCGCCATGCTGGTGCTGATCACGGCGCTGGTCCTGTCCGCCACCGCGCCACACTGGATCGTGCTGACCTTGGCGCAGGCCTTGGCGGGCGCCGCGGCGGGCGTCATCCTGCCCGCGGCTTACGGGTCAGCATCGTTGGTAGCCCCTGCTGGGCAAGAGACGCGCACACTGGGGCGCGTGATTGCCGGATGGTCGGTGTCGCTGGTGGCGGGCGTACCCTTGTCCGCGCTGATCTCGGACGCCATCGGCTGGCGCGCCACCTACGGCACGCTGGCCCTGTGCGCCTCGATTGCGCTGCTGGGCCTGCGCAAGCTGCCCGAACGCCGCGCAACGCATCCCGCGCCGCTGCGCCTGTCGCGCTTGCTTGCGCCGCTTTCCTATCGCGACGTGCCCGTGCTGCTGCTGGCATGCCTGGCGTTCTCGGCCGCGTTCTACGGCGTCTACGCCTTCCTGGCCGACCACGTTCGCACGTTGTTGGCGCTAAGCGCCGGCAAGGTGGGCTTTATTGCCTTCGCCTATGGCGCGGGCTTCATGCTGGCGGGGTTTGCCGGCGCCCCCTTGATCGAACGCCTGGGGCCGCGCCGTGCCTTGCCACTGGCCCTGGCGACCATCGCCACGGTGTATCTGGTGTTGCTGCCCGCTGCCCACGCCTTGGCGGCGGTGCTGGCCATTGCCGTGCTGTGGGGCGCCGCGTCGCAGATCAGCCTGAACCTGCTGGTCTTGCTGTTGTCGCGCGCACGGCCCGACGAGCGTGGCGCGGTGCTGGGCTTGAACACCTGCACGACGTATCTGGGCGCCAGCGTGGGCACGGCGGTTGCCGGCACGCTCTACACGCATGCGGGTTTTGAAGCGCTGGGAGTGTGCGCGTCTGCTGTGGTGGGCCTGGCCGCGCTGGGCCTGCATTGGCGCTTGAATGGCCGCCGCGCCGAACGGCGCGAAGCGGCGGTGTAAAGCTTGCTGGCCTACCAGGGGAACGAGATCAGGTCGCCGTACAAACGCTTCAAGGTGGCTTTGACCTCGGGCGAATTCTGGTAAATGGCAATGAACTTCAGCAAGCGCGGATCTTGCGCCTTGTCGGGCGTGGTCACCCAGCGGATGGCGTAGCGGCGGATGCTGGCGGGGTCGGTATTGTCGAACGCCAGCCCGTCTTTCTCGTTCAGGCCGGCCTGCTTGGCAAACGTTGTGTACGTTACCGACGCCGTCACGTCATCAAACGTGCGCGCGGACTGCGAGCCCTCGATCTGCACTAACTTCAATTGCTTGGGGTTGGCCACCACGTCTTCCAAGGTGGCCTGGTGCGCCACGCCGGGCTTGAGCTTGATCAGCCCGATTGATTCCAGCAGCAGCAAGGCGCGGCCCGTATTGACCGGGTCGTTGGGCAGGGCAATGGTGGCGCCCTCCGGCACGGTATCGCTTTTCTTCAGCTTCTTGGAAAACAACCCGATGGTGGTGGAATAGCCATAGGCGATGGGGGTCAGGTTTACGCCCCGGCGCTGGTTGAATAGCTGCAGAAACGGTTCGTGCTGGAAGAAATTGGCGTCGACCGAACCATCCGCCACGGCGATGTTGGGCAGCACCCAATCATTGAATTCCACCAACTGCACATTCAGGCCCTCTTTCTTGGCTTGGGCAATGGCTTGTTCGGTGGCTTCGTTGGCCACGCTGGCAATCACGCCAATGCGCAAGGGTTTGTCTTGCGCCGTGGCCGTGGCGCAGGCCGCCACGCTCAGGGCCAGCACGGCCGCGCCGCGCGTCAGGGTGGAAAACAACGAATGCAAGGGCATGAAAACCATCCAAAGGGAATGAAAGCCGATGCGCGCAAACGATAGGCGATCAGGGCAAACAGAGGGGCATCGGCGCGCAGCCGCTATTGTGCAGCAGCCGCGTCGTGTGTCCGGCAATAGCCATTGCCGCGCAATGGCGATGATAGACCCATCACGCAAGCGAACGGCCAGGGTACTATCCGCCCAATGACGAACCCCACCGGAGCCCGCCGCGTGCAGAACCCTGTTGCCTTGCCTACCCAAATCTCCCTGATCGGCGCGCCCACGGATATTGGCGCGGGCGCGCGCGGCGCGTCAATGGGCCCGGAAGCCTTGCGCGTGGCGGATCTGGGCCCCGTCATCGAAGCCCAAGGGTTCGACGTGGTCGACCGCGGCAACCTCTACGGCCCCGCCAACCCATGGCTGCCGCCCCACAACGGCTACCGGCATCTGGCCGAAGTGGCCGCCTGGAATCAAGCCGTGCACGACGCCGTCTACGCCGAACTCGCCCTGGGCCGTTTGCCCATTCTGCTGGGCGGCGACCACTGCCTGGGTATTGGCTCCATCAGCGCCGTGGCGCGCCATTGCCGCGAAGCCGGCAAGAAGCTGCGCGTGCTGTGGCTGGACGCGCATGCCGACTTCAACACCCATGCGCTGACCCCCACCGGCAACATCCACGGCATGCCCGTGGCCTGTCTTTGTGGCTACGGCCCTGCTGAAATCACCGGCATGTCTGGCCAGACGCCCGACATCGAGCCTGGCTGGGTGCGCCAGATTGGCATCCGTAGCGTGGATCAGGGTGAAAAGCAGTTGGTGCACCAGGCCGGCCTGGAAGTGTTCGACATGCGCTATCTGGATGAAATGGGCATGCGCGCCACGATGGACGCCGCGCTGGCGGGCCTGGACGCGAATACGCACCTGCATGTGAGCTTTGACGTCGACTTCCTGGACCCCGACATTGCGCCCGGCGTGGGCACCACCGTACCCGGTGGCCCCACCTACCGCGAAGCGCAGTTGTGCATGGAAATGATTGCCGACACCGGCTTGATGCGATCGCTGGACGTGGTGGAACTGAACCCCGCGCTGGACGTGCGCAACAAGACGGCGGAAGTGGCCGTGGACCTGATCGAAAGCCTGTTCGGCAAATCCACACTGATGCGCCGAGGCAGTTGAGCGCAACGGCGTTTTCACCTTTGCGCGTTCGCCCCTTGAAGATTGACTACCCCTCGCGGGTGTGGCGGATGGCTTGCGCCGCGTTCCGCAGATGCGCCAGATTCTGTTCCCGTGCTTCCCACACGCGCGGCGTCGGCCCGGCCATGCATAGCGCATACCACTCCCCGCCCAAATCCAGCGCAACGGCCAGGCCCGTCAAGTCCGCCACGCTTTCGCCCACGTTCGCCGCCCACCCCTGCGCGGCCACGCGCGCCACCTCTTCCAGCAAGGCCTCACGCGTGCTCAGCGTGCGCTCCGTATAGCGCGCGTAGTCGGCGTGCGCCAGGACGCCATCCCGTTCCGCGGCCGGCAAGCGCGCCAGCACCGCCTTGGCCACCGCACTGGTGTGCAGGGGCCGCCGCTCGCCGGGTCGCGCCGCGTAGTGCACGGGTTGGGTCGACTCCACCACGTCAAGAAACACCACGGCGCCGTCCTGGATCTTGCCCAGCATGACGGTTTCATTGGCCGCGTCGCGCAAGGCCAGCAAATGCGGGCGAACCTGTTCCAGCCAGGGGTCGCCGGATTGGATCAGCGCGCTTAGCGCGTGCAGGCGCGCAGTGGGGTAATAGCCGCCGCGCCGCCGCACTTCATACAGATAGCCACGCGCGACCAACGTGCGCACCAGCGCCAGACAACTGGACATGGGGGCGCCCAAGCCCTGGGCCAGTTCGGTCAGCGGCATTGGCCGCCGGGCCTGCGCAAACAGTTCGATCAGGTCCAGCGTGCGGGCAACAAGTTTCACTTCCATGGTGGCGATCCCAGCGCGGGTTTACCTGAGCAAAAAGGACGAATCTGCTAGGTAATCCACTATGTTGACTTTCCATAGGCGGAAATCTAAATTCTTGCACAAGAATTTAATTTCACATACAAGAATTCCATTTCAGCTGGCTGGAGATCCGGCTGCCCCCTCAGCGTTGCCACGTCATCACCAAGAACTCAAACAATCGGCCCCTGACCGGGCCGGGGAGACAGACAGATGCGTATCAAACCCCTGTTGGCGGCCATGGCCGCCACGATGGCCGCCTGCGCGGCTCAAGCCCAATCTGACGTGGTGCGCCTGGGCGTATCCAATGACCGCTCGGGCATTTATTCGGACCTGGGCGGACAAGGTTCCGAGATGGCCGTACGCATGGCCGTCGAGGACTTCGGCGGCAAGGTCGCCGGCAAGACCGTGGAAGTAGTGGGCGCGGACAATCAGAACAAGGCGGACGTGGCCTCGGCGCTGGTGCGCCGCTGGTTCGACACCCAGGGCCTGGTTGCCGTGGTGGACGGCGGCGCCAGTTCGGCCGGGCTGGCCGCGCAAGGCGTTGCCCGGGAAAAAGGCGGCACCGCCTTGATCAGCGGCGGCTTTGCCGGCGACTTCAGCGGCAAGCAATGCAGCACGCTCAGCACGCAATGGGCGCCCGACACCTACGCCCTGTCGAACGCGGTCGTGAAAAGCGTGGTGGAAGCCGGCGGCAAGTCCTGGTACTTCATCACCACCGATTACGTGTTTGGAAAATCGCTGGAAAGCAATGCCACCCGTTTCGTGCAGGAAGCCGGCGGCAAGGTGCTGGGTAGCACGCGCCATCCGCTGGGCGCGCTGGACTTCGCCTCGTTCCTGCTGCAGGCGCAGGCCTCAAAGGCCAACGTGGTGGGCTTGGCGAGCGCGGGTGGCGACCTCGTCAACCTGATCAAGCAAGCGCAGGAATTCGGGCTGACCGGTGGCAACCAGCGTTTGCTGACCTTCCTGACCTTCATTAACGACGTGCAAGCCATGGGCCTGCCCGTGGCGCAGGGCCTGACCTTTCCCACCGGGTTCTACTGGGACGCCGACGAAGACACCCGCGCCTGGACCAAACGCTGGCAAGAGAAAATGGGCGTGACGCGCCCGCCATCCATCGTGCAGGCGCTGAGCTACGTGGCCACCACGCACTACCTGCAAGCGGCGCAGGCGGCCGGCACCTTCGAGGGCGAAGCGGTCAATAAGAAGATGCGTGAATTGCCCATCACCACCAAGCTCATCAAGAATGCCCGCATTCGCCCCGAAGACGGCCGCGTCATCATGGACCTGTATCTGGTTGAAGTGAAAAAGCCCGCTGAATCCAAGTACCCGGGCGACTTCTACCGCATCTTGTCCACGGTACCGGGCGACAAGGTATTCGTGTCCTTGGCCGACAGCGAATGCCCCCTGGTCAAAAAGTGAATATCTTCACGCCGCGCCCGGGTGTAGGCTGCTGGCTATAAAACCCCAAACGGAGACATCCCCATGAAGTGCTATTGCGTCGTCAACTTCCGCGAGCCCTTGCAGGAAATGGAGCAGCCCACGCCTACCCCCCAAGGGACGCAAGTGCTGTTGAAAGTGCGCGCGGCGGGCGTCTGCCACAGCGATATCCACTTGTGGGAAGGCGGCTACGACCTGGGCCAGGGCCGCACCCTGGCGCTCAAAGACCGCGGCGTGTCGCTGCCGCTGACGATGGGCCACGAAACGGTAGGCAGCGTGGCGTCGGCCGGGCCGGACGCGCAAGGCTTGTCCAGCGACAAGAACTACCTGGTGTATCCGTGGATCGGCTGCGGCAAATGCCCGCCCTGCCTGGCCGGCATGGAAAACCATTGCAGCGCGCCGGCCTGCCTGGGCGTGCATCGCGCGGGCGGCTACGCCGACCACATCCTGGTGCCGCATCCCAAATACCTGATCGACATCGGCGACCTGGACCCCGCGCAGATCGCGCCTTACGCCTGCTCGGGTCTGACCACGTATTCCGCGTTGAAGAAGATTGGCGCGGACATCTACCGCGAACATCCCGTGGTGATCTTTGGCGCGGGCGGCCTGGGGTTGATGAGCCTGACGCTGATCAAGGCGTTGGGTGGCGCGGGCGCCATCGTTGTCGACATCGATCCCGCCAAGCGCGCAGCCGCGTTGGAGGCCGGTGCGCTGGCCGCCATCGACGGCGCCGCGCCGGACGCCGCGCAGCAGATCATCAAGGCGGCGGGCGGCAAACCGGTTCAGGCCGCTATCGACCTGGTCGGCGCGCCCGCCACCACCTCGCTGGCGTTCGACTTCCTGACCAAGGGCGGCAAGCTCATCATCGTGGGCCTGTTCGGCGGGGCCTCATCGTGGCCGATCGCGTTGATCCCCATGAAGGCCATGTCCATCATTGGCAGCTACGTCGGCAACCTGGCGGAACTGCAGGAATTGATGGAACTGGTGCGCGCGGGCAAGGTGCCGCCCATGCCGGTACACCGCCACGCGCTGGCCGAAGCCGACAGCGTATTGGCGGCGCTGCGGGCGGGCAAGGTGGTGGGACGCGCGGTACTAACTGCTGCTTGACGCCTAGGCAGGCTGCGAAAAGGGGAGCCTTGTCGGGCTCCCCTTTTTTGTTCATGCGGCTTTCAAACGCGGGTCATACACAAACCGTTCGCGTCGTACCACCACGATATGTTCTGCATCCGGATGCGCCGGATTGATCAGCAGGTTGCAGTCGGGTACGCCGCGATAAGGCACGATGGCGCTGGGCAATTCAAGCAGCGCCGACACCCCGGATTCCACCCAGTTGTCGCCCACGGCCTGCGAGGCTTCGGCAAACGGCACCGCCTCCCAGAACGGGAAATCCCGCTGCAACTGGTTCACCGTCAGCACCTGGCGGGCATCATGGATGGCGCGCGGCACGGCCACCTCGATCAGATAGCGATTGGCCTGTTCCGAGGCCCGCACGGCAAAGTGCACCACGGTTTCCAGCACCGCCAGCGCCACGCTGGACGAGGTATACACCACCGCCGTGCCCGGGCTGTTGTAGCGCCCGCCCACCGCCGCCGCCCCCGCCCCGCTCAGGTCATCCGCGCGGTACGTGCCGGCCGTGGTGCCGATGCGCCACAGGGAAATGAAATCGCTCATGCGTACACGCCAGCCGCCGCCCGGGCCAGGGTGTCTTCCACGATGCGGCTGCTGGCGTCTGACGTCAGCAAAGACAAGGGCTTGACGTTGCCCAGCGCGGGCACGGGCGTGTTCAACCACAGCACGGCCTCGTCATCGCTGCCCAGCACCTGACGCGCCACGCGGGCAACCCTGGCCACGCGCGCCAGCCGGTCGGATTCGCCCAACGGCAGCATCTGCCCTTCCCGCGTCCAGCGCGACAAGGACGCTGCCTTGACCTCGGTGATGGCCATGATTTCAGACTTGGGCACCTGCAGGAAATCGGCCGCGTCGTCCACCATCTGCGCGGGCAGGCCCCGGCGCACGTCGCGCGCCATGTCGCTCAGCGGGCTGTCCACCAGTTCCTGGAACAACTGCTTGGCGCGCGTCGCCGCGCGGCGTGGCGGACGGGTAGCGGCAGCGCCGCGCTTGTCTGCCGACTTTCCGGGTATGGCGATGGTCATCATGCGCTCCTGAGATCTTGTTCCAAACAGAATTTATAATATGCCATTTGGAAATTTCTCTGCAAGCCGCAACGCCCGGACTGTTCGCTCCGGCGTGCACCGAAATTGGGCATATCATAGGCGGCGTTACACACGATCACTTTCAAGGACTGGCAATGACGGACCGGCAGCTGACGATACTTGCAGCGTTGAATCTCATGGTGGCGGTGGGCGCGGGCGCTTTCGGCGCGCATGGGCTCAAGCGCATGCTGACGCCGGAACTGCTGTCCGTCTGGCAGACGGGCGTGCTGTATCACCTGATCCACGCGCTGGGCCTGTTCGTGATTGCGCTATTGGGCGCGCGCTTCGGTTCGCCCTTGCTGTCAGCCGCCGGCGTGGTGATGTTCGTCGGCATCGTGCTGTTTTCGGGCAGCTTGTACACGCTGTCGCTGACGGGCGTGCATTGGCTGGGCGCCGTCACTCCCTTGGGCGGAACCGCCTTCCTGGCCGCCTGGGCCATGGTTGCGCTGGCGGCCTACCGCGCCCAAGGCTGAGCTTCCCCTCGTTCGCACGCCCCTTTCCCCACGGCGGCAGGAACCGCCGCCCTTGCAGGTTTCCGATGTCTTCCTCCACTGTATTACCCGCCGCCCGCGACCCCTCCGCCTTCGCAGGTATCGCCTGTGTGGTGGGCGGCATCTTTTTCCTGACGCTTAGCGACGCCAACGCCAAATGGTTGGGCGCACACTACAACCCGCTTCAAATCCTGTTCCTGCGCGCACTGATCGCGCTGCCTTTCGTGACGGCCCTGGCCTTGTGGCTGGGCGGGCGGCGCGTGATGCGCACCACGCATCCCGGTCTGCATCTGGTGCGTGGCGCCATCAACGTGGTGTCGGCCTGTTGCTTTTATCTGGGCCTGCGCGCGCTGCCCTTGGCCGAAGCCACGGCCATCGCCTTCGCGGCGCCGCTGTTCGTGACGGCGCTGTCGGTGCTGATCCTGAAAGAGCGCGTGGACGGCAAGCGCTGGATCGCGGTGCTGGCGGGCTTTGCCGGCGTGCTGATCGTGGTGCGCCCGGGCTCGGCGGCATTTCAGGCGGCCACGCTGTATCCGCTGACCACCGCCCTGCTCTACGCGGTCATGATGATCACCGCGCGCGGCATCAGCCGGGGCGAAGGCATGTTGACGACCACGTTCTACATCGTGCTGGGCCAATTGCTGTGCAGCGCAGTGGGCTTGCCCTGGGTGTGGCAAACGCCCACCGTCGAGCATCTGCCCTACTTCGGCGGCATCGCGCTTTTCAGCACGCTGGGGTTGGCCTTGATCACACAGGGTTTTCGGATCGGCCCCGCGTCGGTCGTGGCGCCTTTCGACTACACCGGCCTGATCTGGGCCACGATACTGGGCTGGATTTTCTGGCGCGAAGCGCCGGACGCCTACGCCTATCTGGGTGCGCTGTTTATCGCGGGCAGCGGCGTGTACATCGCGGTGCGCGAGGCCCGCGCGAAGAGCAAGCGCCGCGGCAAGGCCTAAGGCCACGCGGCCCGGGCTTTGCGCGCATCCGAAAACGTTATTCGGTCGGCGCGGGAAAATTGCGGGCCAAGACCCGCGCCACATTCGGTTCCTGCGCCGCCTGGCTGGCCACCGCCGCCAAGGCCGGGCATTCCGCCTGGAACCACGCCTGCCCCGGACGCCAATGCGTCATGACCGTCACGTACAGGTCCAGCGCGGAAAATCGCCGGCCCAACATATGGGGCGACCCGGCCTGCTGCTCGAGTTCCTTCCACAGTTCGGCGCGCCGGGTATGCACGCGCTCGCGCAGCAAGTCCGCCGCCGGCCCCTCGCCCGCCCATTGCGACGGAATATCCCCGTACGTGAACGTCGGGTACACCGCCCCGACCAGGCGCATCAGCACGTTCAGAAAGTACGCCCGTTCAGGCTTGTCGGCTGATGGCGCCAGGCCAGCTTGGGGCGCCACGTCGTGCAGGTGCAGGATCATCGCTGCGCTTTCCGTCATCACCTCGCCTTCCGGGGTGATCAGCGTCGGCACCTGCCCCAAGGGGTTCAGTTGCAGCAGGCGGTCGCGCTCGGGGCCGGGTTTCAGATAGGGCACGTCCGTCAGCGTGTGCGGCACGTTGGCCAGCACCAGCGCCATCTCGACAATGGCCGACCCGCACCCGGGCGATCCGATCAACTCGTAGCTCTTCATCGCTTACCCTCCAGAATCGGCCGGCGCCAGCCGCAGCAATTGGCCGGGTGAGGCATCGGTCAGCACATACACATAGCCGTCCGGCCCTTGCCGCACGTCGCGTATCCGGCTCTTGCGGTCCACCAGCAGCCATTCCTGGCCCACGACGCGGTTGCCGTCCAGCGTCAGGCGGATCAGGTTCTGATTACCCAAGGCGCCGATGAACACCGAGTTCTTCCAAGCTGGAAAGCGGTCGGCATCGTAGAACGCCATGCCGCTGATGGCGGGCGACTTGGCCCACCAGAACAGCGGCGGTTCCGTGCCCGGCGCGGTGTCGCCCTTGGCCTCGGGAATGCGCAGGCCCGAATAATTGATGCCATGCGTAGCCAACGGCCAGCCATAGTTCTTGCCCGGCTGAACCAGGTTGATTTCGTCGCCGCCACGGGGGCCGTGCTCGTTTTCCCAAAGATCGCCGGACCACGGGTTGATCGCCATGCCCTGTGGGTTGCGATGGCCATAGGACCAGATCTCGGGCCGCGCGCCGGCCTTGCCCACGAAGGGGTTGTCTTCAGGCACCGAGCCATCCAGCTTCAGGCGCACGACCTTGCCTTGCAGCTTGTCCAGATCCTGCGCGGTGGGACGCTGGTTGTTCTCACCCAGCGCAATGAAAAGATGGCCTTTGCCATCGAACACCAGGCGCGAACCGAAATGCAGGCCGGATGACAGCTTCGGCATCTGCCGGAAAAGCACCTTGAAATCTTCCAGGCCACTGGCGTCATCCGACAGCCGGCCCCGGCCAACCGCCGTGCCGCTCTTGTCGCCATCGGATTCGGCATAAGACAGATACACGTACCGGTCTTTCGCAAAGTCGGGCGACAGCGCCACATCCAGCAAGCCGCCCTGCCCGCGCGCCGCCACCTTCGGCACCCCGGACAGCGGCTTGGACAAGCCGCCCGGCGTGCGCAACAGGCGTAGCGTGCCGGGCCGTTCCGTGATCAGCACCCCGCCGTCAGGCAAGAATGCCATGGCCCAGGGATGATCCAGCCCGCCCACCACTGGCGTCACGCGTGCCGCAACGGAAGGCGGCTCCTGGCTTGCATGTGCAGGTTTGGCGAACGCCATGGCGCCCGCCATGAGTAACGTTGAGACCGAAAAAAGTGAGAGCGCGCGCGTGCTGGCGGCGGTGCGTGACTGCATGGACATCTCCGGCGGCAAAGGGCTGAATGCGAGTGCGGGGGGCGATGACAGGCTGGCGCGTGGCGCCCAGCGGGTGGCGTACCATAGCGCCCAGGGACGGGAACCTTCCGTTCTTCCTTTCCGGAGACCCCATCGCATGAAACTGTACTACATGCCCGGCGCGTGCTCGCTCGCTTCCCACATTGTTCTTGAGTGGGTCGGCCAGCCCTACGAAACGCACCAGCTCAGCCGCGAAGCCCTCAAGGCCCCTGAATTTCTGAAGGTGAATCCGCTAGGCGCCGTGCCCGCCCTGACCGATGGCGACTGGACCCTGACGCAGAACGTCGCCATCCTGGAATACATTGCCGAACAGTCGCCGCAAAGCAAGCTGCTGGGCGACGGCAGCGCGCGTTCGCGGGCGGACGTGCGCCGCTGGTTGGGCTTCATCAACTCCGACATCCACAAGACGTTTTCGATGATCTTCGGCGCGTCCCGCTTCCTGGGCGACGAAGGCGCGCAGAAGGAATTGGCGGGCTCGGCCTCGAAGCTGCTGACCAAGTTGTTCTCGCAACTGGATGCGCAACTGGCGGGCAAACCGTACCTGGCGGGCGACGCGCCCTCCATCGCCGATGCGTATCTGTACGTGGTGCTGCGCTGGGCACGCGCCAAGGAAGTGGACCTGGCTGGCCAGGACAATCTGGCGGCGTTCGAAAAGCGCATGGAAGCCGACAAGGGCGTCCAGGCCGCGCTGAAGGCCGAAGGGCTGTAAAGCAGGAAAAACCAAGCGGGGGGAAGCCCGCTGGCGGACCAGCCCAGGCTCAGCCCGCCTCTGCTTCCCCTTCCAAGATTTTTTTCACCGCCGCCAGAAACCTGCGCGCCAACAACGGCGGCGCGCTCAGGTTCGAATACGTGGCCCACACCTCGACACTGGCTTCGGGCTCGATGGGCCGCAACACCATATGCGCCGACTGCTCGGTCGATACACACCACGCGTCCACCAAGGCCGGACCCAAGCCCTGCTGCACAAACGAGCACGCCGTCACCGGTGAATGCACTTCGATCGCCGCCGCGCACAGCGGGCCGCCGCCAAAGAACGTGGTCAGCGCCCGGCCCAGTGGAGTGTCGCGCGGATAGCCAATCCACGCGGCAGACGAGAAATCCTCGGGATGCACCACGTCATGGCTGGCCAGCGGATGGCTCACCGGCAGCACACAGACCACCGGCACCCGCGCCAGCCGGATTGATGTCAGGTTGGGATGGTCGGGCGGCTGCATCGAGATGCCGATATCCGCCTGGCCCGACAAAAAGTACGCCGCCAACTCGTCGAACGTGACGCTGCGATAGTCCACCCGCGCCCCTGCGTTGCGGCCCCGAAACCGCTCGAGCGCCATGGGAATCAGCCGCTGCCCATAACTGGCGCTGGCCACGATCTTCAACATGCCCGCGCCCGATTGCCCCAGGCTGGCCGCCAGATCGTTCACCCGCTGGATGCCGCCATACACCTGCTCCACCTCGGCATACAGCCGGCGCGCTTCGGCCGTGGGCGACAAGCGGCTCTTGACCCGCTCAAACAAGCGGTAGCCCAGGCGGCTTTCCGTCAACGCCAGCACCCGGCTGACGGCCGGCTGCGACACATGCAGCATGCGCCCCGCGCTGCTGATGGACCCCGACATCATGATGGCCCGAAAGACCTCGATCTGACGCAGGTTCAACGGCCGCCCGGCGCTGGGGCCGACCTCGTCGGCGTAGCCTTCTACATCCATTTTTCTTCCCCTTGATCGATAACGGCGGATTATAGGATTGCCACATTTTTCGATGATGCAGTGCCGCAATGCGGGTGTAATCTGCGCTCCTCAAGACCACAAAACAAGGGGAATACCACCATGCATCGCACCTTTTTCCGCAGCCTGTCCGCGCTGGCCATCAGCGCCGCCCTGATCGGCACCGCCTCGGCCGCCGGCGCCTATCCCGACAAGCCCATCACCTTCGTGGTGCCGTCTGCCGCGGGCGGTTCGCCCGACGTGTTGTCGCGCCTGATCACCACGCAAATCGCCAAGGACACCGGCGCCACGATGGTGATTGAAAACCGTCCCGGCGCGGCGGGCAACATCGGCATCTCGCTGATCAAGCGCGCCGCCGCCGATGGCTACACCGTGGGCTACGGCAACATCAACACGCTGGCCGTGAACCGCTCGCTGTTCAAGCGCCTGCCTTACGACGTGGACCAGGACCTGACCCCGGTCGCGCACATGTTCGACCTGTACAACGCCCTGATCGTGCCGGCAGGATCGCCCGTGAAAAGCGTGCAGGACCTGATCGACCGCGCCAAGAAGGAACCCGGCCGCCTGTCCTACGGCGCCTCGGGCGTGGGCACCACCGGCCACATGGGCGGTGAACTTTTCAAGAGCATGGCCAAGGTGGACGTCATGTTCATCCCGTACAACGGCGGCCCCGCCGCCATCCAGGACCTGCTGGGCGGCCGCCTGGACTACCTGTTCGTCAACACCTCGGAAGCCGCGCCGCTGGTCGCCAGCGGCAAGGTGCGCGCCATTGGCGTCAGCAGCCTGAAGCGCCTGGCGCTGATGCCCGACGTGCCCACGCTGGATGAATCCGGCCTGAAGGGTTATCAAACCGTGGCCTGGGGCGGTGTTGTCGCCCCCAAGGGCACGCCGCCGGAAGTGGTGATGACGCTGAACGCCGCCATCCAGAAAGCGCTGCAAGCGCCCGAAGTGCGTACCGGCCTGGCCACGCTGGGCGCCGAACCCGCCACCGGCTCGCCGCAGGAATTCAAGCAATTGATTGATCGCGAAACCGCCAAGTGGAAGAAGATCATCGACACCGCTGGCATCGAAAAGCTGGACTAAGCACCCATGACCTTGCCCACCTTGCAGGCGGACTTCATCGTGGCGGGCGCCACGCTTATCGACGGCTCGGGCGGCCCCGCCCAAGTGGGCGACCTGGCCGTGCTGGGTGATCGCATCGTGGCGGTGGGCAGCTTTGCCCACCCCGCGGGCGTGCCGGTGATCGACGGGCGTGGCCAGGTGCTGGCGCCCGGCTTCATTGATTCCCACACTCACGATGACGGCTACCTGCTGGCGCATCCCGACATGCTGCCCAAGGTGTCGCAGGGCATCACCACTGTCGTCACCGGCAACTGCGGCATCAGCCTCGCGCCACTTCAGCGCGACAACATTCCGCAGCCGCTGGACCTGCTCGGCCCCGCCGAGCTGTTCCGCTTCGACACATTCCAAGCGTGGATGGACGCGCTGCGCAACACGCCCGCCGCGGTCAACGTGATTCCGCTGGTGGGCCACACCACCTTGCGAGTGGCCGTGATGGACGACACGTCACGCGCCGCTAACGACACCGAACGCGCCGCCATGCGTGGCCTGCTGCAAGAAGCGCTGGACGCGGGCGCCTTCGGCGTATCCACCGGCACCTTCTATCCGCCGGCCAGCGCCGCGCCCACCGATGAAATCATCGACGTTTGCCTGCCCTTGAAGGTAGCCAAGCAAGCGGGCCGCCCCGGCCTGTACGCCACCCACCTGCGCGACGAGGCCGACCACATCGTGCCCGCCATGGAAGAGGCGCTGCTGATCGGCCGCGAACTCGATTGCCGCGTGGTGTTCTCGCACCACAAGCTGGCCGGCGAACGCAACCACGGCCGCACGCGCGAAACGCTGGACCTGATCAACCGCGCCGCCGCCAGCCAGCCCGTCTGCCTGGACTGCCACCCGTATCCCGCCACGTCCACCATGCTGCGACTGGACCGCGCGCGCCTGGCCAGCCGCACGATGATCACGTGGTCCAAGGGCTACCCCGAGGCCACCGGCCGCGATTTCGCCGAGGTCATGCAGGAACTGGGCCTGGACGACGAAGCCGCCGTGGCCCGTCTGGCGCCTGCCGGCGCCATCTACTTCCTGATGGCCCCCACCGACGTCCAGCGCATCTTCGCGCATCCGCTGACGATGGTCGGTTCCGACGGCCTGCCCTTCGACCCGCATCCGCACCCCCGCCAATGGGGCACGTTCACCAACGTGCTGCGCACGATGGTGCGCGAACAGCAACTGATGTCCCTGGAAGCCGCCATCCACAAAATGACCGGGCTGGCGGCTGACCAATATGGCATCGCCGGGCGCGGTCTGCTGCGCCAGGGTTATCATGCTGACCTGGTGCTGTTCGACCCCGCCACCGTGACGGATATGGCGACGTTTTCAGCTCCCATTCAGGCAAGCCAGGGCATCCATGCCGTGTGGGTCAATGGCAAGCAGGTCTGGGACGGAGAACAAACCAGCACGCAACGCCCGGGCCACGTATTGACGCCCGGTGAAGCATTAGTTCGGAGTGAGTAAAGTGAAGACGATTTCCCAGGGCTGCTACCTGGGTGTATTGGGCGGAATGGGGCCCATGGCCGGCGCGGCCTTTGCCCTACGCCTGGCGGCGCTGACGCCCGCCGCGATTGACCAGCAACACATCCCCACCTTGTTGCGCAACGACCCCCGCATTCCCGACCGCTCCAGCGCCTATATGGCCGGCGGTGAAAGTCCCCTGCCCCATATGATTCAAGGCGTGCGCTTTCTGGAGGAAGCCGGCGCGCAACTGATCGCCATCCCGTGCAACACCGCGCACCTTTGGTACGCCGACATCGCCGCCAGCACAGGCGTGCCGGTGCTGCACATCATTGAAGCGGTCATTGACGACCTGCGCCGCCTGGGCTTGCCGCGTGGCCGCATCGGCCTGATGGGCACGGCCGCCACGCTGAAACTGGGCTTGTACCAGCAGCACCTTCAGGCGCAAGGCTACGACTGCATCGTTCCCGACGACGACGAAGTCGAACGCTATTGCATGGGGTCCATACGCGCCGTCAAGGGCAACCGCCTGGAAGAGGCCTTCGCCCCCGCCGCCGAGTGCATCGCCCGCCTGAAAGCACGCGGCGCCGACGCCGTGGTGCTGGGCTGCACCGAACTGCCGCTGGCCGTGCCGCACGCGCTGCGCCCCAGCCTGGGCGTAACGCTCACGGACTCGATCGATGCGCTTGCCCGCGCGGCCATCGCGCATTACGAAGCGGACCTGGCCAGGCAACGCATCGCCGCCTGAACGGCGACGCCACACACTCGCGCGAAGGCGAAAAAAAAGCGCATCTTCCGATGCGCCCGAATTTCCCTTCGCGGGGAAGCCGTCAACGTGATGCTTATCCGCCCAGGTAGGCCTTGCGGACTTGATCGTTGACCAGCAAATTGGCGCCCGTGTCTTGCAGCACGACGCGGCCGTTTTCCAGCACATAACCGCGATCAGCCACGCCCAGCGCCTTGTTCGCGTTCTGTTCCACCAGGAACACCGTCACGCCCTGCTCGCGGATCTCGCGGATGATGTCGAAGATCTGCGCGATCACCAGCGGCGCCAGGCCCAAGGTGGGTTCGTCCAGCAACAACAAACGCGGCCGCGTCATCAGCGCGCGGCCGATGGCCAGCATCTGCTGTTCACCACCCGACATCAGCCCGGCGCGTTGCGCCGCGCGCTCTTTCAAGCGCGGGAACAAGCCATAGACGTGGTCCATGCCCGCCTCGATTTCCGAGCGCTTCGAAAAGAAGCCGCCCATCATCAGGTTTTCAGCCACCGTCAGGTCTTTGAATACCCGTCGGCCTTCAGGCGAAATGGCGATGCCACTGCGCATGATGTGGTGCGTGTCCTTCTGGGTGATGTCTTCGCCATCGAACGTGATCTTGCCTTCACGCGCGCGGGGGTTGCCGCACACCGTCATCAACAAGGTGGTCTTGCCGGCGCCGTTGGCCCCGATCAGCGTCACGATTTCGCCCTGGTTCACGTCCACCGACACGCCGTTCAAGGCCTGGATGGCGCCGTAGTAGGTGTGTATGTTTTCCAGCTTAAGCATCATTCCTCCCCCAGGTACGCTTTGATCACGCGCTCATCGTTGCGCACCTCATCGGGGGTGCCCGTCGTGATGGGCTTGCCGTGTTCCATGACGAGGATCCGGTCGGAAATGCCCATGATCAGGCTCATGTCGTGCTCGATCAGCAGCACGGCCACGCCGAATTCGCGCCGAAGCTGGTCGATAAGCGCTTGCAGATCGCGCTTTTCCTGCGGGTTCAGGCCGGCCGCCGGCTCGTCCAGCATCAACAGGCGCGGCTTGGTGATCATGCAGCGCGCGATCTCCAGGCGGCGCTGGTGCCCGTAGGCCAGGTTGCCCGCCTCGCGGTTGGCAAATTCACGCAGCCCCATGAAATCGAGCCATTGCGCCGCGCGCGCCAGCGCATCGGTCTCCGACTGCTGATAGCCCTTGAGCTTCAACAGGCCCGGCAACAGCCGCGATTCCACCTGAGTGTGCTGCGCCACCAGCAGGTTTTCCAGCACGGTCAACTGCTTGAACAGCCGCACGTTCTGGAACGTGCGGACCAGCCCGTGGCGCGCCACCTTGTGGCTGGGCAAACCGTTGATGGGCTTGCCGTCCATGATGATGTCGCCCGCGGTGGGCGCATAGAAGCCGCCCACGCAGTTGAACACGGTGGTCTTGCCGGCCCCGTTGGGGCCGATGATGGCGAACACCTCGTCGGATTTGACTTCGAACCCCACGCTGTCCACGGCCAAGAGGCCGCCGAACCGCATCGTGAGCCCGGATACTTTCAGCAATGCCTCGCTCATTTAGACAGCTCCACGTGGGGACGCTTCATGGGCAACAACCCCTGCGGACGCCACATCATCATCAACACCATCACCAAACCGAACATCAGCATTCGGTATTCGGCGAACTCGCGCGCCAGCTCGGGCAAGACGGTCAGCAAAATGGCCGCCAGAATCACGCCCACCTGCGACCCCATGCCGCCCAGCACCACAATGGCCAGGATCAGCGCCGATTCAATGAAGGTGAACGACTCCGGGTTCACCATGCCCTGGCGCGCCGCGAAGAACGCGCCGCCGAAACCGGCGAAGGTGGCGCCCAGCGTGAACGCCGAGAGCTTGATGCGCGTGGGGTTCAGCCCCAGCGAACGGCAGGCGATTTCATCTTCGCGCAAGGCTTCCCAGGCGCGGCCAACCGGCATGCGGATCAGGCGCGTGGACACGGCAAGCGTGATCAGCGCCAGCAGCAAGGCCATCAGGTACAGATAGATCACCATATGCTGGTTTTCAAACGTCAGCCCGAAGAAGTCATGGAACGTCGTGCCGCCTTCCGTGCTGGCGCGGCGCGTCATTTCCAGGCCGAACACCGTCGGCTTCGGAATACCGGAAATGCCGTCCGGGCCACCCGTCAGCGTGTTCAGGTTGATGAGCAGCAGGCGGATCATTTCGCCAAAGCCCAGGGTCACGATCGCCAGGTAGTCGCCGCGCAAGCGCAGCACCGGAAAGCCCAGCACGAACCCAAACAAGGCCGCCATTGCCCCGGAAAACGGCAACGCTTCCCAGAAGCTCCAGCCGCCCCAGTGGTACAGCAAGGCGTAGGTGTACGCGCCCACCGCGTAGAAGCCGACAAAGCCCAGGTCCAGCAGGCCGGCGAAACCCACCACGATGTTCAGGCCCAGGCCCAGCATCACGTAGATCAACACCAGCGTGGCGATGTCAACCGAGCTGCGTCCCGCGAAGAACGGCCACACCACCGCTATCGCCAGCAGCAACAGCATCAGCCCTTTGTGGGTCTTGGCGGGCGCCGCCGGCAAGGTCGGCAACGACGTCTTCAGCTTGCGGAACGGCGCGGCGATCCAGGGCCGCAGCATCTGGAAGGCGAACACCACGGCCGCGGCAAGCGCCACCAGCCCCCAGTTCGATTCCATCGACGTGCGCGCGCCCTGACGAATCAGTTGCAGGCCAAACACCGGCGTAACGATCACCGCCGTCAACACGGCGGCCATCGTGGCGTTTTTAAGATTGTTTTTCGACATCAGACTTTTTCCACCTCAGGTTTGCCCAGCAGCCCGGTGGGACGGAACAGCAGAATCAGGACCAGCAGCGAGAACGCCACGATGTCCTTGTACTGTGACGAGATATACGCGGCCGCGAAGGTTTCGGCCAAGCCCAGCAGCACGCCGCCCAGCATGGCGCCGGGGATGCTGCCAATGCCACCCAGCACCGCCGCCGTAAAGGCCTTGATGCCGGCCAGGAAGCCGATGAACGGATTCAGCTTGCCGATGGTGATGGCGATCAGCACGCCGCCCACCGCCGCCAGGATCGCGCCCATCACGAACGTGAACGAGATCACGCGGTTGGTGTCAATGCCCAGCAGATTGGCCATGTGCATGTCTTGCGAGCAGGCGCGCGAGGCGCGGCCCATGCGGGAATACTTGATGAACAGCGTCAGGGCGATCATCAGCACCACCGTCACCACGATGATCATGATGCGCGAATACGGCACCGTCACGTCGAAGTCGGTTCCCATGTGGAACTGCACGGCGCCGGATATCAGCGACGGCACGGCCATGTCGCGCGCGCCCTGGCCCAGGGCCACCCAGTTCTGCAGGAAGATCGACATGCCGATCGCCGAGATCAGCGCCACCAGGCGGGGGCTGCCTCGTACCGGCCGATACGCAACGCGCTCGACCGAAAAGCCATATACGCCGGTCACGGCAATGGCCACGAGCAACATGGACGCAATGATGAATGGCATCGGCAAACCGCTGTTGGTGCCGATGGCCGTCAAGGTGACCAGGCCGACATAGGCGCCGATCATATAGATTTCGCCGTGGGCGAAGTTGATCATCCCGATGATGCCGTAGACCATTGTGTAGCCGATGGCGATCAACGCGTAGATCGCGCCCAGGGACAATCCGTTGAAGAATTGCTGGGTAAGTTGGGGTATGAGGTCTGACATTATCTAATGCTCCAAATGGTTCCGGCCCCGGTGGAGAGACCCGGAGCCGGAAACCTGGGCGTATTTTCTAAGGGCCTGTGATCACCGCCTGCCGGCCGCACAGCGCTTTTGGCGCATCGCTACGCGGATTACGGCACAACGAAGACAACAGGCCCTACACGCCGGCACCGCGCCGGCGAGATCGCGAGTTTACAGCTGGGTCTTCTTACCGGACTTGTCCCACTTGTAGACGGCGAATTCGAAGTTCTTCAAATCGCCCTTGGCGTCGTATTCAACCTTGCCGATGCCGGTGTTGAACGCGGTCTTGTGCATGTAGTCCGCAACCTTGGCGGGGTCTTCACCCACGGCATTGATGCTGTCGGCCAGGATCTGCACGGCGGCATAAGCAGGCATCTGGAAGGCGCCGTCCGGATCGCGCTTGGCGTCCTTGAAGGCCTTCACGATGCCTTCGTTGCCAGGCAGCTTGGTGAAGTCAGCCGGCAGCGTCACCAGCAGGCCTTCGATGGCCGGGCCGGCGATGGCCACCAGGTCCTGGTTGGCGGTGCCTTCCGGACCCATGAACTGAACGTTCAGGCCCTGTTCGCGCGATTGGCGCAGCAGCAGGCCGAGTTCGGGGTGGTAGCCGCCGAAGTAGACCAGGTCCACGCCTTCGGACTTCAGCTTGGTGATGATGGCCGAGTAGTCGCTGTCGCCAACGTTGATGCCTTCAAACATCGACACATTGACGTTCTGCTTGGCCAGCGCGTCCTTGACCTGGGTGGCCACACCCGAGCCGTAGGTCTGCTTGTCGTGCAGGATGGCGACCTTCTTGGGCTTGAGCGTCTTGGCGATGTAGTTGGCGGCGTACGGGCCTTGCTGGTCGTCGCGGCCAATCGTGCGGAAGAAGAAATGCGGCTTGATGGTGTCGGTGACCAGCGGCGACGTGGCGCCCGGGGTGATGCCGACAATGCCCTCTTCTTCGTACACCTTCACGGCGGCCACGGTAACGCCCGAGCAAGCATGGGCCACGGCGAACTTGGCGCCGGAGTTGACCACACGGTTGGCGGCCGGCACGGCCTGCTTGGGTTCGCAGCCGTCGTCGATCAGGATCGGCTCAAGCTTCTTGCCCTTCACGCCACCCTTGGCGTTGATGGTTTCGATAGCGGTCAAGGCGCCGGCCTGGATCTGGTCGCCATATTGGGTGTTGGGGCCGGTCATGGGCTGGGGAATGCCAATCTTGATGGTGTCGGCGGCGTGTGCGGCGCCCGCCAAGGCAAGTGCCCCAAGCGCCATGGCTACCGGGGTAAGGCGATTCAGAAACTTCATGCGGAGTTCTCCAGCGAGGTTTTGAGCGGCTCTGATTGAAACGGCTTGTCGGGTGGATACCCCGCCATCCGTATCTCGCGTCGCCGGCTTCTTGGGCAAAAACACGGTGTGGGCGGTATTCTGGGAGTTAGCCGACATACTGTCACTGCGTGTAATCCCCAATATTTCCCGGCAAACCTTTAATCGTGACGCATCAGCTTTGCAAGCCCATGAAAATACGGGAAATTTGCTGAATTTGCCTTCGGTTCCGACTGGCGCACTTGATGTATTTGTGGGCAGCCCGATATATGAAAAATCATTAATACACTGTTCGAATACGCATTTAAATACAGTGCTTACGCCGGACTTACGATTAATGATTATTGGGTTAATGAATTCCGCATAATCCACTGCCAAAAAAAAAGCGCGCATCGGGCGACCACGTCGCCACGATGCGCGTCCTTTTTGATGCCCGGCGTCAGGCGTTGACCGGCTTGGCCAGGTTCCACATCAGCGCCCGGAACGGCGCCAGCATGCTGATGTTGACCACCAGCTTGACGGCCAGATCGCCCAGCATCCACGTCGTCCATGGCAAGCCGGTCGCCGCGAAGGCCACGCTGAAGAACACCGCGGTGTCCAGCACGGCGCCCACCACGCCCGATACCAGCGGCGCGCGCCACCAACGCTGGTCGCGCAAACGGTCAAAGACCTGAATGTCCACCAGTTGCGCGCAGATATAGGCCAGGCCCGAGGCCAGCGCAATACGCGGCGACGCCACCCAGAGCGACACCACCAACGCCGCCGCAAAGCCGAACCAGACCACCCGGCGCGCGGCCGACGGGCCAAAGCGCCGGTTCAACACATCGGTAACCAGGAAGGCGACGGGGTACGACAGACCGCCCCACGTCAACCAATCGTTAAGCGGTACCTGCACCAGAATGTTCGAGCCCACCACCACCAGCAGCATGCTCAGCACGGCAATGCCGAACTGCGCACGGCTCATCGGCGGAAAGAGCCGGCTTGCCGTGGTCATTGCCCGAATTCCTCGGCCAGCTCGCGCGAACGGCGCGCCGCGGCGGCCATGGCGTCTTCCACGATGCCGGCAAACCCGGCGGCGTCAAACGCAGCCAGCGCGGCGGCCGTGGTGCCGCCCTTGGACGTGACCCGTTCGCGCAGCACTGACAAGGGGTCTGACGATTCGGCCGCAAGCCGGGTCGCGCCAGCCAGCGTGCCCAAGGCCAGTTGCTTGGCCTGCGCCTCGGTCAAGCCGACCTTCACGCCGCCCGCCACCAAGGCTTCCAGGAACAGGAATACATACGCCGGGCCACTGCCGGACAAGGCCGTCACGCCATCCAGCGCAGCGTCGTCCGCCACCCACACCACCTGCCCCACGCTTTCCAAGAGGCTTGCGGCCAAGGCGCGATCGGCTTCGCTGACGCCATCCAGCGCCGCCAGGCCCGTCACGCCCGCGCCCACCAGGGCGGGCGTATTGGGCATGCAACGCACCAGGCGCTTGAAAGGCGCGTCCGGGGATCCCAGCCAGCCCGCCAGGGTGTCCGCGCGGATTCCGGCCGCCACGCTGACCACCAAGGTGTCGTCTTGCAGCCACTGACGCGCGGATGCCACAACATCTTTCATGTTCTGCGGCTTGACCGCGAACACCCAAACGCGGCACCGGGCCAGGGCTTCGTCCGGGGCCACTGCCGTGGTCATGCCACGCGCCTGCCAAGCCGCGTGGCTATCCTTATTAATGTCAATGACATGGATGCTGCTGGCGGGGCATACTTTGCCGGCCAGTCCGGAGGCCAAAGCGGCCGCCATATTGCCGCCGCCAATGAACGCAATCGAAAGTTCGTTTTTCATAGGACGGCATTGTAGTCGGTCGGCTTCGCGGGGAAAAAAAAGAAAATGTTCGTTCGCGCCTGAAACGCACAATTTGACAGGCGTTTGCGGTGATGTGAAAGTCACGGTTTTGTCACAAACAATTCATAAGGTGTCGTGTTTTCCGTGTCTGGACACCCCGGTCACAACACGCCCATCAGGAGCAACCTCATCATGCGATCCCACCGTATTGCTTTAACCTTCGCCGCCGTGATGGCCGCGTTCGCGGGCGCGTCCGCGCATGCCGCCACCGAGATTCAGTTCTGGCATTCGATGGAAGGCGCCCTGGGCGACCGCGTCAATGGTCTGGTCGAAGAGTTCAACAAGAAGAACCCCGACTACCAGGTCAAGGCGATCTACAAGGGCAACTACGGCGAATCCATGAATGCCGGCATCGCCGCGTTCCGCGCTGGCAACGCCCCGGACATCCTGCAAGTGTTCGAAGTGGGCACCGCCACCATGATGTACGCCAAGGGCGCCATCAAGCCGGTGCAGCAGATGTCGGAAGAAGCCGGCAACCCGATCGATCCGAAGGCATTCATCGGCGCCGTGGCCGGCTACTACTCGTCGGCCGACGGCAAGCTGGTGTCGATGCCCTTCAACAGCTCGACCGTGGTGTTCTATTACAACAAGGACGCCTTCAAGAAGGCTGGCCTGGACGCCGACAATCCCCCCAAGACCTGGGAAGAGCTGGCCGCCGCCGGTCAGAAGCTGAAGGCTGCTGGCCAGGAATGTGGCTATACCACGTCGTGGCCGTCGTGGACCCAGCTGGAAACGTTCTCGGCCTGGCATAACGTGCCCTACGCCACCAAGGACAACGGTTTCGGTGGCCTGGACGCCCGCATCGCCATCAACACCCCGCTGCACGTGCGCCACCTGGAAAACCTGGCCAAGCTGGGCAAGGAAGGCATCTTCATGTACGGCGGCCGCGGCGACGAGCCGAACTCGCTGTTCATCAGCGGCAAGTGCGCCATGATCACCGGCTCGTCCGGCCTGCGCGCCAACATCGCCAAGAACGCCAAGTTCGAATTCGGCACCTCGACCCTGCCTTACTACGCCGACGTGAAGGGCGCGCCGCAGAACACCATCATCGGCGGCGCATCGCTGTGGGTCTTCGCCAACAAGAAGCCGGAAGTCTACAAGGGCGTGACCGCCTTCTTCCAATTCCTGGCCTCGCCTGAAATCGCCGCGCGCTGGCACCAGCAGACGGGCTACGTGCCGGTCACCAAGGCGGCTTACGAGCTGACCAAGAAAGAAGGCTTCTACGACAAGAACCCGGGCACCGAAGTCGGCGTCAAGCAATTGAACGTGGAAACCACCGCGCAATCGCGTGGCCTGCGCCTGGGCTTCCTGCCGCAGATCCGTGAAATCGAAGACGCTGAAATCGAACGCATCGTGTCCGGCAAGGTTACGGCCAAGGACGGCACCGAGAACATCGTCAAGCGTGGCAACGAGTTGCTGGAAAAGTTTGAGAAGAGTGTAAAGTAGCGCCCTTTCCGGGATTCGGTCGGGTGATTGCTTCACGGCATTTCTCAAGCGTGACAATGACTTAACGGCCAATCCGGATACGAGCGCAAGGCTTGAAGCCCTGGTGATAAAGGGGCTTCAAGCCTGTCGTATTTTTATGAAGCGGTTTCAAGCGGCGGTTACTCCAACCGCCGCTTTTCTGTACCTTGGGTACCCCCTATGGAAAAACGCGTTGTCTTTGGGCATAAGACCCTGCCCTATCTGCTGCTGTTGCCGCAGCTGATCATTACCGTGGTCTTCTTTTTCCTGCCCGCCGGACAAGCCATGTGGCAGTCCATGCGGCTTGAAGATGCCTTCGGCCTGTCGTCCGAGTTCGTCGGGCTCGACAACTTCATGGAACTGTTCTCGCAACAGGCTTACCTCGATTCCTTCCGCGTCACCGCCGTCTTTTCGATACTGGTGGCTGCCGTGGGTCTGGGCGTGTCCTTGCTGCTGGCCGTCATGGCCGACCGCGTGATTCGCGGCGCGGGACTCTACAAGACCCTTCTGATCTGGCCTTACGCTGTGGCGCCCGCTGTGGTCGGCGTACTGTGGCTGTTCATGTTTTCGCCTTCCGTGGGCATTCTGGCCGTGGCGCTGCGCAACTCCGGCGTCGACTGGAACCCGCGCCTGGACGGCAACCAGGCCATGATGCTGGTGCTGGCGGCCGCCGTCTGGAAGCAGATCTCGTACAACTTCCTGTTCTTCCTGGCCGGCCTGCAATCGATTCCGCGTTCGCTCATCGAAGCCGCCGCCATCGATGGCGCCAGCCCGGCGCGCCGCTTCTGGACCATTGTGTTCCCGCTGCTGTCGCCCACTTCGTTCTTCCTGCTGGTCGTCAACATCATCTATGCCTTCTTCGACACCTTCGCCATTGTGGACACCACAACGCAAGGCGGTCCGGGCACGGCGACTTCCATCCTGGTCTACAAGGTGTATAGCGACGGTTTCCGTGGCCTGGATCTGGGTTCGTCCGCGGCCCAGTCGGTCATTCTGATGTTCATTGTGGTTGCCTTGACGGTCGTACAGTTCCGCTACGTCGACCGCAAAGTGCAGTATTGATTTTGTTCGAGGCTGATAACAATGGTTGAACGCCGTCCCTGGCTGGATATTCTGGCCCACGTCATTCTGCTTTGCGGCGTGGCGATGGTGGCATTTCCGCTCTACATCACTTTCGTCGCGTCTACCCAGACCGCTCAGGAAGTGGCGCAGGCGCCGATGTCGCTGATTCCCGGTCCCCACTTTGTCGACAACTACATGCAGGCGCTGTTTGGCGGTTCGTCCGGCGGTTCGTCGGGCGCCCCCGTCGGCCGCATGATGTACGTCAGCCTGATCATGGCGCTGTCGATTTCCATCGGCAAGATCGCGATCTCGCTGCTGTCGGCTTTCGCGGTGGTGTATTTCCGCTTCCCCGGCCGCATGTTCTTTTTCTGGATGATCTTCGTCACGCTCATGCTGCCCGTCGAAGTCCGGATCGCGCCCACCTACAAGGTCGTAGCCGACCTGGGCATGCTGAATAGCTACGCCGGCCTGACCTTGCCGCTGATCGCTTCGGCCACCGCCACCTTCCTGTTCCGCCAGTTCTTCCTGACGGTACCGGACGAGCTCATCGAGGCCGCGCGCATCGACGGCGCGGGCCCGGTGCGCTTCTTCTTCGACGTGCTGCTGCCTTTGTCCAAGACCAGCATCGCGGCCCTGTTCGTGATCCAGTTCATCTATGGCTGGAACCAATACCTGTGGCCCCTGCTCATCACCACGCAAGAAGACATGTACCCCGTCGTCATCGGCATCAAGCGGATGATCAGCGGCGGCGACAGCGTGACCGAATGGAACATCACCATGGCCACCGCCATGCTGGCCATGATTCCCCCGGCGCTGGTCGTCATCCTGATGCAGAAATGGTTCGTCAAGGGTCTGGTCGACACTGAAAAGTGACGCTTGCCCGCCCTCGCCCACCCGAACACGACTCCGAACCCGAATAAACATGGCTACTCTCAGCTTCCGTAACGTCAAGAAAACCTACGCCGGCAACGTCCCGGTCATCCATGGCATCGACATGGAGGTGAAAGACGGTGAATTCATCGTCATCGTCGGCCCGTCCGGCTGCGGCAAGTCCACGCTGATGCGCATGGTCGCCGGCCTGGAATCCGTGACCAGCGGCGACATCGTCATCGACGACAAGGTCGTCAACAACCTGGAACCCGCCGAACGCGACATCGCGATGGTGTTCCAGAACTACGCGCTCTACCCGCACATGACCGTGTTTGAAAACATGGCCTATGGCTTGAAGATCCGCAAGTTCTCCAAGGACGAGATCAAAAAGCGCGTGGACATCGCCGCGCAGATCCTGGAACTGGGCCACCTGCTGGACCGCCGCCCGCGCGCGCTGTCCGGCGGCCAGCGCCAGCGTGTGGCCATGGGCCGCGCCATCGTGCGCGAACCCAAGGTGTTCCTGTTCGACGAACCGCTCTCGAACCTGGACGCCAAGCTGCGCGTGGCGATGCGCCTTGAAATCATGAAGCTGCATCGCCGCCTGGGCACCACCAGCCTGTACGTGACGCACGACCAGGTTGAAGCCATGACGCTGGCGCATCGCATGATCGTGATGTATCAGGGCGTGCCCGAGCAGATCGGCACCCCCATGGAAGTCTTTGAAAAGCCCGCCTCGACCTTCGTGGCCGGCTTTATCGGCTCGCCCCCGATGAACCTGATGGAAGTGCAGGTGGCCGGCGACGGCACCGTGCAGACCACCGACGGCATGGCGCTGGAAATCTCGCCGCTGCAAGTGCCGTCCCAGGTGCGCGGCCGCAAGATCATCATGGGCATGCGCCCCGAGCACATGCTGCTGAACACGCAAGGCGTGCCGGCCGAAGTTGAAATGGTCGAAACGCTGGGTTCGGAACAACTGGTGCATTGCCGCTGCGGCAAGACCACGCTGGTGGTGCGCTGCACGACGCGCCAGTTGTCGGAAGCGTCGGCCAAGGTGGGCGATCGCGTCAATGTCGGCCCGGACGGCCGCCATCCGCTGCATTGGTTCGACGTCGAAACGGGTCGCCGCGTGCAGGGTCTGTAAACCCTAAGCCATCAGCCGCCACGGCGATCGCCTGGCGCGGCTGCCAGGCAAAAGAATCGGGCCGCAAGCCATGTCATTGGCTTGCGGCCCGATTCACATGCAGCGCCGGCGGCGCGCTAGTGCGCCACCAGGTCACTGCATCACTGTCACCGCCTTACTTATAGACGGTCTTGGAGCCGTCCTTGTGCCAGGTGAACACGTCGAACTTGAAGTTCGTCAGGTCGCCCTGCTTGTTCCACGACACCTTGCCGATCGGCGTGTCGAAGGAATTGGCATGCAGGTACTTGGCAACCTTGGTCGGGTCATCGCTGCCCGCGCCCTTGATGCCGTCCGCAATGACCTGAGTGGCCGCGTAGGCCGTCATCTGGAAGGCGCCGCTGGGGTTGCGCTTCTTGGCTTCAAAGGCCTTGACGATGTCGGCGTTGGCGGCGTTCTGGGTAAAGTCGGCCGGCAGGGTCAGCAACATGCCTTCCACGGCGTCGCCGGCGATGGCGTTGATGTCGGGGTTGCCCGTGCCTTCCGGACCCATCCACTTCGCCTTCACACCCTGCTCAGCCGCCTGGCGCAGCAACAAGCCCATTTCGGGGTGGTAGCCGCCGTAATAGACGAAGTCCACGCCTTGCGCCTTCAGCTTGGTGATGACGGCCGAGTAGTCGCTGTCGCCGGCGTTCACGCCTTCGAAGATCGCGACGGGCACGCCGCCCTTTTCCAGGTCATTCTTGACTGCGGTGGCAATGCCTTGGCCATACGACTGCTTGTCGTGCAGCACGGCAGCCTTCTTCGGCTTGATCTTTTCCAGGATGAACTGCGCGGCAGCGGGGCCTTGCTGGTCGTCGCGGCCGATCGTGCGGAAGATGAACTCGTAGTTCTTGCCGTCCGTGACGGCCGGCGCCGTGGCCGACGGGGTCACCATCACCACGCCTTCATTGTTGTAGATGTCCGCGGCGGCGATGGTGGCGCCCGAGCACACATGGCCCACCACAAAACCGATCTTGCTGTTGACGACACGGTTGGCCGCAACCGGGCCTTGCTTGGGTTCGCAGCCGTCGTCGATCACCACCGCTTCAAGCTTCTTGCCGTTGACGCCGCCCGCGGCATTGATGCGTTCAATGGCGGTATCCACGCCTTCGCGGACCATGTCGCCATACTGGGTAACCGCGCCCGTGGTGGGGCCGACCACGCCGATCTTGATGGTTTGCGCATGCGCGCCCGCGGCAAACGTCAGGCCGGCGGCAACGCCGAGTGCCGCAACGACCGGGGTCAGACGAAAGGTTAGCTTCATGAGTGGACTCCTCTGATTGCTTGTAATCGTTGGTTTTCGCAGCGGGCGGACGCCGGAAGTACGTATGATCACGCCCCACTGCGGTGCTTTTGCTCGGCAAGCATACACCGAAAGAACCGGGCTTTTGGAGTCCATCCGCCCCGACTTCCGGCACATCGGCGCGCGGCAGGTGCCGCAACGCCGAACGCCTCGCGTTATATCCCTTGAGACATATGCAATCGACGATTTATTCGTTTGAGTTACTAAAGGCGCGCGTCATCATGGCCGCCATGAGACTCCAACCGATCATCGTCCCCGGATGGAAAAACTCCGGACCAGACCACTGGCAATCGCGCTGGGCAAGCGTGCTGCCTCATGCGGTGCGCGTCGAACAACGCGACTGGGAAAACCCGGAACCCGCCCAATGGGTATCCACCTTGGCGGGCGAGGTCGACCGGGCGCGCTGCCCGGTGCTGATCGTGGCGCATAGCCTGGGCTGCCTGATCACCGCGAGCCTACCCGTCCCCCTGCGCGCCAAGGTCGCCGGCGCGCTGCTGGTGGCGCCTGCCGACGTCGAACGCCCCGATGCACCGGCTTGCCTGCACGGCTTTGCGCCAATCTCCCGCCAGTCGCTACCGTTTCAAAGCGTGGTGGTGGCCAGCGACGACGATCCTTATTGCGCCCTGGAACGCGCCCGCGCGTTCGCCGAAGATTGGGGCAGCCGCTTCGTGTTGCTTTCCAGCGCCGGGCACATCAATGCCGAAAGTGGTTTGGGCGATTGGCAAGAAGGCTTGAAAATATTCGGCGCCTTGCGACGCCGTGCTGCATGGCGTATCCCCGCCCCGGCCAAACGTATCCCGCCGGTTCCTGCTTGCGGGATGTTCTAGATAACTGCACTGATCGCCAGTGCGCATCGCAAATAAACAATGGCCGCCCTGAAGCAGCCATTGTTTCAAATCATGACGTTCGGTTGTCTCCGTCTAAAGGAAAACCCCGAAGTCGCAATACGAATGGCAGGGCCAACCAGGCTCCTGCTCGCTTACGTCATTGCAACAAGCTACGCAGCATCCACGCATTCTTTTCGTGCACATCGAGGCGCTGCGTCAACAGGTCAGCCGTGGGCTGGTCGTTAGCGGCGTCGGCCTTCTCAAAGGCGGAACGGGCGGTCTTGGCGACGGATTCGTTTCCGCTGACCAGCAGGCGCACCATCTCCAGCGCTTCCGGCACGGACTCCGGTTCGGCAATGGACGACAGCTTGGCGTATTCACGATACGTGCCCGGGGCGTAGTGGCCCAGCGCGCGGATGCGTTCGGCGATGCTGTCCAGCGCGGTCCATTCTTCCGTGTACTGCGTCATGAACATCTGGTGCAGCGTGTTGAACATGGGCCCCGTGACGTTCCAGTGGAAGTTGTGCGTCATCAGGTACAGCGTGTACGAATCGGCAAGCAGCTTGGACAATTCGCCGGCGACAGCGGCGCGGTCCTTGTCCGAAATGCCGATGTTGATGCGCGGGGCGCTGCTCGGGGTCTTCTTGGGGGACTTGGCCATTGCTAGCTCCTATTAGGAAAAGTACGAAGGAAGGATACCACTGCAAACATGAGGAATTAACGTGAATCCCGCACAAAACCGCGGTGGCAAGACACGGCGTTGATAAGGCGCAAATGAGTCGCGCGGGTTGCGTTGCTAGTCCTGTACCGCCGCAACCTCATCGGCCAGCATCTTCACGCCCGGCAGTTCGCATTCGTAGACCGCCTGGGCCAGGGCTTCAATGGCGGCCAGGCGCGGAAAGCTGCGGCGCCACGCCAGGACGACGCGGCGTTCGGGCACGTGCCCGTCAAACGGCAGGTAGCGCAGCAGGCTGTTGCTGGGCGGGTGTTCGGGCACGGCGGTGATAGGCAGAACGGTTACGCCGATGCCGGCAGCGACCATGTGCCGGATGGTTTCCAGCGAAGACCCTTCAAAGGTGCGCTGGATGCCGTCGCTGGCCGCCGAAAACCGTGACAGTTCAGGACAGACTTCCAACACCTGATCACGAAAGCAATGGCCGCTGCCCAACAGCAGCATGGTCTGCTGCTTCAGGTCCTGAGCGTCAATGGATTTTCGTTGGGCGAGTTCGTGGTCATTGGGCACGGCGACGATGAAGGGTTCATCGTACAGCGGCTGCATGACCAGGCCCGCTTCGGGCAGGGGCAGCGCCATGATGGCGCAGTCGATTTCGCCCTGGCGCAGCAGTTCCACCAGCCGCACGGTGAAGTTCTCTTGCAGCAGCAGCGGCATTTGCGGGGTGCGGCCGATCTGCACCGGAACCAGCTTGGGCAGCAGATAGGGCCCGATGGTGTGGATGACGCCCACGCGCAAAGGGCCGGCCAGCGGGTCATGGCCTTGTCGCGCAATTTCTTTGATGCTGGCGCTTTCTTCCAACACTTTCTGCGCCTGGGCAACGATGCGTTGGCCGATGGGGGTAACGCCCACCTCGGCGCCGCCGCGTTCGAACAGCGTCACGCCCAGTTCGTCTTCCAGCTTGCGTATCGCGACCGACAGCGTGGGCTGGCTGACAAAACAGGCTTCGGCGGCGCGCCCGAAGTGGCGTTCGCGCGCGACGGCGACGATGTATTTCAATTCGGTGAGAGTCATGGTGGACTACGCCCCCGGGGGTTGCGCGCGGGCTTTGGGGCCTGCGCTGTAGTGATTCAGATTAAGAGCGGGCCGCATCGGCATCAGGTCCGCAGGAAGTCTTCTCGGCCACGCATCCAGCGCGCCAGATGCGCCTCGACCGCGGCGGGGTGTTCAGCCCGCAGCCACACCGCCGCATCGCGCGCGTCTTCCGCAATGGCGGCATCGGTTTCCAGGTCGGCAAAACGCAGCAGCGCCATGCCTGATTGCCGTGTGCCCAGAAATTCACCAGGGCCGCGCTGTTCCAGGTCGCGTCGGGCAATCTCGAAGCCGTCCGACGTTTCGAACATGGCGCGCAGGCGTTCGCGCGCCACTTGCGACAGCGGCGTCTGGTAAAGCAGCACACAGACCGATTCGGCGGTGCCGCGCCCTACCCGTCCGCGCAACTGATGCAGTTGCGCCAGACCGAAACGCTCGGCGTGTTCGATGACCATCAGGGATGCATTGGGCACGTCCACGCCCACCTCGATGACGGTGGTGGCGACCAGCAGGTCAACCTCGCCTTCGCGGAACGCCTGCATGACGGCGGCTTTCTCCGCTTGAGGCAGGCGGCCATGGACCAGGCCGATGCGCAGGTCCGGCAGGTCAACCCGCATGCCATCGTAGGTGTCCACCGCCGTTTGCAGTTCCAGTGCTTCGCTTTCTTCAACCAGCGGACAGACCCAATACACCTGCTGTCCGCCACGAGCCGCCTGGGCGACATGGGCGATGACTTCCTCACGCCGGGCGTCCGAGACCAGCTTGGTCAGCACGGGGGTGCGGCCGGGCGGCAGTTCGTCGATGACAGAGACGTCCAGGTCCGCGAAGAAGGTCATGGCCAAGGTGCGGGGAATGGGCGTGGCGCTCATGTTCAGTTGGTGCGGGACGATGCGTCCACGCACGGTTTCGCCCTTTTTGGTCAGGGCCAGGCGCTGGCCGACGCCAAAGCGGTGCTGTTCATCAACAATGGACAGCCCCAGGCGATGAAATTCAACGTGGTCCTGGATCAGCGCCTGCGTGCCCACCACCAGTTGCACGCTGCCATCGGCGGCGGCAGCCGCGGCTTCACGGCGGGCCTTGGCCGTAAGGCTGCCGCTTAGCCAGGCGACGTTCACGCCCAAGGGCTGCAACCATGACACGAGCTTGCGGAAGTGTTGTTCGGCCAGGATTTCGGTGGGCGCCATCAAGGCCACTTGCGCGCCGCCCGCAATGGCCTGGGCCGCGGCAATGGCGGCGACCACGGTTTTGCCGCTGCCCACGTCGCCCTGCAGCAGGCGGTGCATGGGATAGGGCTTGGCCAGGTCGGCGGAAATTTCCTGCACCACGCGCTCTTGGGCGGCGGTCAGTTTGAACGGCAGATTGGCGTACAACTTGTCCACCAGGCCGCCCGGCTCGTTACGCACCGGCAGCGATTCCGCTTCCTTGATACGGCGGGCGGCCCGTGCAGCGGCCAGCGACAGTTGTTGAGCCAGCAGTTCATCGAACTTGATGCGACGCCAGGCGGGATGCACGCGGTCCAGCAGCGCTTGTTCGGACTCGCCCTGCGCGGGGGTGTGCAAGGCGCGAATTGCGGGTTCAAAAGGCGGCAAGTCGTAGCGTTGCAGGGCTTCTGGCGGGAGGGTGTCAGACAGGTCGGCACGGTCCAGCGCCTGGGCGATGGCGCGGCGCAACGTCAATTGCGGCAGGCCATCGGTAGTGGGGTAGACGGGGGTCAGCGCGGTAGGCAATGGCGCATCGGCATTGGTCATGCGCGGGTGCACCATTTGACGGCCGAACAGATTGCTGCGGACTTCGCCGCGCGCCCGCAGACGCTTGCCCACGCTGATCTGCTTTTGCTGGCTGGGATAGAAATTCAACCAGCGCAGCTGGATTTCGCCGGTGTCATCAGCCAGCGTGGCAGTCAGTTGGCGACGGGGCCGGTACTGTACTTCGGACTTGGTGATTTCGCCTTCAACCTGCCCGGGGTAGCCGGGCCGCAAGGCGCTGATCGGAATGACGCGGGTTTCGTCCTCGTAGCGCAGCGGCAGATGCAGCACGAAGTCCTCGGGCAGCACCAAACCCAGGTTACGGAGCTTGCGCTCTGTATCTGTCATGGGTTTGCCGGCGCCATTTTTATCGGCGCCGGGTCGCTTGGAAGCCACGGCCGCGGCCGGCATGGTGGAACGAACCCCTGAAATGCTGCGAGCGGGTACGCCTTACAGAACCATGATGGCTTCGACTTCGAACTGCGCACCCTTGGGCAGGCTGGCCACGCCGATGGTCGAGCGCGCCGGGAACGGCTGCGGAATGAGTTCGGCCATGATGGAGTTGGCGGCGGTGAATTTGCCCAGATCGGTCAGGAACAAGGTCAGCTTGACCACGTTGTCCAGCGTGCCACCGGCCTCGGTGATCACGGCTTGCATGTTGGCGAAGGCCTGACGCACTTGTGCATCGAAATTCTCGGAGACCAGATCGCCCGTGCCCGGCTCCAGGCCGATCTGGCCCGACAGGTAGACAGTCTTGGTGCCGGTAACGGCAACCGCTTGCGAGTAAGGGCCAACGGCAGCGGGTGCGGCGTCGGTATGGATGATTTGCTTGCTCATGGGCGGAATCCTTCAGGTGACGGATAGAAGCTACAACTATTGAAGTTTATCCAGCAATAGACGTTTGCGAAAGTGGCCGGATGACGCAGGGAGGATCGAATCCCTGTTTCATGACTCTGCCTGATGACCGGCGCCGCCGATATCACCCCGGTGGGCGATCAACAGGTCAGCCAGCGCCTGCGCGGCCACCGACAAGCTGCGGCCTTTGCGCTGCACCAGATAAAGCGGCCGGGTCAGCGCGCGTCCGGCCAAAGGCACCACGCGCAAGTCGTTGCTGGCGAAATGAAAAAGCGTCATGGCGGGCACAACCGACACCCCCAACCCGGCGCGCACCAGCCCGGTCACGGTGGCCAGATGCTCCACCTCAAACACCGGCAAAGGCGCATCGGCGCCGAAAGCCTCGTCCAGATGCTTGCGCACACTGCTGCCGCGCGCTAGCTGGATGACGGGGTAGCGGGTGATGTCCCGCAGGCGCACCTTGGCCTGCTTCGCCAAAGGATGATCTGCGCGGCACACCAGGAAATAACGGTCGGCGTGCAGGAATTCGCTGTCCAGATCCGTCATGTCCGGGCGGCGCGAGGCCACGGCGAAGTCCACTTGTCCGCTTTGCACCATGTCCAGGCACGGGTCCAGCAAGGCGTCGCGCAGATCCACCACAATGCCGGGATGCGCCTGGCCAAAGCGAGCCAGCAAGCCAGGCAACCAGCCCGCCGCCAACGAAGGCAGCGCGGCCAGCGCCACACGTCCACGGCGGCGGGCAGCGTGGTCGCGCATGTCTTCCATGACCAGGTCCATGTCCGCCAGCAGGCGGCGCGCGGACGCATCCAATACCCTGCCCTCGGCCGTCAGCTCGACGTGCCGGGTGTTGCGATCAAACAGCTTTAGTCCCGCGCTGTCTTCCAGTTGACGGATAAGTGCGCTGAACGCGGGCTGGGTCAGATGGCAACGCTGGGCCGCCCGCGTGAAATGGCGTTCGTCGGCAAGCGCGACAAAAGCGCGCAGTTGCCTGGCGGATAGATTCATGGCTTTTCTCTATCAATTAATCCGATCTTTCTATTTTACGGATGATCCGCGTATGCCTATAGTGGCCTGAAACCGCAAGGCCGACTGGACCTCTCATGCCTCAATCTCCCCTGCTTATCGGCTGCGCCTCTGGCTTTTCTGGCGACCGAAGCGACGGCGCCGCCGCCGTGGTGCGCACGTTGGCCGCCCAGGGCGGCGGCACGCTTATCTTCGAAACGCTTGCCGAACGCACGCTGGCGCTGGCGCAATTGGCGCGCAACGACGACCCCAATCGCGGCTATGAACCGCTGCTGGACGAGCTGGTGTCGCCGGTGCTGGCGGACTGCCTGCGTCACGGCATCAACATCGTCAGCAACTTTGGCGCGGCCAACCCGCTGGCCGCCGCCCGGCGCATTGCCGCCATCGCGCGTGAACAAGGCTTGCCCGTGCCACGCATTGCCGTCATTCATGGCGATGCCCTGAACACACCCGAACAACGCGCCCTGCT
Organism: Achromobacter sp. JD-1; assembly: GCF_038594925.1. NCBI lineage: Bacteria > Pseudomonadati > Pseudomonadota > Betaproteobacteria > Burkholderiales > Alcaligenaceae > Achromobacter > Achromobacter sp. JD-1. The sequence goes on along the minus strand of NZ_JBCGCS010000013.1, from coordinate 119,021 downwards.
GCAAGAACGCCTGGGCGACGCGCTGACCGGACACGATGTGGTCAGCGCCACCGCCTATCTGGGCGCCACGGAAATCGCGCAGGCCTTGGCGGCCGGCGCGCAGGTGGTGGTGGCAGGCCGCGTGGCCGACCCTTCGCTCACGTTGGGTCCGGCAATGGCTCATTTTGGCTGGGACGCGGAAGACTGGCACCGCCTGGGCCGCGCCACCATGGCCGGCCACATGCTGGAATGCGGCTTGCAGGTGACCGGGGGCTATTTCTGCGTACCGGGATTGAAAGAGGTGCCTGACGTGCATGCGGCGGGTTTTCCCATTGCGCAGATTGATGCCGACGGCGAATTCATCATCAGCAAGGCCGATGCCACCGGCGGCGCGGTGGACGCCCGCACGGTGAAGGAACAGCTTCTGTATGAAGTCCACGACCCCGCGCGTTATCTCACGCCCGATGTGGTGGCTGACTTGAGCCAGGCGCGCGTCGTGGAACTGGGTGGCAACCGCGTTGCGGTACACGGCATCACCGGCCACGCGCGGCCGTCCGAATTGAAGGTCAACGTCTGCTATCGCGGCGGCTGGCTGGCCGAAGCCGAGATCTCTTACGCCGGCGTACAAGCCGAAGCGCGTGCCCGCCTGGCCGCGGACATCGTGCAGAAGCGGCTGGGATCCGAATTCACTTTGCGCGCCGATCTGATCGGCGCCATCAGCATCCTGGGCGACGACGCCGGCGAATTGCGCCGCGCGCTGCCCGATTCCCATGCGCGCGACGTACGCCTGCGCCTGGCGGGCGAACACGCCGACCGTGCCCAGGCCGAGCGCATCCTGCGCGAAGTGACAGCGCTTTACACCTGCGGCCCCGCGGGCGGCGGCGGCGTACGCACGGCGCTGCGCCCCCGGCTGAACATGGTGTCATGCACCATCCCCCGCGACGCTGTACACAGCGGCTGGAGTTTCCTGGAGGCCATCGCGCCATGACCCACTCGTCAAACCCGCAGGCCGTGCCGCTATACCGCCTGGCCCACAGCCGTTCCGGCGACAAAGGCAATATTTCCAACTTGAGCCTGATTGCCTGGGACCCCGAATGCTACGAGGTACTGGTGGCGCAAGTGACCGAGGCGCGCGTGGCCGACTGGTTCGCGTACCGCCATCCCGCGCGCGTCACGCGTTATTTGATCCCCACTCTACATGCCATGAACTTTGTGCTGGACGGCGTGCTGGACGGCGGCGTGAATGACGCGCTGAACCTCGACACGCACGGCAAAAGCCTGTCTTTCAGATTGCTGGACCTGACGGTGGAGGTCAGTGCTGAACTGGCGCGCCGGCTGCCAGATGTACCCGGCGACCGTCCCGCGGCCGCCTGATTTTTTTCACCCCCTATAAAAAAACACCACAGGAGACACAACATGCGTATTTCGTCCAAGGGCCGCCTGGCCCTGTTGCTGGCCGCGGCCCTGCCCTTGACCGCCCTGGCTCAATCGTTCCCCACCAAGCCCATTACCTTCATCGTGCCGTTTGCAGCCGGCAGCGCTACCGACCAGATCGGCCGCGCTATCGGCCAGGGCGTCACCGAGCAAACCGGCCAGGCCGTGGTCATTGAAAACAAGCCGGGCGCCAGCGCGATGATCGGCGCCGCCGCCGGTGCGCGGGCCACACCGGATGGCTATACGGTGTTGATCACCACCAACACTACCCACGCCGCGAATGAGCACCTGTACAAATCGCTGACTTATCACCCGGTGAAGGACTTTGCGCCGATCACGCTGCTAGGCAAAGGCGGCCAGATCATGGTGGTGAACCCCAGTTCGCCTGCCAAGACCGTGGGGGAATTCCTGGCGCAAGCCAAGAAACAGCCGGGCAAGCTGAGCTTTGGCAGCGGCAGTTCCAGCAGCCGCATCGCGGGTGAACTCTTGCAGCAGATGGCCGGCGTGCAACTGCTGCACGTGCCGTACAAGAGCAATCCGCTGGCAGTCACTGATCTGCTGGGCGGCCAGATCGACATGATGATTACCGACACGGCCACCGGCCTGCCGCAAGTCAAATCCGGCAAGCTGCGCGCCCTGGGCGTGACGGGCACGGCGCGCTCGCCGTTGGCCCCGGACGTGCCGACGATTGCCGAAGCAGGAGTACCCGGCTATGAAATGGGCTACTGGTTCGCGGCCTACGCGCCGGCCGGCACACCGCCTGACGTGGTCAAGCGCCTGAACGAACTGCTGGTCAACGCCACCAAGGCCAAGCCGGCCCAGCAGTTCTATGCCCAGACCGGCACCGACGCCGCCAGCTCCACGCCGGACGAATTGGCCAAGTTCCAGCAAGCCGAATCAAAGAAGTGGGGCGAAATCATCAAGAAGGCGGGTATCAAGCCCGAATGATGGCGGCGCATTTTGACCGCCATGGCCCATGACTTGCCACACAGCAAAAAACCCATCGCATGCGATGGGTTTTTTGCTTCAAGATGTTGGCGGCGTATTTATCGATTATTTATCAACAAACGCGCGCTCAACCACGTAGTCGCCCGGCTGACCTACGCCCGGCGACACGGTGAAGCCGCGCTTGTCGAGCATGGCGCTGATGTCGGCCAGCATATGCGGGCTGCCGCAGATCATGGCGCGGTCGGTTTCCGGGTTGATTTGCGGAATGCCGATGTCGTCGCACAGCTTGCCGTTTTCCATCAGTTCGGTGATGCGGCCCTGGTTGCGGAACGGCTCACGCGTAACGGTGGGGTAGTACACAAGCTTGTCGCGAACGACGTCACCGAAGAACTCATTGTTCGGCAGTTCTTTCTCGATGAAGTCGGCGTAGGCCAATTCGCTGACCCAACGCACGCCATGCACCAGAATGACCTTGTCGAAACGTTCGTAGATGTCCGGGTCTTTGATGATGCTCATGAAGGGCGCCAGGCCCGTGCCCGTACCGAACAGGAACAGATGCTTGCCGGGCTTCAGGTCATCAACGACCAAGGTGCCAACCGGCTTGCGGCTGACCAGAATGGTGTCGCCCTCTTTCAGGTGCTGCAGCCGCGACGTCAACGGGCCGTTCTGCACCTTGATGCTGAGGAATTCGAGGTTTTCTTCGTAGTTGGCGCTGGCGATGCTGTAGGCCCGCAAGAGCGGTTTGCCTTCGACTTCCAGGCCGATCATGACGAAGTGGCCGTTGTGGAACCGCAAGGCCGCGTCACGAGTCGTGGTGAAGGAGAACAGGGTGTCGTTCCAGTGGTGCACGCTAAGTACGCGCTCTGTGTTGAAAGCAGCCATGTCAAATTCGCTTATTAGGGTTGTCCCTATTCTACAGGTCTTGTTGGGAACTTGTCTCATTATTCCGTAATACGCTTATGCCGTATTGATAGGGATCAAGGCTGGAACGGCCACCGCTTACGAAAAGTTGAACGCGTCTTTGCTTCCTGTTATCGTCGCGTTCTCAGTTGATAATCATTTTCGTTAGCAGACTGTTTTAAGCAGCGGAATGCCCGGTTTTTGCCCGGCGCTTCCCTTGCAGCCCTAGCCGGAGTTCCCGACATGACCAAGCGTCCCCAATTGAATTCGCTGCTGCGCGCCCTCGCGCTGGCAGGCGCCGCCGCGTTCACCGTTTCGGCCAATGCCGCCGAAGAAGTCAGCCTGTACACCACTCGGGAACCCAAGCTGATCCAGCCGTTGCTGGACGCCTTCACGAAAGAAAGCGGTATCAAGGTCAACACTGTTTTCGTCAAGGACGGCCTGCTGGAGCGCGTCAAGGCCGAAGGCGCCAAGTCGCCCGCCGACGTGCTGATGACCGTGGACATCGGTAACCTGCTGGACCTGGTTGACGGCGGCGTGACGCAATCGATCAAGTCGCAGACCCTGGAATCGGTGATTCCCGCCAACCTGCGCGGCGCTGACGGCAAGTGGTACGCCCTGTCGCTGCGCGACCGCGTGCTGTATGTGGAAAAGGACCTGAAGCTGGAATCCTTCCGCTACGAAGACCTGGCCGACCCGAAGTGGAAAGGCAAGGTCTGCATCCGTTCCGGCCAGCACCCCTACAACACCGCCATGATCGCGTCCATGATTGCGCATGACGGCGCGGAAGCCACCGAGAAATGGCTGCGCGGCGTGAAGGCCAACCTGGCGCGCAAGGCCGCGGGCGGTGACCGCGACGTGGCGCGCGACATCCTGGGCGGCATTTGCGACATCGGCCTGGCCAACGCCTACTACGTGGGCCACATGAAGAACGCCCAACCCGGCACCGACGCACGTAAATGGGGCGATGCCATCAAAGTCATCCGCCCGACGTTCGCCAACGAGAAAAGTGGTGGTACGCACGTGAACGTCAGCGGCGCAGCCGTCGCCGCGCACGCGCCGCACAAGGAAAACGCCATCAAGCTGCTGGACTTCCTGGTGTCGGAACCCGCCCAGGCGCTGTATGCCCAGGCCAACTACGAATACCCCGTGCGCAAGGGCGTGAAGCTGGACCCGGTTATTGCCAGCTTTGGTGAATTGAAGGTTGATCCGCTGCCCCTGACCGAAATCGCCAAGCATCGCAAACAAGCCAGCGAACTGGTTGACAAGGTCGGCTTCGACAACTGATCCCCGATAGCCGCATGGCGCTTATGGCGTGATGCGGCCGTCTGACAGTATTGGGCCTGTTCCCTTTTTTGAAGGGAACAGGCCTTGCCATTGATGCCATCAACTTTGAAGTATGCACACTGAATCTTTGCCCCGGCCTTTGCCCCGGCCAATGCGCCTGCGCTGGACAGAACGCGGCGCAGGCTGGCTGGCGGGCGCCGGGCTGATCGCCCTGGCCGTGCTGGCCCCCGTGCTGACGCTGGGCTGGTGGGCGTTGGGGGGTGACCTGGCGCATTGGCAGCACCTGGCCAGCTACGTGCTGCCGCAAGCGCTTGCCAACACCGCGATGCTGCTGGCAGGCGTGGGCGTGGTCGTCACACTGCTGGGCACGGGCGCCGCCTGGCTGGTGACCGCTTACGACTTTCCCACGCGCCGCATCCTGACCTGGGCGCTGCTGCTGCCGCTGGCCGTACCCACGTACATCATCGCCTTTGCCTACCTGGACCTGCTGCACCCCATCGGCCCCATCCAGACGGCCATCCGCACCCTGCTGGGCTACGACAGCCCGCGCCAGTTCCGCTTGCCGGACCTGCGCTCGATATACGGCGCCATCTTCGTGCTGGGCTTTGTGTTGTATCCCTACGTTTACCTGAGTACCCGCGTGATGTTCATGACGCAGGCGGCCAGCCTGCTGGAAGCCGCGCGCACCTTGGGCGCGGGCCGCGTGGCCGTGTTTTGCCGGGTAGCCCTGCCGTTGGCGCGCCCCGCCATCGTGGTGGGCGTCAGCCTGGCGCTGCTGGAAACCTTGAACGACATCGGCGCCTCTGAATTCCTGGGTGTTCAGACCTTGACAGTGTCGGTCTACACCACCTGGGTCACGCGGTCCGACCTGGCGGGTGCCGCGCAGATTGCGCTGACGATGCTGGCCATCGTGATTGGGCTGATCCTGCTCGAACGCCACGGCCGCAAGCGCCAGCGCTATGCCAACACGCAGCGCATGCGGCCGATGCAGGCGCGCCGCCTACGGGGCCCGGCCGCCGCCGTTGCCGCCGTGCTGGGCTGGATTCCCGTCATGCTGGGCTTTGTGGCGCCCGCCTTGTATCTGGTGGTGGAAACCTACAAGCGCCTGCATCTGGTGGGCGGCGTGTCCGAGCAACTGATCAACGGCCTGAGCAACACGCTGATCGTGGCGTTCAGCGCCACCATCGTCACGCTGCTTTGCGGCTTGATCGTGGCGTGGGCCGGCCGCACCTTGCGCGAGAGCGCAAGCTTCAACCCTGGCCGAGCCTGCGCGCGTGTTGCAAGCCTGGGCTACGCGGTGCCCGGCACCGTGCTGGCGATCGGACTGCTGACGCCTTTTGTGTGGATCGATACGGCGGTCGCCAAGGTCTTTGGCGGCACCGGCCTGTTCCTGATGGGGTCCATGGCGGCGCTGGTGTGCGCCTACGTGATTCGCTTTTTGGCTATTTCCACCGGCGCGCTGGAAGCCGGGCTTGCGCGCATTCCGCCTTCGCTTGAACAAGCGTCGCGCCTGTTGGGCGAAAGCGCGGGCGGCACTTTGCGCCGCGTCCACCTGCCCTTGCTGCGGCCCGCGCTGGCGGCCAGTGCCTTGCTGGTGTTCGTTGACGCCATGAAGGAACTGCCCGCCACCCTGCTGCTGCGCCCCATGAATTTCGACACGCTGGCAACCTGGCTGTACGCTGAAGCCGCCCGCGGCACGTACGAGGAAGGCGCCGTCGCAGCGCTGGCGATCGTGCTGGCCGGCCTTCTGCCCGTCATCCTGCTGGCGCGCACCAATCTGAAAATGGGACATTGATCATCGTGCCCGATCTCTTAGAAATTGAACATCTTTCCCTGGCTTACGACACGCCCAAGGGCTTGAAGCCCGTTGTGCAGGACTTGTCGCTGGGCCTGCCCGTGGGCCATATCGGCTGCTTGCTGGGTGAATCCGGCTGCGGCAAGACAACCGTGCTGCGCGCCATTGCCGGCTTTGAGCCCGTGCGCGCTGGCCGCATCCTGCTGGACGGCACGGTGATCTCGTCGCCCACCGAGCAGGTCGCGCCCGAACACCGCCGCGTCGGCATGATGTTTCAGGATTACGCCCTGTTCCCGCACCTGACGGTGGCGCTGAACGTCGCTTTCGGCCTGCGCAAGCTGCCGCGCATCGAGCGCGCGCGCCGCGTTGAAGAAATGCTGACGCTGGTGGGCCTGGCCCATGCAGCCAACAGCTATCCGCACGAGATCTCAGGCGGACAGCAGCAGCGCGTGGCGCTGGCACGGGCGCTGGCGCCCTCACCCGACCTGCTGCTGCTGGACGAACCGTTTTCCAATCTGGACGTGGATACCCGCGAGCGCCTGGCGTTCGAGGTACGTGACATCCTCAAGACCACGGGCCATACCGCCATGCTCGTCACGCACAACCAGGCCGAAGCGTTTGCCATCGCGGACCGCATCGGGGTGATGAGCCAGGGCAGCATCGCGCAGTGGGACACCCCCTACAACCTGCACCATCGCCCCAGCAACGACTTCGTGCGCGACTTCATCCGCCGCGAAGCCTTGGAAGAACAGCGCGAGCAGGCTTTCGCCCGCGGGCGCTGAACATTACGCGATGCGCCGCCGATAACTAGACGCGCGGTTCGGGCAGCGGGATGAATTCCGTTTCGTCGCCCGGCACGACCTGATCAAATCGCGTGCGCTGCCAGTCCTGCTTGGCTTGTTCGATGCGGTCCTTGCTGCTGGACACGAAGTTCCACCAGACGTAGCGCGGGCCGTCCAGGGGCTCGCCGCCGATGACGGCAAAACGGGCGGCGGTAATGGCGCGAATCTGCACGGGGCGGCCGGGTGCGAAGACAACCAGGCGTCCGCTTTCAAAGACTTGGCCGTCGACTTCCACCCTGCCTTGCGCCAGGTAGGCGGCACGTTCTTCGTATTCCGCCGGCAGCACCGTGGTGGCGCCGGCTTGCAATTGCAGGTCGCCATAGAAGAGCGGCGACAGCGTCTTCACGGACGACGTCTTGCCGAACAGCGAGCCTGCCACAACCTGGGCACGCACGCCCTCGCCTTCAATCACCGGCTGCGCGTCCAACCCGTAGTGTGTGAAGCCGGGGTCCGTTTCTTCGTACTTGGTGGGCAGGCCCACCCAAATTTGCAGGCCACAGAGGCGTTGCGGCGACAGGCGGGCTTCGGGGGACGAACGCTCCGAGTGCACGATGCCGCGCCCCGCCGTCATCCAGTTCACTTCGCCCGGAAGAATGGTCTGAGTATGGCCAGCACCGTCGCGATGCACCATCGACCCTTCATACAGATAGGTCACCGTGGACAGGCCGATATGCGGGTGCGGTCGCACGTCAATGCCGGCGCCCACATCGAAATCGGCAGGTCCCATGTGGTCCAGGAACACGAACGGCCCAACCGTGCGGCGCTGCGCCGACGGAATGGCGCGCCGGACGGAAAAACCGCCCAGGTCGCTGGTGCGCGGCACGACGATGGTTTCGATCTGGCTTTCGCCTGCTTCGGACAAGGTGGACATGGTGTAGAACTCCGCATGAATTGGCCAGTGGCCATCGTAGAAAGAAGGCCAGCGGCCATCTTAAGGCCCGTTGGCCTCGTCAATAACAAGCCGGGCGGAAACCCTTCCCGCCCGGCCCTCGTGGCTTACGCCAGGTCAAACACCAGCACTTCGGCCTTCTTGCCGGCAGACAGTTCGACACGGGTTTCATCCGTGATCGCCACGGCATCGCCGCCCGACAGCTCAACACCGTTGACGGTCAGCGTGCCGCGCGCCACATGAACCCAGGCCCGCCGACCCGTCGCCAGTTCAAGCGTGGCGGATTCTTCTCCATCAAACAGGCCGCCGTAAAGCCGCGCGTCTTGATGGATCTTCATCGAACCGCCTTCGCCATCAGGCGACACCAGCGCTTGCAGACGGCCACGCTTTTCTGCATCGCTGAATTCGCGCTCTTCGTATTCCGGCGCAATACCGGTCACATCGGGCTCGATCCAGATTTGCAGCATGTGCGTTTCGGTGTCGGGCAGCGGGTTGAACTCGGAGTGCATCACGCCGCGTCCCGCGCTCATCCGCTGCACATTGCCCGGCTTGATGGTCGAGCCGCTGCCCATGCTGTCCTTGTGGGCGATGGCGCCGTCCAGCACATAGGTAATGATCTCCATGTCGCGATGGCCGTGGGTGCCAAAACCGCGTCCGGCGGCGATACGATCGTCGTTGATGACGCGCAGCGAGCCAAAGCCCATGTGAGCCGGGTCGTAGTAGTTGGCGAAGGAAAAGGTGTGAAACGAATCCAGCCATCCGTGGTTGGCGTGACCCCGTTCGTTAGCGCGGCGAATCGTAAGCATTGCGGACTCCTGTTTCAATAATATGAATGATTATCGAGGTGCGGCACTAGCCTTGCTTCGTTGCCATTTCGCTGCACCCCTGGCATGAGTGATATTCTGCGCGCGCCACATAGGCGCTTTGGCGCTATATTTTGACGAGTTCATTCAAATTTTTTGAATATCCACTTCCGACCCGATATGCAGCCCATTACGCCTGAATTGCTCATCCTGGTAGACGCCATCGCCCGCCACGGCAGCTTTGCCAAAGCAGCCCGGGAATTGGGCAAAGTGCCCTCTGCGGTTACTTATTCGATACGCAAGCTGGAAGATGGGCTGGACGTGTTGCTGTTCGACCGCTCCGGGCATCGCGCGTTACTGACGCCAGCGGGCGAGGCGCTGCTGAAGGACGGACGGCATGTGCTGCAATCGTTGGATGACTTGGCTTGCCGCGTCAAGCGAATTGCCACGGGGTGGGAGGTGGAACTGCGCATTGCGGTCAGCGCGGTGTTGCCGTGGCGGCCGCTGTATGACCTGATCGCTGAATTCCAGACGTTGGAAAGCGCAACGACGCTGCGATTTTCGAGCGAAGTGCTAAGTGGCAACTGGGATGCGTTGACGTCCAACCGCGCGGACCTGGTCATCGGCGCGGGGGCCAATGCAGAGCCCACCGGGCCGTATCGATCGCAAGCCATCGGCACGACCCAGTTTGGTTTCTGCGTGGCGGCGCACCATCCTTTGGCGTCCTTGCCGCAGCCCCTGAGCCGCGCGGACATCACGAAATATTGCGCGGTGGTGGTGGCGGATACTTCGCGGAACCTGCCGCCGCAGTCGCGCGGCATCCTGGCGGATCAGGCCACGCTGGTCATGCCGTCAATGCAGGCAAAGATTGACGCGCAGGTGCGGGGGCTGGGGTGCGGTTATTTGCCATTGACGATGGCCGCGCCGTATCTGGCGCAGGGTTTGTTGGTGGTGTGTGAGACGGATGAAGGGATGTCTCTGACGGAGCACGTGGCTTACGCCTGGCGGGCCGAAGCACCGGGGGAGGCGCTGAAATGGTGGCTGCAGAAGCTGAAATCGCCCAGGTTGTGTGAGAGTTTGCTGGGGATGGGGTGATGGGTTTCGCGCGAATTGCGGTGGTGTTCTTGCGACGGTTGGTGCGCGCTGCACCCATCCTACGGACGGGGTGATGGGTTTCGCGCGAATTACGGCGGTGTTCTTGCGACGGTTGGTGCGCGCTGCACCCATCCTACGAGGTGCCGTGCGTCGGATGCGTAGGATGGGTGGAGCGCGCCATGCCGTTCAGAAGAACCTGGACGCCGATCGCGCGCAACCCATCAGACCATCACTCGTCCTCAATCCCCAATTCACGCAATTTTCGCGTGATGGTGTTTCGCCCGATCCCCAATCTTGATGCCGCTTCCACGCGGCGGCCGCGGCTGGCGTCCAGGGCGCTTTGCAGCAGGATCTTCTCAAACTGACGGGTCAGCGTGGCCATTACCGCGGGTTCGCCGCGTTCCAGCCGGTATTGCGCATCGCGCAACAGGGAATCTTGCCAATTGCGCGGCGCGCCATCATCGGCGGCCTGCCCTGCCTGCACCACCGTGCCGATGCCTGAAATCGGTGCGGCCGGACGCAACGGCGCCGACGCGGGCTGTTGTTGCTGGTGCTCCAGCGCGCGGATTTCCGGCGGCAGGTCAGCCCGGTCCACGGTCTGGCCGGGCGCCATTACCGTCAGCCAGTGGCAGAAGTTCTCCAACTGCCGCACGTTGCCCGGAAAGTCGAACTTGGTCAGCACGGCCAGCGCATCCGGCGTCAAGCGTTTGACCGGCACCCCCAGCGTGCGAGCGCTGGCGGTCAGAAAGTGCTGGGCCAGCGCGGGAATGTCTTCCACGCGCTCGCGCAAAGGCGGCAGACGCAGCCGGATCACGTTCAGGCGATGGAACAAGTCTTCGCGGAACAAGCCCTGCTCAACACGCTGCTCCAGCGGCTGGTGAGTGGCCGCCACGATACGCACGTCCACGCGCACCGGCTGCGCGCCGCCCACGCGATAGAAGCTGCCTTCGGCCAGCACACGCAGCAAGCGGGTTTGAAGTTCAATCGGCATGTCGCCGATTTCGTCCAGGAACAGCGTGCCGCCGTGCGCTTCCTCGAAGCGGCCACGACGCAAATTATTGGCGCCCGTAAACGCGCCGCGTTCGTGCCCGAACAATTCGGCTTCAAGCAGGTCACGCGGGATGGCCGCCGCGTTCAAGGCCACAAAGGGCCCGCTGGCGCGCACACCGTGGCCATGCAGCGCACGCGCCACCAATTCCTTGCCCGTGCCCGATTCGCCCGTGATCAACACCGTGACCTTGGACTGCGCCAGCCGGCCAATGGCGCGAAACACTTCCTGCATGGCGGTGGAAGACGACTGCGTCATCATCCAGCGCTCGTTGTTCTGCGCGCCCTCGCCCTGCCCTTCCGGGCTTTCGGGCTGCGCGGATTCCTGCATGGCCCGCTGGATCAGCGCCACCGCTTCGTTCACGTCGAACGGCTTGGCCAGGTAATCAAACGCGCCACCCTGGAAGGCGGACACGGTGCTGTCCAGGTCGGCAAACGCGGTCATCACAATGACCGGCAAGCCGGGATGGCGTTCTTTCAACTGGCGCAACAGCTCCAAGCCATTGCCGCCTGGCATGCGGATATCGGACACCAAGGCGACGGGCGTTTCGCGCGACAGCGCTTCCAGCACGTCGGCCGATTGGGAAAAACTACGGGTGGGGACACCAGCGCGGGCCAGGGCCTTTTCGAGGACCCAGCGGATGGCCTGGTCGTCGTCGACGATCCATACGGGTTTCATCAGTGTGCGGGCTCCATCGGTAGGACCAGGCGAAACTCGGTACGCCCGGGTCGGGATTCAAATTCGATGATGCCGCCGTGCTGCTGCACGAAGTCCTGAGCCAGGCTCAAGCCCAGCCCGGTACCGCCGGCCCTGGCCGTGACCAGCGGGTGAAAAATGCGGTCGCGGATGTGGTCCGGCACGCCGGGACCGTTGTCGATGATGGACAGCACCAGCGCCAGCCGGTGTTGCCGATGGGCCAGCATGACCTGGCGAGCCACGCGAGTGCGCAGCGTCACCACGCCGGGTTCCGTCTGCGGGCCTTGCGGCCGCGCAACCAGTTCCTGCGCTGCGTTGCGCGCTACGTTCAGCACCGCCTGCATCAGACGGGCGGCATCGCCCTTCAAATCTGGCACCGAGGCGTCGTAGTCGCGCAGGATGGTGACATCGTTGCGGAACTCAGCCTGGATCAGCGCGCAGACACGCTCGCAGATTTCATGGATATTCACCGGCCGCGCATTCAGCGGCACACGTTGCGGGCCGCTCAAGCGGTCCACCAGCGCCTGCAGGCGGTCGGCTTCGGAAATAATGACTTGGGTGTATTCAGCCAGCGCCGCGCTGGGCAGCTCGGCTTCGAGCAATTGCGCGGCGCCGCGCAAACCGCCCAAGGGGTTCTTCACTTCATGGGCCAGATTGCGCAACAGCTCGCGGTGCGCTTCGATTTCATCCACCAGCCGATGGTTGCGGTCAGCCAGCACACGCTGTTCGATCTCGCGCGTTTCGATCAATACCGGCCAGCGTTGGCCCGTCAGCCCCACCGTGGTGACCGCGACTTCGACGGATTCGGCGGCGCGCCGCAACGAGGCCAATTGCCTGACGTCGGCGTACCGGCCGGCGGCGGCACGATCGATGGAGGACTGGATATTTTCTGGGGTGTCGAACAGCGTGGCGGCGGAGTGCCCGCAGAGTTGCTTGCGCGAACGGCCGAACAGATCTTCGGCGGCGGCGTTGGCGTATTCAATGTGGCCGCGCTCGTTGACCAGGAAAACGGACGTGGCAAGCAGGTCGAGAGCTTCTACATTCATTTTTCAACGTACCCGAATGACAGGGGAAAAGCGGAACGCGCCCGCGACGGCGGCGCCGGAACCCGGCGCCCTGCCCGCCAGGCGTGGTGCCTGGCGAACAAACCGTCGAGCCGCGACCTGGTGGTGCGCGATGTGTGGGCCCTGGTTGCTGCCACCATCATCGCGCTCCCCCCGCCACAGCCTCTAAACGATCAGAGGCTGTAGTACATGTCGAATTCGACCGGGTGGGTCGTCATGCGCAGACGATTCACATCGGCCATCTTCAGATCGATGTAGGCGTTGAGCATGTCGTTGCTGAACACGCCACCACGGGTCAGGAATTCGCGATCGGCGTCCAGGGCTTCCAGCGCTTGTTCCAGCGAGGAGCACACGGTCGGGATCTTTGCGTCTTCTTCCGGCGGCAGGTCGTACAGGTTCTTGTCGGCCGGATCGCCCGGGTGGATCTTGTTCTGCACGCCGTCCAGGCCGGCCATCATCAGGGCCGAGAAAGCCAGGTACGGGTTGGCCAGGGGGTCCGGGAAACGCGCTTCAACGCGGCGGCCCTTCGGGTTGCCGACGTACGGAATGCGGATCGAGGCCGAACGGTTGCGGGCCGAGTAAGCCAGCTTGACCGGGGCTTCGTAGTGCGGAACCAGACGCTTGTACGAGTTGGTGCCCGGGTTGGTGATGGCGTTCAGGGCGCGGGCGTGCTTGATGATGCCGCCGATGTAGTACAGCGCGAATTCCGACAGGCCGGCGTAGCCGTTACCCGCGAACAGGTTCTGGCCATCCTTCCAGATGGATTGGTGCACGTGCATGCCGGAACCGTTGTCGCCGACGACGGGCTTGGGCATGAACGTGGCGGTCTTGCCGTAGGCGTGGGCCACGTTGTGCACCACGTACTTGACGATCTGGGTCCAGTCGGCGCGCTGAACCAGCGTGCTGAACTTGGTGCCGATTTCCAGCTGGCCGGCGCCGGCCACTTCATGGTGGTGCACTTCAACCGGCACGCCCATTTGTTCCATCAGCAGGCACATTTCCGAACGCATGTCCTGGAACGAATCAACCGGGGGCACGGGGAAGTAGCCGCCCTTGACCGCGGGACGATGGCCGGTGTTGCCGCCTTCGAATTCCAGGCCGGTCGACCACGAGGCTTCTTCGGACTTGATCTTGACGAACGTGCCCGACATGTCGGTGTTCCAGGTCACGCCGTCGAACACGAAGAATTCGGGTTCCGGACCGAAGTAGGCGGTGTCGCCCAGGCCGGAGGACTTCAGGTAGGCTTCGGCGCGCTTGGCCAGCGAACGCGGGTCGCGGTCATAGCCCTTCAGGTCGGACGGTTCAACGACGTCGCACGACAGGATCAGGGTGGGCTCTTCGCGGAACGGATCCAGGTTGGCGGTCGAGCAGTCGGGGATGAGCAGCATGTCGGACGCTTCAATGCCCTTCCAACCCGGGATCGACGAACCGTCGAAAGCCTGGCCGCTTTCCAGCTTGTCTTCGTCGATGGCGGAGGTGGGCACGGAAACGTGGTGCTCACGGCCAACCGTATCGGTAAAGCGGAAATCCACGAATTTGACTTCGTTATCGGCGATCTGTTTCAGGACGTCTTTCGGGCTTGCCATGTCATCTCCATTAGATAAAAGGGTCGAGGGCTTTGCCGCTCGACTGGCATAAAAGAGGGAAGCAATAAGCGTGCCAGGTTTTCCCTAGGCAATCCCGGGGGAAAACCGCACGCTTCTGGAAACACGAAGCACCATAATGGTGCAAAAGATGGAGCATGATTGCTCCGTTTTGGTGCAAAAGCAACTACAGGAACATTTCCTGCAAGTCGTTCAGAAAGCGCCACCCCAAGGGCGTGGCCTTCAGCCGGGTTGGATCCGCATCCAGCAAGCCCCGTTTCGATGCTGCCTCCAATTGGTGCGCAATGGTGGCAAGCGACAAACCGGTGCGTTCGTTGAACGCCGTGGCCGGTACGCCGTCCTTCAGGCGCAGCGCGTTGAGCATGAATTCAAAGGGCAGCTCGTCCGGCCCCACCTGCCGGCTTTCGGCCAGATGGCTGCCGTCGCGCGCCATGGCTGCCTGCATCCAGGAATCCGGATTGCGCAGCCGGGCTTCACGCACGATACGGTCGTGAAATGACAGCTTGCCGTGCGCGCCGGGCCCGATGCCCAGGTAGTCGCCAAACTCCCAGTAATTCAGGTTGTGGCGGCAACGCGCGCCAGCCTTGGCATAGGCAGAGACCTCGTAGCGCGCCAAGCCGGCTGCCGCGAGTTCGGCTTCGACCGCGTCCTGCATGGCCGCGCTGGTGTCGTCATCGGGCAGTTCGGCGGGCGGGAACTTGGCGAAGACGGTGTTGGGTTCCATCGTCAGGTGATACAGCGACAGATGCTCGGTGCCGAACGAGATGGCCTGGCGCAGGTCCGCCACACAGGCGTCCAGGCTTTGGCCGGGCAAGGCAAACATTATGTCCAGATTCACGCGCGAGACGGCGCGTTGCGCCATATCGATGGCGGCGCGGGCCTGTGCGGCGTCATGGATGCGGCCCAGCTTTTGCAGTTGCGCGTCGTCAAAGCTCTGGATGCCCAGCGAAAAGCGCGTGACGCCGCTTGCTGCATAGTCGCGAAAGCGGCTGGCCTCGGCGGTGCCGGGGTTGGCTTCCATGGTGATCTCGGCGTCAGGCCATAGATTCAAACAGGCGCGCAGCATGGCCAGCAGTTCATCCAAGCCGGCTGACGACAACAGGCTGGGTGTGCCACCGCCAATGAACACGGACACCACCTGCCTGCCCCAGATGGAAGGCAGCGCCTGTTCAAGGTCGCTGCGCAACGCGTCCAGATACGCGCGTTCGGGGATCTCGCCCGGCGCGGCGTGGGAATTGAAGTCGCAATACGGGCATTTGCGCACGCACCACGGCACATGCACATAAATGGACAGCGGCGGCAGACTGGTCAGCGTGGCGCCGGGCGGCAGGCGCACGCGCGACGGCGACGCGCCCATGTCGTTGCGGATCGGAATGGTGATGGACATGCGGGTTAGGCGTGGCTGAGTTTGCTCAGCAGTTCGCGCAAGGCGCGGGCGCGATGGCTGACGCGGTTCTTTTCTTCAGGGTCAAGCGAGGCCGCCGTCAACGCCATGTCGGGCAGGTAGAAGTGCGGGTCGTAGCCAAAGCCGTTCGCGCCTTCGGGCTGGTCGATGATCTCGCCGTGCCACAGGCCTTCGCCAATGATGGGACACGGGTCGTTTTCCGAACGCACCAGAGCCAGCACCGCCACATACCAGGCGTGGCGGTCGGTAACACCCGCCAGGTTGCGTACCAGCAACGTGTTATTGGCCTGGTCGGATTTTTCGCCGCCGTGCATCTGGGCGTAACGGGCGGAATACACGCCGGGGGCAGCTTCCAGTGCGGCCACGCACAGGCCGGAGTCGTCGGCCAACGCCGGCAGACCGGTCAAGCGGCTAGCATGGCGCGCCTTGGCCAAGGCATTTTCAACAAAGGTTACGTGCGGCTCTTCGGCTTCGGGCACGCCCAGCTCGCCTTGGGGCACGAGTTCAACGCCCAGCGGCGCGAACAAGGCGGAGAACTCACGCAATTTGCCAGCATTGTTGGACGCCAGCACGATGCGGCGCAGGGATTCGGGAATCTTGGGGGAAGTCATGGGGCAAATTGTATAGGGCGTGGGCAGGCGGGCGGCCCCTGTCCGGATGCAAAGCAAGGGCAAATCTCGGTTGACACCCATGTAACAGCACTTGAAGATTGCGCGTCGCGTTCACCGGCAACAACGCAGACATATTGTGTCGTCAACATTAGCAATCTTGTCACTGATCGTATCTGAACGCCTCGGCGATGACCTCTCTTCACGCTTTGCCTCGGCCGACTGCGGCCCGCACGCCATTCACCCTGTCGGGCGATGCGCCCGCACCCGTCGGCTTGGCCGGCATTTTGCAAGACCGCTTGTTGCGGCCCCGCTATCAGCCGGTGGTTGACCTGTCGCACACCCGCATCTACGGGCACGAAAGCCTGATTCGCGGCCCCGCCGATACCGCCCTGCACTTTCCAGACGCTCTGTTCGCCGAAGCCCGGCGGCGCGGCCTGCATCCGCAACTGGAACTGGCCAGCTTTCGAGCCGGGGCGCAGGGGTTTCACGACCACGACGCCTCCGGCAAGCTGTTCCTGAACCTGTCCGGGTCGGCGCTGATCCACTACTGGACGCTGTGGGGCAGCGACATGCCGCGGCACCTGCTGGAAGATTGCACGTTGCCAGCCTCCAGCATCATCGTTGAACTGACCGAACAAGACCCGCTGTCCGACCACATCGGCGAACTGGGCAATGCCTTTGCCTGCCTGCGCGAGCACGGCATGCGCATCGCGCTGGATGACTATGGCGTGGGCAACTCGAACTTGCAGTTGTGGTCGGAAATTCAGCCCGACCTGGTCAAGATAGACCGCTATTTCTTCGACGGCATCGGCCACGACGACCGCAAACAAAGCATGGTGCGCGCCATTCTGAAAGTGGCCCAGCACCTGGGCACGGCGATCGTGGCCGAAGGCATCGAGACGGCCGAAGACCTGGCGGTGGTGCGAGAACTGGACATCCGCTACGCCCAGGGCTGGTTCTTGGGCCGGCCTGAAGAAACGCTGCTGACCGAACTGACCGCGCCCGTACGCGATTCATTGCGCGTGCGCAGCACCGCCCCCTTGTCGCAACGCGCGGCGGGGGGCACGGCGGCCAGCCTGCGCGTGGAGGCACCCGCCGCGCTGCTGGACAAGCACACCAACGATGACGTGCACCGGCTTTTTATCGAACACAAGACCATGCACGCCGTGGCGGTGGTCGACGCCGACAACCGGCCGGTAGGCATCATCAACCGGCGCGATTTCTCGGAACACTACGCGCAACGCTACACGCGCGAACTGTTTGGCCGAGATAGATGCTCCACGTTCATGAACGCCGAGCCGGTACTGGTGGACCTGAACGTGTCCATCGACCAGCTCAGCCATGTGCTGATTTCGGAAGACCAACGCTACCTGATGGACGGCCTGATCATCACGCGGGACGGCCGTTACGACGGCTTGGCAACCGGCGAAACCCTGGTGCGTTCCGTGACCGAAATGCGGATCGAGGCGGCGCGCTACGCCAACCCCCTGACGTCCCTGCCCGGCAACATTCCCATCAGCCGCCACATTGCAACCCTGCTGGAAGACGCGGCCGACTTCACCGTTTGCTATGGCGACTTGAACAACTTCAAGCCCTTCAACGACGTCTACGGCTACTGGCGGGGCGACGACATGATCATGCTGACCGCCGAGGTGATCAAGCACCATTGCGACCCGTTGCGCGACTTTGTCGGCCATGTGGGCGGTGACGATTTCGTGGTGCTGTTCCGCAGCCCGGATTGGACCGAGCGCGTACAGCGCATCATTGCGGAATTCAACGAACAGGCAACAGCCCTGTACGACGACCTGGGCCGCAAGAATGGCGGCATCGAAGCGGAAGACCGCTACGGTGTGCCGCGCTTCTTCCCCTTCGTAACGCTGGGTGTCGGCGCGCTGACCGTCACCCCGTCACTATGCGAGCGCATCCGCCCGGAGGACATCGCGTCGGCCGCCGCGAACGTCAAGCACAAGGTCAAGCATGGGAACCTGTCGCTGGTGATCGAGCGCTACACCGGCGGCGTCTTGCCCCAACTGGCCGATTAACTGGCCGACCGAGGCCTGCACGGCGGACGCGTTCTGCGCCGCCTGGGCGATCTGGAACACGGCCACCGCGCGGCGCAGGCCTTGCGCCTGAATTTCCAGGGCCGCCGCTGCGGCCGCGGTCTGTTCGACCATGGCGGCGTTTTCCTGCGTGGTCCGTTCAATGTCCGCCACCGCATCGTTCACCGACGCGATGCCCGCGGCCTGCTCGGCCGTGGCGTTTGAAATTTCGGCCACGATCTGCGTCACTCGGTCCACCGAGACCACCATGTCGCGCATGGTGTCGCCCGCCAGGTTCACCTGCCGCACGCCGGCCTGCACGCGCGACGCGGAGTCTTCGATCAACCCCTTGATTTCCTTGGCCGCCTGCGCACTGCGTTGCGCCAGCGAGCGCACCTCGCCCGCCACCACCGCGAAACCCTTGCCCTGCTCGCCCGCCCGGGCCGCCTCGACGGCGGCGTTCAAGGCCAGGATGTTGGTCTGAAAGGCGATGCTGTCCACCACGCCCACAATTTCGCCGATGCGACGCGCGCTGTCGGCAATGCCCTGCATGCTTTGCACGACCTCGTCCACCGCGCGGCCACCGCGCTGAGCCAGCTGCGTGGCGCTTTCGGCCTGGCGGCTGGCCAGGTCGGCATTGCCCGCCGTGAGCTGGACGGTGTGGGCCAACTGCGTCATGTTGGCGGCGGCTTCCTGCAAGGACCCGGCCTGGCGCGCGGTGCGGTCGGACATATCCGCGCCCCCTGCCGCGATCTCGCCGGACCCGGTATGAATTTCCTCGACGCCCCGGCGCACCGATGCCACCGCCGCCGACAGGCCCGTCTGCATGCGGCGCATGGCGGAATACAGGACGCCGATTTCATTGTCGCCGCGCATGGCGATCGCGCCGGTCAGATCCCCGTCCGCAATCCGATCAAAGTGCGCGCCCGCCTCGTTCAGCGGACGCAAAATGCTGCGCCGAAATGCGAGCCGGATCAACACGGCCAGCACCAGCACCACCGCCAGCACCGCGCCGGCCACCATGATGACGTGCTGCAACGTTTGGCTGGCGCTGGCCACCGCCGCCTGGCCTTGTTCGCGCGCATAGGTCTGGTAGGCATCCGCCTGCTTCACATAGGCCGCGCCGCTGGCCGGCAGCACCTTGTCCACCAGCCGGTTCACTTCAATGCCGTTCCACGCCTGCGTCGCTTGCAGCATGGGCGTCATGGTCTGGTCCGCGAAGGCGGTGTAGGCCGCCAGCAGTTGTTCATACAGCGGGCCGCCTTGCGCGCTGGTGTCCGGGTTGGCGCGCAGTTGCGCCAGGCTTTCGCCCGCCTGCTTGAGCAGCGCCTCGGCATGCGCCAGCGACTGGTTGCGCGCCTCTTCCAACCCACCTTCCATGCTGGTTTTGGCATCAGCCAGCGCGGCCCGCGCCTGGAACAAGCGGCTGGTCATGTCGGCCAGATCGCTGGCGCGTTCGATACTGCCCCGGCCCAGGGCTTCGATGTCGGCGCGGTTGTCGCGCAATACCGCGATGCCCGCCGCCGCCGCAATCGCGAACAGCAGCACAAACAACGCCAGAATGGCCGATACCGCCGTGGTGACCCTAAGATTTTTCCGCATATCCATCCGTCTGAAACCGGGCGCCGTCAGGCGCAGTGCCATGGATTATGGACAGGCAGTTTGGCAATTTCTTGACACAACTACTCTGAACACTGACCAACGCCCGTCATGAAAGTGCGCTTTTGCGAACAGGAACCCCGTATTAAGGAATTGTGAATTGGCACGGCCGCGCCCATGCGGCACATTCGATGCTGTACCGATCCATCCCCTTGTCTCTCCCCACACCCCTATGCCCCACGCCTCACACGACTATCAGGACATCCGCGAAGCCGTGCGCGATCTTTGCGCGCAATTTCCCGGCGAGTATTTCCGCAAGGTTGATGAAGAACGCGGCTACCCCGAAGACTTTGTCCGCGCACTGACCGAGGCCGGCTGGCTGGCCGCGCTGATTCCCCAGGAATACGGCGGCTCGGGGCTGGGCTTGACCGAAGCGTCGGTCATCATGGAAGAAATCAACCGCAGCGGCGGCAATTCTGGCGCCTGCCACGGCCAGATGTACAACATGGGCACCTTGCTGCGCCACGGCTCGGAAGCGCAAAAACGCGAGTACCTGCCGCGCATCGCCGCGGGCGAACTGCGGTTGCAGTCGATGGGCGTTACCGAACCCACCACCGGCACCGACACCACCAAGATCAAGACCACCGCCGTGCGCCGTGGCGACCGCTACGTCATCAATGGCCAGAAGGTCTGGATTTCGCGCGTGCAGCATTCGGACTTGATGATCCTGCTGGCGCGCACCACGCCACTGGACCAGGTCACGCGCAAATCCGAAGGCATGTCGATCTTCCTGGTGGACCTGCACCACGCCGTCAAGCACGGCATGACGATCCGGCCCATTCCCAACATGGTCAATCACGAGACCAATGAATTGTTTTTCGATAACCTGGAAATTCCCGTCGAAAACCTGATCGGTGAAGAAGGCAAAGGCTTCAAGTACATCCTGGATGGCCTGAACGCCGAACGCACGCTGATTGCCGCCGAGTGCATCGGCGACGGCTACTGGTTCGTGGACAAGGTCACCGCCTACGCCAAGGAACGCATGGTGTTCGGCCGCCCCATCGGCCAGAACCAGGGCGTGCAATTTCCCATCGCCCGCGCCCACATCAACGTGGAAGCCGCCAGCCTGATGCGTTACGAAGCCTGCCGCTTGTTCGACGCGCACCAACCCTGCGGCGCGCAGGCCAACATGGCCAAGCTGCTGGCCGCGGATGCATCGTGGGAAGCCGCCAACGCCTGCTTGCAATTTCACGGCGGCTTCGGCTTCGCCACCGAATACGACGTGGAACGCAAGTTCCGCGAAACGCGGCTTTATCAGGTTGCGCCGATTTCGACGAACCTGATTCTGTCTTACGTTGCCGAACACATCCTGGGCTTGCCCCGTTCCTTCTGACCCCGACGCCAATGCTCATGACTGCAAGCAAAGATACCTCCGATCTAAGCGCCGAACTGGCCGCCTTCGCCGCCAACCTGCGCTACGAAGACATTCCCGCGCCGGTGTTGCGCCGCGCCGAAGACCTGCTGCTGGATTGCCTGGCGTCGATACTCGCCGGCGCGTCGGCGCGCGCCGTGCTGGCCATTGACCGCTATGCCGCTACGATGGGGCCAGCCGATGGCCCCAGCGAAGTGCTGATCAACCGCCGCCGCACCACGCCGCTGTTTGCCGCCATGGTGAACGCGGCGGCGGCCCATGTGGTGGAACAGGACGACGTCCACAACGGTTCGGTGTTCCATCCGGCCGCCGTGGTGTTTCCGCCTGCCCTGGCGGTTGCGCAGGCGCTGGGCAGTTCGGGCCGTGATCTGTTGGTGGCGTCGGTGGCGGGCTATGAAGTGGGCATCCGGGTGGGGGAATTCCTGGGTCGCTCGCACTACAAGATTTTCCACACGACGGGCACGGCCGGCACCTTGGCCGCCGCCGTCACCACCGGCCGCCTGCTCAATCTCACGCCCGACCAGATGCTGCACGCCCTGGGCTCGGCCGGCACGCAGGCGGCGGGCCTGTGGGAGTTTCTGCGCGATGCGGCCGACTCCAAGCAACTGCATACGGCCAAGGCAGCAGCCGACGGCATGACCGCCGCCTACTTGGCGCAAGAGGGCTTCACCGGCGCGCGCCACATCCTGGAAGGCCCGCAGGGCATGGCGGCGGGTATGTCGACCGATGCCGATCCCTCGAAGCTTTGCGACCGCCTGGGTGAACGCTGGGCCTTGGCGGAAACGTCATTCAAGTTCCATGCGTCGTGCCGTCACACGCACCCGGCGGCGGACGCCTTGCAACAGGCGCTGCGGGACAACAAGCTGACCGAGGCGGATGTCGAGCGCGTGGTGGCGCATGTGCACCAGGGCGCGATCGATGTGCTGGGCCCGGTGGTCAACCCACAAACGGTGCACCAGTCCAAGTTTTCAATGGGCACGGTGCTGGCGCTGATCGCCCGCCAAGGACGCGCGGGCTTGGCGGAATTTGATGCGGGGCTGGATGATCCGGCGGTCGCGGCGTTCCGTGGGAAAGTGGAGATGGCGCTGGACCCGGAGGTCGACAACGCCTATCCGCAACGTTGGATCGGTAAAGTCACCGTCACCACACGCGACGGCCGCACCCTGCACGGCCGCGTCGACGAACCCAAGGGCGACCCCGGCAACACCCTGAGCCGCCCGGAAATCGAAGACAAGACGCTCAGCCTGGGCCGCTACGCCAATGCGGCAACGGAACAGGAACTACGCGGCCTGATAGATAAAATCTGGGCCTTGGAAAAGGCAGAGAAAGTAAGCGCCCTGTTGCCCACGTAGGATGGGTGCAGCGCGAAGATCCCATTAAATAGAAAAATGAAATCGAACGCGCGAAACCCATCAAGCAGCGGTGAGGATTAGGCCGATTTCGCCAAAGAACCAACAAGGCCAAAAATCACCACCGAACGATGGGTTACGCGCGTTTCCCAACCGAATTCTTGCAACCCGCCTCTCGCGCTTCACCCATCCTACAAAGGTCACACCAGCGCAGCGCGCTGCGCCTGGACCAACTGCGCAATGCCGCCTTCCGCCAAAACCAGCATGGTGTCCAGTTCAGCGCGAGTGAAGGTTGCGCCTTCGCCGGTGCCCTGCACTTCCACGAACGCGCCGCTGCCCGTCATGATGACGTTAACGTCGGCGTCGCAGGCGGAATCTTCCTGGTAGTCCAGGTCCAGCACCGAACGCCCTTGCACCAAGCCCACCGACACGGCGGCGACTGCGTCGCGGATCGGGTTTACCGCCACGTCGCCGCGCTGCATCAGCAAGGCCACGGCGTCGGCTGCCGCCACCCAGGCGCCCGTGATGCTGGCGCAGCGGGTGCCGCCATCGGCCTGCAGCACATCGCAATCCAGATGCAAGGTGCGTTCGCCCAGTGCGCGCATGTCGAACACGGCACGCAGGCTGCGGCCGATCAGGCGTTGAATCTCTTGCGTGCGGCCGCTTTGCTTGCCGCGCGCCGCTTCGCGGTCACCGCGCGTATGCGTTGCGCGCGGCAGCATGCCGTATTCCGCCGTGACCCAGCCTTCGCCCTTGCCCTTCAGAAACGGCGGCACCTTTTCCAGCACGCTTGCGGTGCACAGCACGTGCGTGTCGCCCGCCTTCACCAGCACCGACCCTTCGGCGTAGCGCGTGAATCCGCGCTCCAGGCTGAACGGCCGCAGTTCGTCGACGGCGCGGCCAGACGGACGGGCGATGGTGGGCGTAGTGGTCACAGGCAGACTCCAGACAGAAATAGGGTTCGCGGCATTGTACGGGCAGCCGCCGCAGGAAATCCCGGCTTGGAGTATCCTGCCGCGATATATCCGGTTCAATAAACAGACCCGCCCCCTTTACCAGGATGCCGCGGGCCCCGGCGCAACCGGCTCTTACCCCAAGCTTCACCAGGACACGCCCATGATTCGCAGCATGACCGCCTTCGGCAACGCCCGAGCAGACCTAGAACAAGGCACGCTTGCCATTGAACTGCGCAGCGTCAACAGCCGATTCCTTGATTTGTATTTCCGCTTGCCCGACGAGCTGCGGCACGTTGAAACGCCGCTGCGCGAGCTGCTGACGGCCAACCTGGCGCGCGGCAAGGTCGAGATCCGGGTGTCGTTCACCCGCAATGCCAGCACCGACCTGTCCAAGCTGGACCCGACCTGGCTGGAAAGCCTGGCCGAGCAGCTCCAGGCGGCTCGCCGCATTGTTCCCGATATCTCTCCCCCCCGTCTGGTGGAACTGTTCAACTGGCCCGGCCAACGCGGCAACGACGCGCTGGACCCGCAAATCTGGGGTGCCGCTTGTTTGCAAGCCGCGCAACAGGCCTTGATCCAGTTGCAGGAAGGCCGCGCGCGCGAAGGCGAACGCCTGGCCGGCATGATGCGCGAGTGCGCTGATGGGGTCGCCCGCGTGGTCGACATCGTCCAGGCGCATCTGCCTCAGTTGCTGGCCGAACATCGCGAAAAGCTGGCCGCCAAGCTGCGCGAAAGCGTCGAGTCGGCCTTTCCGGGCGGCTTCACCCATATCTCGGGCACGGAATTGTCCGAACGCCTGTCGCAGGAAGCCAATCTGTTCGCGCTGCGTATCGACGTTGCGGAAGAATTGTCGCGGCTGCGTTCACACCTTGAGGAATTGCGTCACCTGTTGAGCGATGGCGGTGGCAAAGCCGCCTCGGGCAAGAAGCAGGCCGGCAGCGCGGGCAAGCGCCTGGATTTCCTGTTCCAGGAAATGAACCGCGAAGCCAATACCCTGGGGTCCAAGGCCGGCAGCATGGACGTGACGCGTGCCGCCATGGATCTGAAACTGCTGATCGAGCAAATGCGCGAACAGGCGCAGAACATCGAGTAGGGCACGCTCGCTGCCCACGTTTCAAGGCCGCGTCATGCGGCCTTTTTGCATTCCAGACTTTTCCTATTCGAGCGCCGGCGCGAGCGTGTTGTCATGGCGGGTTTACTTTCAGGACACACCGATTAGGAATCGCCATGTTCCGCAAGACCTTTCTGCCGCCCGTCGCCAACCTCCTGGCCTTCGAAGCAGTCGCCCGGCGCAACAGCGTGTCGCGCGCGGCGGATGAACTTCACCTGACGCAAAGCGCCGTATCGCGCCAGATTCACCAACTTGAAACGCAACTTGGCGTGACGCTGTTCCATCGCGTGCGCCAACGGGTGGTGTTAAGCGATGCCGGCCGCGCCTACGCCTCGGAAGTGCGCGTCCTGCTGCACCAATTGTCCGACGCCACGCGCCGCACCATGGCGTGCACGCGGCGCGACCAACTCAATCTGGCAGTGCTGCCCACCTTGGGTACCCGCTGGCTCATTCCCCGCCTGGGGGACTTCATGGCGCGCAAACCTGAAGTCACCATCAACTTCACGTCACGCACCCTGCCCTTCGAATTTTCGCAAGAGCCGTTTGACGCAGCCATCCACTTTGGCGCGCCCTATTGGGCCGGCGCTGTGTGCGAATACCTGATGCCCGAAGAAGTGATCGCCGTGTGCAGCCCCGGCTATCAACGGCGCCATGGTATCCGGCATATCTCGGACCTGGCCCAGGTGGTGCTGCTGCACCAGACCTCACGCCCAGCCCAGTGGGCCACGTGGTTCGACCAGCACGGCGCCAGTTCAGCACGCGCCATGCAAGGCCCCCACTTCGAGCAGGCATCCATGTTGGCGCAAGCCGCCGCCTCAAGCCTGGGCGCGGCGCTGCTTCCCCGCTTTCTGGTTGAGCGCGAGATCGACACGGGCGAACTCATCCAACTGTTTCCGCAAGTGTTAAGCAGCACCGACGCCTATTACTTCGTCTATCCCCAAGCGCAGGCCGACACGCCGCTGGTGCGCGAGTTCGGGGCATGGATGCTTGAGCAGTGCCGGCCCACGGCCTGAGCGCGGCCTGGCGCTGGATCCCGCTTGCCGGGCAATCCAGCGCCTGCTATTCCTAACGCGCCTCGCCCGCCGCCGGCTCTCCGCGCAAGGCTGAATCCAGATACTCGCTACGCGCGCGCGGCTCCGGGAAGCGCATGTCCCGGTAGCTGATGAAGCGCGAGCCGCGCGCCAGGCGATAGCCCAGCCAGATCAGCAGGAACAGCGGAATGCCGATGTAGGTGGCCACCACGCCACCCCAATCGATACGGTCTTGTAGAAACGCCTGGTAGTTCTGCCCCAGCGTGATCACCAGGCACAGCACGAAGGCAAAGATCGGGCCGAAGGGAAAGAACGGCGACACATAAGGCAGGTCGGCCAGGCTGTGACCCTGCTTCACATAGCCGCGCCGAAAACGATAGTGGCTGATGGCGATGCCCAGCCACGCAATGAAACCGGTCATACCGGAGGTATTCAACAGCCAGATGTACACCGCGTTCGGGCTGAAGATGAAGGTGAAGAAGCACAAAGCCGCCACCACGGTCGTGGCCAGCAGCGCCCACATCGGCACGCCATGGCGCGAAATGCGGCCAAAAATGCGCGGCGCCTTGCCCTCGCGCGCCAGGCTGTACAGCATGCGAGTTGCCGCGTACATGCCCGAATTGCCCGCGGACAATACCGACGTCAGCACCACCGCATTCATGACGGAGGCCGCCGCCAGCAAACCAGCCCGTTCGAAGATCAGCGCGAAGGGACTGACGCTGATGTCTTTGACGTCGTTGCGCAGCAGGTGTGGGTCGGTATACGGGATCAACAGGCCGATCACCAGAATCGCCATGACGTAAAACAGCAGAATCCGCCAGAACACCTGGCGAACCGCGCGCGGCAGGTTGCGGGCCGGGTCCTTGGATTCGCCCGCGGCAATACCGATCAGTTCCGTTCCCTGGAACGAAAACCCCACCACCATCGCCACGCCGATCAAAGCGGCGAACCCGCCGGCGAATGGCGCATCGCCTACCGTCCAGTTGGCCACCCCACCGGTTTCGCCGCCGCGGATAATGCCCAGCAGCATCATCACGCCCATGGCCACAAAGCCCAGCACGGCCACGACCTTGATCAGCGCAAACCAGAATTCCGCTTCGCCGAAGCCGCGCGCCGACATCGCGTTCAGCCCGAAGGTAATCGCCAGGAACAAGGCGCTCCAGTAAAAGCCCGGCACATCGGGGAACCAATAAGCCATGACGAGCTGCGCGGCCACCAGGTCCACCGCCACCGTTACCGCCCAGTTGTACCAATAGTTCCAACCCAGCGCGAAGCCGAAGCCGTCTTCGACGTAGCGCGCGCCATAGGTGGAAAACGAGCCCGACACGGGCATGGCGGCGGCCAATTCGCCCAGGCTCGTCATCAGGAAGTAAACCATCACGCCGATCAGCACATAGCCCAGCAGCGCGCCGCCCGGGCCCGCGCTGGCGATGGTTGCGCCCGAGGCCACGAAGAGACCGGTGCCAATGGAGCCGCCTACCGCGATCATTGTCAGGTGGCGTGCGGACAGGGTGCGCCGCAACTCCGAAGGCGCGCCCGCCTTTGCTGCGCGCGTGCCGCCGGAGCGGCGTTCATCGTGTTCCGAGGGGGCCAAAATGCATTCCTTCACGTCTTGAAAGCGTCCGCGCGAGTACCGCGCGAAAGCCGGGGATTACCGAGCAACGCGCGAGAATAGCGCAAACCCGCCTGCCGCAAAAACGGCGCGGGTTTGGGGACGGATCAAGCCTACTGGAAAGCTGTTTCCATGAAGGTGCGCAGCTTGCGTGAATGCAGACGTTCAGGGGGCATGTCGCGCAAGCGCTCCAGCGCGCGGATGCCAATTTCCAGGTGCTGGTTGACCTGCCGGCGATAGAAAACGCTGGCCATTCCAGGCAGTTTCAATTCACCGTGCAGGGGCTTGTCGGATACACATAGCAACGTGCCATACGGCACGCGGAAGCGGAAACCATTGGCGGCGATAGTCGCGGATTCCATGTCCAGCGCAATGGCCCTGGACTGCGCAAAGCGCTCTACCAGTTCAACGTGGTCGCGCAGTTCCCAGTTGCGGTTGTCGATGGTGGCCACGGTGCCGGTGCGCATGATGCGTTTCAAGTCCCACCCCGACAGGCCGGCCACCTCTTCCACCGCCTGTTCCAAGGCCACCTGCACTTCGGCCAGCGCGGGCACGGGCACCCAGGTGGGCAGGTCGTCGTCCAGCACGTGGTCTTCGCGCACATAGCCGTGCGCCAGTACGTAGTCGCCCAGGCGCTGGGAATCGCGCAGGCCGGCGCAATGGCCCAGCATCAGCCAGGCATGCGGGCGCAGCACGGCGATGTGATCGGTGATGGTCTTGGCGTTGGATGGCCCCACGCCAATGTTGACCAGCGTGATGCCGGAGTGGTCGCCGCGCACCAGATGATAGGCAGGCATCTGCGGCAGGCGCACGCCCTGGCCTTCGTCGCCCGGGCCGCTTTCGCCGCGCCGCGTGATGCGGTTGCCGGGTTCGACCAGCATCTCGTAGTCTTCGTTGCCGCTGGCCATCAGCGCGCGGGCGCGGGCGCAAAACTCGTCAACATAGAACTGGTAATTGGTGAAC
Organism: Achromobacter sp. JD-1; assembly: GCF_038594925.1. Classification (NCBI taxonomy): domain Bacteria; kingdom Pseudomonadati; phylum Pseudomonadota; class Betaproteobacteria; order Burkholderiales; family Alcaligenaceae; genus Achromobacter; species Achromobacter sp. JD-1. The sequence goes on along the minus strand of NZ_JBCGCS010000013.1, from coordinate 90,529 downwards.
AGCACAAAATTTTGAAAGTGCGCGGGCGCCGTCGACGTGTAGTGCTGCAAGCGATGCAGAGAATAGTCGACGCGCTGGGCCGTAAACGGCGCCAGCGGCTTGGGTTCACCCTCTTTGCCACGCCAGGAACCATTCACGATGGCGTCGTCGGTAACGGCCAAGTCGGGCACGTCGAACAGGTCGCGAAGCGGGCGCTTCAGCGCTTCCAGGTGCTCGCCTTCAACATAAGCGCCTTCGGGGAAGGCGAAATGCAGCGGGATGGGGGAATCGGATTCACCCACTTCCACAGCCACGCGATGGTTCTGCAGCAGTTGGCCCACCTGTTCGATCAGGTAGTCGCGGAACAATTCGGGCTGCGTGATGGTGGTTTGGTACACGCCGGGTTCGGCCACATGGCCGTATGACAGGCGGGTATCGATCGGGTCGTAGGTTTCAACCACGATACGGATGGCCGGGTAGTACGCGCGGGCACGCTCGGGGCCATTGCCGGGGCCTTTGAGCACTTCGCGGAAGGCGGCGCGCAGGAATGCAGTGTTGCGCGCATAGATTTCGGACAAGCGGTCGACGGCGGCCCGCGCATCCTGGAAAGGTTCGAAGGGCAAGGCGTCGGGCCGGTTCATGGAAGACAAAGGGTGTACTGCGTTCATCATTGAGCTCTACTCCGCTTCTTATCTGTCTTATCGGTTTGCACGGCCATCGGGTTGTACGTCCGGGGCGTGTCATGCCGTAAAGCGCCGATGTCGACGATTATGCCCGAGCCCTTCGCGCCTGAAGTGACACATTCAGCCCTCTCGGGACAAGGCATGCATCGCGCACATATAGGAAACGATATATCATTCCGTACTTTATTCTTGCCGTTGACGGATGCGCTCGCAGCTTCCCCCACCCCGCAACACCCCGCCGCTATTCACGCGCTGGGCGGTGCTCGCCTGGGTGTGCGCCTGCCTGCTGCTGGCGCCCGTCGGCAACCTTCGCCATGCACTGACCCACCTGGGTGAGCCGCCCACTTCCAGCCAGGACGACTCTCACCCGCAAGACAAGCCAGGCCAGTGCAGCCTGTGCGACCTGTGGGACCTGCTGGATGCGCCGCTGCCGTCGTCGTTTCATTGGCATGCGGCCCCTGCCACCACATCACCGCCCGCGTCCGCAGCGCCGACCAGCGCCATCGCCATCAGCGGCACCTGGTTCCAATCCCGCGCCCCGCCCCTGCAGGGCTGAAATCCGCAAGCCTCCCTTTTCTGATTTCATCCGCCGGCCATTGCGCCGGCTCCTGGATTGTCACCATGAGTCTCCCGACATACCCCGCCGGGGCGCGTGCCGCGCTGCGCGCCGTTGCCATGCGCCCGTTGACGCTGGCCTGCCTGGCTGCGTTGCCCTACGCCTTTCCCGCTGCCGTGCAGGCGCAAACCCCATCCGACGCCGCAACGCTGGCGCCAGTCGTCATTACCGCCAATCCGCTGGGCAGCGACGCGCTGACCACGCCCGCCAGCGTGCTTGAAGGCCAGGGTCTGGCGTTGCGCCGCGCCTCGAATCTGGGCGAAACGTTGAACGGGCTACCCGGCGTATCCACCACCAGTTACGGCCCCATGGTGGGTCGGCCGATCATTCGCGGATTGGACGGTGACCGGATCCGCCTGTTGAACAATGGCGTCGGCATGCTGGATGCGTCGTCACTATCGTTCGACCACGCCGTGCCGCAGGACCCGCTGTCGATGAACCGGGTGGAGGTGTTGCGCGGCCCCGCCGCCCTGCTCTACGGCGGCAACGCGATCGGCGGCGTGGTCAACACCGTGGACAACCGCATTCCCACCGAGCCCATCGACGGCGTTCATGGCGAAGTGGGCGGCAGCTACGGCGGCGCCAACAATGACCGCAACGGCGCCGTGCAACTGGAAGGCGGCGACGGCACCTTTGCCATCCACGCCGATGTATTCGGACGCAAGACCGACACGCTGCGTATTCCGGGCTATGCGCGCACGGCGCAGCAACGCGCGGCAGACGGGCCGGATACTGATCAAGCGCGCGGCCGCCTGCCCAATAGCGACGGCGAGGCCAGCGGAGGCGCTTTAGGCATGTCATGGACGAGCGACCATGGCTACGCAGGCCTGTCCTACAGCGGTTACGACGCCAACTATGGGTCGGTCGCCGAAGAGGACGTGCGGATCAAGATGCACCAAGAGCGCTTCGGCGCGGCGGGCGAACTGCGCAACCTGGACGGGCCATTCAAAAGCATCAAGCTCAACTTCGCCTACACCGACTACCAGCACAAGGAAGTGGAAGACGGCGAAACCGGCACGGTGTTCAAGAACCGGGGCTATGAGGCGCGAATCGAGGCGCGCCATGCCGACATCGGCCCGCTGCACGGCGTGTTGGGTCTGCAGTTCGGACAAACGCGCTTCTCGGCGCTGGGCGATGAAGCCTTGGTGCCCACCACCGACACCGATTCCGCCGCGCTCTTTGCGCTGGAGGAATGGGACCTGACCGACCGGTTCACGCTGTCGGCCGGCGCTCGTATCGATCACACGCAGTTGAAGCCGACGGCGGGCGGCAACGACCGTTTTGACGGTTCCTCGCGCCGCGACTTCAACGCCGGCAGCTTCTCGGTGGGCGGCATCTACAAGCTGGACAGCCGCTGGTCGGTCGCCGCCAACGGCGCCTACACCGAGCGCGCGCCCACCTTCTACGAGCTCTACGCCAACGGCCCCCACGCGGCCACCGGCCAATACCTGGTCGGCGACCAGAACCTGGGCAAGGAACGCGCCTGGTCGGGCGACCTGGCGCTGCGCTACAAGAACGATGCCGACCACGGCAGCATCGGCGTGTTCTACAGCAGCTTTGCCAACTATCTGGCGGAAACCAACACCGGTCGCTATCGCAACGACGACGGTGGCGTGGTCGCGGCCGGCGGCGACGACGCGTTGCCCGAGGCGCGCTACCAAGGCGTACCCGCCCGCCTGTACGGCCTGGAAGCCGAAAACGTGACGCGGGTGTTGCAGCGTGACGGCCATACGCTGGACCTGGGCTTATCTGGCGACTACACCCTCTCGCGCAACCGCGATACCGGGCGTTCGCTGCCACGCATTCCGCCGCTGCGCCTGCGCGTGGCGCTGGACTACGGCTACGGGCCCTACAGCGCCGGGGTGAGCGTGTCCAAAGCCTTTGCCCAGCACGACCACCCGGCCAACGACACGTCTACCGCCGGGTATTACAGCCTGGACGCCAATGCCGGGTATCGCTTCAAGACCACCGGCGTGCAATGGGAGGCTTACCTACGCGGCCTGAACCTGACCAATCAGGACATCCGCTACGCCACATCGGTACTGCGCGATGTGGCGCCCGAAGGGGGGCGTGCCGTCATGGTGGGCTTGCGCGGCAGCTTCTAAGACGCGGCTTACTGAACCGCGGTGTTTGAAGTCCAAAATGCTGCAACCGTTACGTCGTTCTCCCGGGAGGGCGTAACGGATTTGCCCCGATATTGCTGCATTGCACTACAAATGTAATGAAACTTTATTCCACTATAATTCAACAGCTTCCGGGCCTTTTGCGTCCCGAAGCCGCCCCTTTCCGCCGGCTTGCCCCCTCCAGGCAAAGCCATGCCGCCTACTCCGATTTCTGAAGTGACGTAATGACGCCGCCTACGCGAAAAGTCCGAATTGCCGATTTCCGCATTCCCGTTTTCCTGTCTGCCCCCCTTCTTGCCCTGACCCTCTCGTGGATACCAGGCGCCGCCCAGGCCTCCCTGCCCACCGAGCAAGCCCGCCCGACGCTCAACGGCCTGCGCCTGGCGCAAGAGCCCACCGTGCCCACCTTGCGTGAACGTGTCGTGCAAGCGGGCCTGGACGCCATCGGCACCCCGTACAGCTGGGGTGGCGACGATGCCGAAGGCTTCGACTGCAGCGGGTTGGTGCTGTATGTCTACCGAGAAATCGCCGGGCTTGAACTTCCCCGCACCGCCCGCGCCCAGCGCAGCGAAGGGAAGTCCGTGTCCAACAAGAAGGCACTGCGTCCTGGCGACCTGGTCTTTTTTGCCACTCGGGGGCGTGGCGTAACGTCGCACGTAGGCATCTACATCGGCCAGAACAAATTCGTCCACGCGCCCCGACGCGGCACCAAGGTGCGCGTCGACGAAATGACGAATCCCTACTGGACCAAGCGTTACGTTGGCGCGCGGCGCTATCTGGACACCACGCAGGGCCAGATGCTGGCACAAGCCTCGCGTTAAGGCCTGGCGTTAAGGCATTTTGGGGCCGGCGAACCGGCGCGAAAAAAAAGGCGCCTGCTGGGCGCCTAGCATGTCAGAAGCATCGAAGCCTGCCAGGCAATAGCCGGCAGGCTTCGTGCATTCAGCCCCGGCCCACGAAGGGCATGTTCGTAGCCATGATGGTCATGAACTGCACATTGGCATCCAAGGGCAGGCGCGCCATGGCGGCGACGGCTTGCGCCACGTGCGCCACGTCCATGCGCGGCTCGACCTTGGTGCTGCCGTCGGCCTGGAGGATGCCGGCCGCCATGCGCTCGGTCATGTCGGTGGCGGCGTTACCGATGTCGATCTGCCCGCAGGCAATGCCATAGGGGCGGCAATCCAGCGAAATGGATTTGGTCAGGCCCGTCACCGCGTGTTTGGTTGCCGTGTAGGCAATGGAGAACGGACGCGGCGCATGTGCCGAGATAGACCCGTTGTTGATGATGCGGCCGCCTTGCGGGGACTGCGCCTTCATCACACGGATCGCGGCTTGCGCGCACAGGAACATGCCGGTCAGGTTGGTATCGACAACTTCGCGCCATACCGACACGGGCAGTTCTTCAATGGGCATGGCCGGTGCGCCACGGCCCGCATTATTGAACAGCACATCCAGGCGGCCATACTCCCGCTGCGCAGTGTCGAATAGATCACGCACAGCGTGCTCGTCCGAGACATCGGTGGGCACCACCAGGGCACGCACACCATCTTCACCGGCTGCGGTACGGGTGGCTTCAAGCGGGTCGCGTCGACGCCCCGCCAGCACAACCCGGTAGCCTTGAGCCAAAAATTCCAGTGCTACCGCGCGTCCAATTCCTGTCCCTGCGCCGGTTACCAGGGCTACGCGCGGCGGTTCGATCTCGTTCGCATGCATCGAATTCTCCTTGTTATCAATCGGCGAGATGCTACCGCAATCATTCTTGCGAAGCTGCAAGCAAAGTTTCCAATGCGGACACAATGCGCTGCGGTGACGTGCAAGCAGAAGAAGCGAGAAAGTGCCGCCTTAAGGAAAATGCCGTCTTAGTCGCGAAGCGCGCACTGATATGTCACAAGTCTTTATATAATTTGTAGAAATTAGCTTATTACCCAAATCCAATAACAAGCTTTGGAGCAGGCACCCATGACCCCACGGTCCTTTAGCGCCACGCTGCTGGCAGGTCTGGTATGCGCAACGGCTGCGCAGGCACAGGCCGAACCTGACGGCAAGCAAATCAGCATGCAAGGCGCGAACGGCGCCCCGGCCTGTATTACCTGTCACGGCGCCCGCGGCGAAGGCAACCCCGCCGCGGGCTTTCCGCAACTGGCGGGTATCGGCGCCAAGTACCTGGCTGAACAACTGGAAGCCATGGCCAACGGCTCGCGCGTCAGCCCCATCATGGCCGCGACCGCCAAGGCCCTGAGCCCCGCCCAACAAGACGCCGTGGCCCGCTACTACGCCGGGCTGCCCTCCCCACTGAACACTGACCACCTCGCCGCGACGGCCATGCACCCCGTCAAGCCAACCGACACCGGCGCCTGGCTGGCCACACGCGGCGCCTGGGATAAGAACGTGCCCGCCTGTAATCAGTGCCATGGCCCGGGCGGCATCGGGGTAGGCGAAAACTTCCCCAGCCTGGCGGGCCAGCCAGCCGCCTATATCGCCGGCCAGTTGCGCGCGTGGCAGCAAGGGCAGCGGCCGCCCGGCCCACTGGGTTTGATGCCCGCCGTGGCCACCCGTTTGACGGACGCCGAAATCGACGCCGTCTCGGCCTATTACGCCGGCCTGCCCGCCGCCGCGGAGCTGCTCGCCAAGCAATCGCCCGCCAACCAGGGGAACAAGCAATGAAGCCCGATTCCATGTTCCGCGCCACGTCCACGGGCGGGTTTGCCGCCGCGCTGTTATCCCTGCTGGCCTTGTTCTGTACGGCCTCTGCCACATACGCGGCAGACGCCAAACCCGCCTTCACGCCACCTTCCGCCGCCTCGTTGCCTGACACCGAATTTGGCAAGGTCGTGCGCCAGGGCGAACAGATCTTCCTGCACACGCCGCAACTGGCGGGGAAGTTCGTGGGCAACAACCTGAATTGCGCCAGTTGCCATTTGGATGCCGGACGCAGGCCGGATTCCGCGCCAATGTGGGCGGCCTATGTGCTCTATCCGGCCTATCGCGCCAAGAACGCACACGTCAATACGCTGGCCGAGCGCCTGCAGGGCTGCTTTCGTTTCAGCATGAACGGCAAGGCGCCGGCGGCCGACGACCCCACGCTGACCGCCTTGCAAACCTATATGTTCTGGCTAGCCAGCAAAGCGCCAACGGGCGTGGTGCTGGAAGGCCAGGGCTATCGCAAACTGCCCCCACCCGCCCAGAAAGCCGACTACGTGCGCGGCAGCAAGGTCTATGCGCAGTACTGCGCCGTATGCCACGGCGCCGAAGGCCAGGGCCAGAAGAATGGCAAGCACTGGGTGTTTCCCGCCTTGTGGGGCGCGGACTCGTTCAATTGGGGCGCCGGCATGCACCAGATCGGCAACGCGGCCGGCTTCATCAAGGCCAACATGCCGCTGGGCCAGGCCGGCATGTTGAGCGACCAGGAGGCCTGGGACGTGGCCTACTTCATGAATGCGCATGAACGCCCGCAAGACCCGCGCTATACGGAATCCGTCGCGGCGACGCGCGCCAAATATCACGACTCGGAGGATTCCTTGTACGGGGTCGAGGTCAATGGCCATTTGCTGGGCAGCGACGCCTCACCGGCGGGCGGCACGTTGATTCAGGCGAATACCCAACCGGCGGGTTAAGGGCCGATACCAAACCCACAGGTCGAGCCACACCATTCGCAGACCCTGAAAAAACACGCGGCGCGGCATCGGGTTTTCCCCTGCCGCGCCGCGTGATTTGCTAGACTCCCGGTCTTAGCATCACTCGCCGGTCCTATTTCATGCACGCCAATCCCGGAAACGTCTTCATGGTCGTCGCCCCTAGCGGCGCGGGCAAATCCAGCCTGGTGAAGGCCTTGCTCCAGCAAGACCCTTCCATCGAACTTTCCATTTCTTGCACCACGCGCGCGCCCCGGCCTGGTGAAGAAGACGGCCGCGAATACCGCTTTGTGTCATCTGACGATTTCAGGCAGATGCGCGACGCGCAGAACCTGCTGGAGTGGGCGGAAGTGCACGGCAATTTCTACGGCACGCCGCGCGACCGTATCGACACCGCTACGCGCGAAGGGCGCGACGTCCTGCTGGAAATCGATTGGCAAGGCGCTCGCCAGGTAAAACAGCGGTTTCCGGGCGCAATCGGCATTTTCGTGCTGCCGCCGTCGATCGATGAACTGGAAAACCGCTTGAAGGCGCGCGGCCAGGACGCGCCGCAAGTCATCGCGCGGCGGCTGATGGCCGCGGGCGGTGAAATCGCCCACGCGCCAGAATGCGAATATGTTATTATTAATCAAGAATTTAGCGTAGCCTTGTCGGAACTGATACAAATAGTCAGCGCCGCGCGGCTGCGTTTTTCGTCTCAGGCCGCCCGGCACGCTCAGTTGTTCTCGCAACTTGGCATTCCCGCCGAGCACTGAGCCGACTGCATTCTCTCCAATAATCCATCAGCACCAGGTGTCCTAATGGCTCGCATTACCGTCGAAGACTGTCTGAATCAAATCCCCAACCGTTTCAAGCTCACGCTGGCCGCGACGTATCGCGCCCGCGAGTTGGCGCAAGGCCATGCCCCGCGCCTGGACAGCAAAGACAAGCCCACGGTCACTGCGCTGCGCGAAATCGCAGGCGGCCTAACCGGCGTGGAAATGCTGCGTAAAGTTCCCACCTGATACTCTCCGGGGGGCGGCAAGTATGGCTTTTCCCGGGCTGAAGTACGCTTCATCTGGTCTGCTTGCCGCGCTACGTGCCGGCTCCCGTCTTGGGCGCCGCACGGGTAAGAAAAGCAAGAACCTCGCTACGCCACCGTCTGTCGCTGCACAAGAAGCGGCGGACGCGACCGCTTCGCCGGTTGCTTCGCTGGCGCCGCTGACCGAAATCATCGGCAGCTATCTCGATCCCAAAGATGTAGAACGTGTGCGCGAAGCCTATCGCTTCGCGGATCAGGCGCACCTGGGCCAATTCCGCGCCAGCGGTTCGCCCTACATCTCGCACCCCATCGCCGTCACTGAAATCTGCGCAGGCTGGAAGCTCGACGTCAACGCGTTGTCGGCCGCTCTGCTGCATGACGTGATGGAAGACCAAGGCATCGCCAAGCACGAGCTCGCCGAACGCTTTGGTCCTGAAGTCGCCGAGCTGGTTGACGGCCTGTCCAAGCTCGACCGTCTGGACTTCGCCACGAAGGCAGAACAGCAGGCTGAAAGTTTCCGCAAGATGCTGCTGGCGATGGCGCGCGACGTGCGCGTCATTCTCATCAAGCTGGCCGACCGCCTGCACAACATGCGCACACTGGACGCGGTCAACCCCGAGAAACGCCGACGTATCGCGCGCGAAACGCTGGACATCTACGCGCCCATTGCACATCGTCTTGGCCTGAACCTGCTGTTCCGAGAACTGCAGGATCTGTGCTTCGCGGCCATGTACCCCAACCGCTACCAGGTGCTGTACAAGGCCGTGCTGGCCGCGCGCGGCAACCGCCGCGAAGTCATCACCAAGATTGCAGATTCGGTGCGGGCGTCGCTGCCTGCCGCCGGCATCGAAGCCGAAGTCACGGGCCGCGAGAAAACGCTTTATGGCATCTACCGCAAGATGGTGGACCAGAAAAAATCGTTTTCCGACGTGCTCGACATTTACGGCTTTCGCGTCATCGTGCATACCCTGCCCGAGTGCTATCTGGCGCTGGGCACGCTGCACCAGCTTTATCGGCCCGTACCTGGCAAGTTCAAGGACTACATCGCCATTCCGAAAGTGAACGGCTATCAGTCCTTGCACACCACGCTGGTCGGCCCCTACGGCACACCTGTGGAATTCCAGTTCCGCACACGCGACATGCATCACGTGGCCGAAGAAGGCGTGGCCTCGCACTGGCTGTACAAGGGCGCCGACCTGACGCTGAACGACCTGCAAAAGCGCACCCATCAATGGTTGCAATCGCTGCTGGACATTCAAAGCCAGACGGGTGATTCCGGTGAATTCCTGGAACACGTCAAGGTTGACCTGTTCCCGGATGCCGTCTACGTGTTCACCCCGCGCGGCAAGATCATTTCGCTGCCACGCGGCGCCACGCCCGTGGACTTCGCCTACGCCATCCATACCGACATCGGCAACCAGGCCGTGGCGGCCAAGGTAAATGGCGAGTTCGTTCCGCTGCGCACCGAGCTCAACAGCGGCGACACAGTGGAAATCGTGACGTCGCCCGCCTCGCGCCCCAACGCACAGTGGCTCAATTACGTACGCACCGGCCGCGCACGCTCCGAAATCCGGCATTACCTGCGCACCGTCAAGTACGAAGAATCGGTGGCGTTCGGCGAACGCTTGCTCAGCCAGGCCTTGCAGGAATTGCACATGCCGATGCCGGCCACCGATGACCCCGCCTGGCAGAAATTGGCGCGCAGCACCGGCGCCAGTTCGCGTGAAGAAATCCTGGCCGATATCGGCTTGGGCAAGCGCCTGGCGGCAGTGGTTGCACGCCGGTTTGCGCCCGAACACCAATTGGTCGCCACCACGGCAGCGGCCGTGGACGAGCTGACTTCCGCGCGCAGCGCCCCCATCCTGATCCAGGGCAACGAAGGCCAGGCCGTGCAGTTGGCGCCGTGCTGCGGTCCACTGCCGGGCGATCCGATTGTGGCGGGCATGCGCATGGGCCATGGGCTGGTGGTGCACACCGCCGACTGCCCGGTCGCCATGCGCCAACGCCTGCGCGAACCCGAGCGCTGGATCAACGTGGCCTGGGATGCCCACACGGCCAAGCACCTGGCCACGCGTCTGGACATCATCACCCGCAACGAGCGCGGCGTGCTGGGCCGGCTCGCGGCGGAAGTTACCGCCGCTGACGCCAACATCATGCACGTGACGATGCACGACGATGCGGTGTCCACGGTGTCGTTGCACCTGACCATTCAGGTCGACAGCCGCAAACACCTGGCCCAGGTCATCCGCGCCATTCGACACGTGCCGCAGGTGCAGAAGATTGTCCGGGTGAAAGGCTGACGCCATTTCTTCACGACCCGACGCAAGCGTAAAAAAACCAGCAGCATGCTGGTTTTTTTACGCCATGAATGAATGGCGCCTCAGGTAACGTGCTGCAGGAAATCCTTCAAACGCTGGCTGGGCGGGTTGCTCAGTAATTCAGTCGGTGGCCCATCGTGCGCGATTTTTCCCGCGTCGATGAAGAGAAGCCGGCTACCCACCTTGCGCGCGAATTCCATTTCGTGGGTCACGACCACCATCGTCATGCCCTCTTCCGCCAGGTCCCGCATCACCTTCAGCACTTCGTGACGCAGTTCAGGGTCGAGCGCCGAGGTGGGCTCATCGAACAGCATCAGCTTGGGCTTGATGGCCAGGGCGCGGGCAATGGCCACGCGCTGTTGCTGGCCGCCGGACAGCTCCGCCGGATAGTGATGCATGCGCTCAGCAAGGCCCACCTTGTCCAGCAATGCCTCGGCCAGCTCGCGTGCTTCGCCGCGCGGCTGGCCGCGCGTATGCACGGGGCCGAACATGACGTTTTCCAGCGCGGTCATCTGCGGGAACAGATTGAATTGCTGGAACACCATGCCGGCTTCTCGGCGGATCTCGCGCACCTGCGCCGTATCGCCCTTGACGCTTAAGCCATCCACCAGCAGATCTCCGCCGTTGATGGTTTCCAGCACATTGATGCATCGCAGGAACGTGGACTTGCCGGAACCCGACGGACCCACCACCACCACGACCTCACCCGCGTCGATGTTCAGCGAAATATCGTCCAACACCATGGATTCGCCGAAGTTCTTGGTGACGTTATGGAATTCGACCATGCTCATAATATGCGCATCCTTCTTTCCACCAGGTGCAGGCTCAGCGCCATCAAGCCGGTCAGGATCAGGTAGACGATCGCGACCGCGGACCATATTTCAACAGCACGGAAATTACTGGCCATGATCTCCTGGCCCTGACGCGTCAGTTCGGCCACGCCGATCACGATGAACAGTGATGAATCCTTCAAGCTGATGATGCACTGGTTGCCCAGCGGCGGGATCATGCGGCGAAACGCCACCGGCCCGATGATGTGGAACAAGATCTTGTGGAACGGCAAGCCCATCGCCTGCCCCGCTTCCTTCAGCCCCTTGTGCACGGACAGCAGCGCTCCCCGCACGATTTCCGAGATGTAGGCGCCCGAGTTGATGATCAGGGTGACGATGGCCGCCCATTCGGCATCCACCCGGATATTGGCCAGCAGCGGCAAGGCGAAGTAGATGAACATCACCTGCACAACGATCGGCGTGCCGCGAATCACCGCCACATAGACTTGCGCGATCGCCGACAGGACGGGGTGGCCGTAAGCCCGGGTCACGCCAGACAACGCCCCCAGCAAGAACCCGCCGACCAAGCCCCAGAACGTGATCTTGATGGTCATCAGCGTACCCTCAAGCAGATTGGGTATCGCGTCTTGAATTACAGCCCAGTCAAATTCCACGGTAGTCCCCCCAGGGCGCCTTCGGGCGCCGCATCATCGCGGCGCCGCCCCGCTGACTTCACGGCGAAGCGGCGCGGAAAGCAAGGCTATGCCCAGCGCTTACGGCTTCTTGCCGAACCACTTTTCATAGATGGCATCGTACTGGCCGTTGGCTTTCAGCGTGGCCAAGGCCTTGTTCACCTGCGGGACCAATTCACTGCCCTTGGGGAAGGCGATGCCGTAGAAGTCACCGCTCTTGACCGAACCGATCACCTTCACGCGGCCCTTGCCTGCCGTGTTGGCGTAGTACTGCACGTTGGGCGTGTCGTGCACGGCGGCGTCCACGCGGCCCGTGGCCAGTTCCAGATACGCGTTGTCGATGTTGGGAAACAGCTTGAGCTTGGCGTCCGGCACCTGGGACTTCAGGAAATCAACGGTGGCAGTGCCGGTCTTGACGGCAACGGTCTTGCCGGAGAGGGACTTGGCGTCTTTGATATCGGTGTTCTTGTCGCTGACCAGAATGGCCAGGCCGCTTTCGTAGTAGGGGTCCGAGAAGTCGATGACCTTCTTGCGGTCGTCCCGGATCGTGATGCCCGCCAGCGCGGCATCGATGTTCTTGGTTTGCAGGCCCGGGATGATGCCGTTGAAATCCATGGGCTGAAGCTTGTACTTCAAGTTCAGTTCCTTGGCGATGGCTGCCCAGAGATCCACATCAAAGCCCACATAGGTATTACCCTGCTTGAACTCGAACGGCACGAAAGCGGTGTCGGTGGCCACCACCAATTCCCTGCCCTGGGCTTGGGCGCCGGATACAGCGCCGAACATGGCCACGGACAGGCCGACCAAGGCGGCGGCAACTTTACGTTTGATCATGAAACTCTCCTCGTGGGGACCGTCGGCTCCCCGGGTTGTTGTAGGGGCATGATTCCTTGGCGGCTCCGGGGTCACCGGCACCGCTTATCGGCGATCTTAACGCATGCGTCCCCACCCGGCAGAGCTTAGAAAAATTACAATCCACACGACACCCCGGAGAATCCCCATGCCCTACAAATATGTACGCATTGCCGGAAACCGGCGCGAAGTCGGTCAAGCGCTGGGCAAGTTGGCACGCCCGCTGATGTCGGTGTACCTGAATCAAAGCAGCACCTGGGAAGCGCTGCGCCGCTGGCGTGGCCATCCCTATGTGGACGAACTGGCGCAACAGATCCAGGCGGTGTTGCCGACGCTATGGGAAGAACTTGAAGGGCTGGCCGACGGCCTGCGCATGCCTGTGAAAGACGTGCTGCTTTGGAATTGCCGGGGTGACTTGCTGCATAGCACCACTGACGGCTGCACGTCCGTCGCACTGAAAGGCGCGGACGGCACACGCTGGATCGGCCATAACGAAGACGGCGACCCCTACCTGTACGGGCGCTGCCAGTTGGTTGATGTGGCCTTGGACGACGCGCCCGGCTTTGTCAGCTTCTATTACCCGGGGTCATTGCCAGGCCACACCTTCGGCGCCAACCGGGCCGGCCTGGTGCAAACCATCAATAACCTGCGCACCCGACTGCGCCAGCCGGGCGTGCCGCGCATGTTTCTGGCGCGCGCGGTGCTGGACTGCTCCACGCTGGATGAGGCCGTCGCCCTGCTTCGCGACCTGCCGCATGCTGGCGGCTTTCACCATCTGCTGGGCAGTGCCACCGCCCCCCGTCTGATCAGCGCCGAGGTGGCGCCGGGTTCGACGTCCATCATGGACATCGGCACGCGCTACGGCCATGCCAACCACATGGTTCACGCCAAGGCGCGCGACCAACCGCAAGTGATTACGGAATCATCGCGCAACCGACAAAACCGGATTGAGGGCATCGTGGATGGCTGGTCGCCGGAAACGGGCAGCGCGGACATGCTGGCCGCGCTGCACGACACGTTGGGCGCCCTGCCGATATTGCGCACCGATGCCGCCGACCCAGATGGTGAAAATACGCTGGCGACCGCGATGTTTGAAATCCGCGATGACGAGGTCACGTTGCGAGTCTATGACCGCAGAAAGATGGCGGACATTGCGTTGGATGTCATGTCGGACCCGGAATAGCAGGATCGTAGGATGGGTGTAGCGCGCACCGTCCTGGAACAGGAAATTAACGCTGAACGCGCGTAACCCATCAAGCGGTGGTTGAGCCATGGCTGAATTTGCCACACGTCCACCGTTGCATGATGGGTTGCGCGCGTTGTACGTCGGGGTTCTTGCCCCCGGAGTTCGCGCGCTTCACCCATCCTACGACCTGCCTATTTTGTGCACCAAGGCGATACCATCATCACGCCTTGCCGTAGCCACCACCCCCGGGGGTTTCAACCACGAACACGTCGCCCGGCTGCAATTGGGCGCTGTCTTGCGGGCCGAGTTCCTCGATGGTGCCATCGACGCGCTCAATCGAGTTTCGGCCCATTGCGCCCGGCTGCCCGCCGGCCAGGCCGAACGGCGCAAAGCGGCGGTTGTTGGACAGGATGGCTGCCGTCATGTCTTCCAGGAAGCGGATGCGGCGCACGCCGCCCTCGCCGCCCGGGTAACGGCCCGCGCCGCCTGACCCCTTGCGGATTTCGTAGGACTCCAGCCGCACGGGGAAGCGGAACTCAAGCACCTCGGGGTCCGTCAAGCGTGAATTGGTCATGTGCGCCTGCACCACCGACGTGCCGGCAAAGCCTTCATCATGCGGTCCAGCCGCGTCGATGCGTACCGGGCCCGCACCCGTGCCGCCCGAGATGGTCTCGTAATACTGATGGCGCGCGTTGCCGAAGGTGAAGTTATTCATCGTGCCCTGGCTGGCGGCCAGCACACCCAACGCGCCATACAGCGCGTTGACGATGCACATGGACGTTTCCACGTTGCCCGCCACCACCGACGCCGGCGGGTTGGGCCGCAACATCGAACCTTCCGGCAGGATGATCGACAACGGCGCCAGGCAGCCGTCGTTCAGCGGGATGTCGTCGTTGACCATCGTGCGGAACACATACAGCACCGCGGCCACGGCAATCGCACCAGGCGCGTTGAAGTTGTTGTCCAACTGCGGCGACGTACCGGTGAAATCGACCACTGCACTACGCGCCTGCGTATCCACCTTCACCGCCACGCGTATCACCGCGCCGTTGTCCAGCGGGTATTCGTAGCTGCCGTCCTTCAGCACCGAGATCACGCGGCGCACCGCTTCTTCAGCGTTGTCCTGCACGTGGCCCATATAGGCGCGCACGACGTCCAGGCCGAAGTGGTCGCACATGCGCAGCAGTTCCTGCACGCCTTTCTCGTTGGCGGCGATCTGCGCGTGCATGTCGGCGATATTCTGATCCGGATTGCGCGCGGGCCAGCGGCCCGAGCCCAGGATCTCGCGCGCGGCTTCCTCGCGGAATTCGCCGTTCTTCACCAACTGGAAATTGGTAAAGAGCACGCCCTCGTCTTCCACCGTTTTGGAATCGGGCGGCATGGATCCCGGCGTCGTGCCGCCGATATCCGCGTGGTGCCCACGCGAGCCGACGTAGAACAGGATTTCGCGACCGGCATGATCGAACACCGGCGTAATGACCGTGACGTCCGGCAAGTGCGTGCCACCGTGGTACGGATCGTTCACCACATAGGCGTCGCCCGGCATCATGCGGCCGGCGTTGGCGTTCATGACCGTGCGGACCGATTCGCCCATAGACCCCAGATGCACCGGCATATGCGGCGCGTTGGCGATCAGGCGGGCTTGCGAATCAAAAATGGCGCACGAGAAATCCAGGCGTTCCTTGATGTTGACGGAGTACGCCGTGTTCTGCAGGCGATAGCCCATCTGTTCGGCAATCGACATGAAGAGGTTGTTGAACACCTCCAGCATGACCGGATCCGCCTGCGTGCCAATGCGACGCCGGTCCGCACGCGCCTCGACGCGCCGGATCACAAAATGGTCCTGCGCCGTCAGTTCGGCTTGCCAGCCGGGTTCCACCACGGTCGTCTGATTGGGCTCGGAGATGATGGCGGGACCCGCCACCACGTCGCCGCCCGCCATGTCTTCACGCACATACAACGGCGTGTCGCGCCATTCGCCCGCGCTGTACATGCTGACCACGCGGCGGGCCGCCAAGGCGCCATCCCGGGTACGCGACACCGACGCTTCGCCAACGCGCTCACCGCCACCGGTGGCTTCCACCGAAATGGTCTCAACCACGAGCTCGCGATTGGGCATCAGGAAGGAATAACGCTGCCGATAGGCGGCTTCAAAATCGCCACGCGCCTGCTCCAAGGTGGAAAAGGCAACTTCCAGCGCCGTATCGGTGCCCCGATATTTCAAATGCAGGCGACGCTGCACGCTGATGTCGCCTTCCGGCACATGCTGACGGCGCAGCTCGCCCACCGCTTGCTCGGCCAGCACATCCAGCTCGTCTTTCAGCTCGCCCATCAGGCTGGCGTCCAGCACCTTTTCAACCGTCTTCTGGCGCATGTCGGTCTGGTCGGCCAGGCCCATGCCATAGGCCGAGAGCACGCCGCCCAGCGGATGCGCAAACACCGTTGTCATGCCCAGCGCATCGGCCACCAGGCAGGCATGCTGCCCGCCCGCGCCGCCGAACACGGTCAGGGCATATTCCGTTACGTCGTGGCCGCGCTGTACCGAGATGCGCTTGATGGCCTCCGCCATGTTGCCGACCGCAATTTCCAGGAAGCCCTCGGCCAGTTGCTCGGGCGTCATCTCGCGGCCGGTGGCGGCGCGCACTTCGTCCGCCATGGCCGTGAAGCGCGCAACCACGGCGTCGCGGTCCAGGGCTTCGTTGGCCTCGGGGCCAAACACGTTGGGGAAAAAGTCCGGCTGGATCTTGCCCAACAGCACGTTGCAGTCCGTCACGGCCAGCGGGCCGCCCCGGCGGTAGCAAGCGGGCCCGGGGTTGGCGCCCGCCGAATCCGGGCCGACGCGCAGGCGCGCGCCGTCGAAATGCAGGATGGACCCGCCGCCCGCCGCCACGGTGTGAATGCTCATCATGGGCGCGCGCATGCGCACGCCTGCCACCTGGGTTTCAAATTCCCGTTCGAACTCGCCCGCGTAGTGCGACACGTCGGTGGACGTGCCGCCCATGTCAAAACCGATGACCTTGGGGAAGCCGGCGATTTCGCTGGTGCGCACCATGCCGACGATGCCACCGGCCGGGCCGGACAGAATGGCGTCCTTGCCTCGGAAGCGGTGCGCGTCGGTCAGGCCGCCGCTGGATTGCATGAACATCAGGCGGATGCCCGGCAGTTCGCCCGCCACCTGATCCACGTAGCGCTTCAAGATCGGCGACAGATAGGCGTCAACCACCGTGGTGTCGCCGCGCGATACGAACTTGATCAGCGGGCTGACTTCGTGCGAGGCCGACACTTGCGTGAAGCCGACTTCGCGGGCGATGCGGGCCGCGCGCTGTTCATGGCCGGTAGCGTGCCAGGCGTGCATGAACACGATGGCCACCGCGCGGATGCCGCTGTCGTAGGCGGCCTGCATGCCGGCGCGCAGGCCGGCTTCGTCCAGATCGCGGATGACTTCGCCATCAGCGGCCACGCGCTCGTCGGCTTCCACAACGGATTCATAGAGCATTTCGGGCAGCACGACGTTGCGGTCGAACAGCCGCGGCCGGTTCTGATACGCAATGCGCAGCGCATCGCGAAACCCGCGCGTCGTGACCAGCAGCGTGCGCTCGCCCTTGCGTTCCAGCAAGGCGTTGGTGGCGACGGTGGTGCCCATCTTCACGCACTCGACCTGCTCGACCGGCACGGGCTGGCCGGGCGCCACGCCCAGCAGCTTGCGGATCCCGGCTACAGCCGCGTCGCGATACTGCTCGGGGTTTTCCGACAGCATCTTTGCGGTGGTGGTCGTGCCATCGGGGCGGCGCGCCACGATGTCGGTAAAGGTGCCCCCACGATCGATCCAGAATTGCCACTTCTTCATGCGTGATCCTTGAAAACAAACGGCCACGGCGCGTGCCGCCGCGGTCGGGTTGCGGTGTGCCGGGCCATGCCCGAACAGATTCAGAGTGAGGTTGCCGCCCGTGCGGCCTGGTCGTACAGGCCCGATAGCGAGCGCAAGGCGTGCGCCAGTTGGCGGCTGAAATCCAGCCCGCCTCCGCCTGGCCCGTCCAGGCCGGCGGTCAGGCATTGTTCGCGGATCTCGCCGTAGCGTTTGAGAATGGCCGCGCCGTCCGGCGTGACGCTGTAGAACACTTCCTTGCTGCTGCGTTCGCCCTTGACAACGCCCAGGCGCTCCAGCTTCTTCAGCGCGTAGCTGACGATGTGGGTGTCTTCGACGTTGAGCGTGAAGCAGATGTCGGCCAGCTTCTTGGCGCGTTGCCGGTGGTAGACATGGTGGAACACCATCACGTCGGTAGGCGTCAGGTCGGGCAGCCCGGCCGCCGCCATGCAGCGCACGGTCCAGCGGTCAAAGGCATGGCTGGCGATCATCAGGCCGAATTCAACTTCGGACAGATCGGGCGCGCTGCCGCCGGCAAGGTGGGCCGACGAGGCTATCAACGTGGAGCTCATGAAACGCTCGAACCAAGTTTATCTGGTCGAAATACTAATAATTTATGGGCATTTCATCCATAAAAAATAAGAACCAAACGGCCAAAAGCGGCCATTTCAAGGGAATACCCCTAGCGTTGTGCAAGTGGAAATGCCGCCGGAGGCGGCTTGATGTGCTTAGGGCGCGGCCCAGCCCATGGGCAGATTGGCGCGGATGAGCCAGCCCGCAATCGAAATGCGCGGCGCGATGTCGGGCATGGGGTCGCCCGGGCCGAACCAGCGCGCATCGGCGATTTCGTCTTCCTGCACGCGGATGTCGCCCGAGACGTAGTCGGCGGTAAACGCCACCATCAGGGAATGCGGAAAGGGCCAGGGTTGGCTGCCGAAGTACTGCAGGTTGCCGACCTTCAGGCCGACTTCCTCGTAGACCTCGCGGTGCACGGTCTCTTCGATGCTCTCGCCCGGTTCCACGAACCCCGCCAGCGCGGTGTAGCGGGACGTAGCGGTGGTAGTGTGCCGCGCCAGCAGGATGCTGTCGCCCTTGCGGATCAGCACCATCATGGCCGGCGATATGCGCGGGTAGGCTGAAAAGCCACAGGACGGGCAACGCAAACAGAATTCGTGCGCCACGCGCTCGGCGGGGGTCCCGCAGGCGCCGCAGAACCGGTGCGTGCGCGCCCATTCGGCGATCTGGTAGGCGCGGCCCGCCAGCGCCATGCGCTCGTCGTCCAGCACGCCGAACAGCGACCGCAGCTTCTTGAAGGCATAGCCTTCGGGCGCCTCCAGCGCGGGGTCCACGTGCATCGTCCGATACGGCGAATCGGGCGTGGTCCAGATCGGCTGCAAGGCCGGCAGGGCCAGGCCGATGCGTTCGCACAATGCCAGATCCGGCAACAAGCTGGACGCTTCTTCAACCAGCAACTCATCTCGGCGGAAAACGAAATTCACAAGGGGCCTCTGCAGCTTGCATACACAGCCGCAATCTTAGAAGAAAAACGGGGGCATGAATGCGAGGTGTCCACGGCGTGCACAACGATTTAACCTTCAACGAACTGGCACGCCCAAGCCTAGGATTAACCCGTAAACCGGCGTTTTTTTCGCGCGATGGTGCCGCGCAGCGCCATAGAATGGCACGGCTTTTAGGCCGCGCACCATCCGCGCAGCAGTCTCTTTCAAGAATGCCTATCGGGCACAACCCGTCTTCACCATTCGCACAGAAGGACCATCCATGTACAAGAAAATCTCAATGCTGGCCGGCAGCATCATCCTGGCATTCAGCGCCGGCGCACAGGCCGAAACCAAGTGGGATTTGCCCAGTGCCTACCCGGCCAGCAACTTCCACGTTGAAAACCTGACCAGCTTCATCAAGGAAGTGGATACGCTGTCGCAAGGCAAGCTGAAGATCCAGCTGCACAACAATGCCTCGCTGTACAAGGCGCCGGAAATCAAGCGCGCCGTGCAAGGCAACCAGGCGCAGATCGGCGAAATCCTGCTGACCAACTTCGCCAACGAAGACCCGATCTACGAACTGGACGGCCTGCCCTTCCTGGCCACCGGCTACGACGCTTCGTTCAAGCTGTACCAGGCGCAAAAGCCCTTCCTGGAAAAGAAGCTTGAGTCGCAAGGCATGATGCTGCTGTACGCCGTGGCGTGGCCGCCCCAAGGCATCTTCGCCAACAAGGAAATCAAGCAGATCAGCGACATGAAGGGCCTGAAGTGGCGCGCGTACAGCCCGGTCACGGCCAAGATCGCTGAACTGGTGGGCGCGCAACCCGTCACGGTGCAGCAGGCTGAACTGGCGCAAGCGCTGGCCACCGGCGTGATCGATTCCTACATGTCGTCGGCCTCCACCGGCTACGACACCAAGACCTACGAGTACATCAAGAAGTTCTACGACACGCAGGCCTGGTTGCCCAAGAACGCCATCATCGTGAACAAGAAGGCGTTTGACGCACTGGACCCGGCCTCGCAGGAAGCCTTGAAGAAGGCCGGCGCGGATGCCGAAGCACGCGGCTGGAAGCTGTCGCAAGAAAAGAACAAGTGGTATCAGGAACAGCTGGCCAAGAACGGCATGGAAACCATCCAGCCCACCGTCGAGCTGAAGGAAGGCCTGTCGGTGATTGGCAAGCGCATGCTGGATGACTGGCTGAAGAAGGCCGGCGCGGACGGCAAAACCATGATCGACACCTACAAGAAGCAGTGATATTTCCATGCGCCGCTTTTTAGATGGTCTTTACGGCGCGGCCGGCCTGTTGGCCGGCTTGTGCACGATAGGCGTCCTGGCGTCGGTGCTGGCGGCGATCATCGCCCGCCAGCTCGGCTTGAACATTCCGGGCACCGATGCGTATGCAGGCTACTTCATGGCCGCGGCGGGTTTTCTGGCCTTGGCCAGCACGTTCAAGCACGGCGAACACATCCGTGTGACGCTGTTGCTGAATTCCTTGGCGCCTGCCGGCAGCCGCCGACTGGATATTTTTGCGCTGGCCGTCGGCTCGCTGCTGGCGTCGGCCTTTGCGTTCTTCAGCATCAAGCTGACGTACGACTCCTGGCTGTACAACGACATCTCCACCTCCAACGACGCCACGCCGCTCTGGATTCCGCAGATCAGCATGGCGGTGGGCACGGTGTTGTTCCTGGTCGCCCTTGTCGACGAGTTGATCCGTCGCTCACGCGGCGTGGCCGCCGCTACTTCGCAGCAATCCCATGAATGAACTTCTTGTCATTACCCTATTGGTCGTTTCGATCTTCGCGCTGTTGGGCTGCGGGGTCTGGGTCGGCCTGACGCTGGCCGGCACGGCCTGGATCGGCATGGAGATTTTCTCCAGCCGCCCCGCGGGCGACGCCATGGCCGTCACCATCTGGGGCGCGTCGTCCAGCTGGACGCTGACCGCCCTGCCCTTGTTTCTGTGGATGGGCGAGATCCTGTTTCGCACGCGGCTGTCCGAAGACCTGTTCAGGGGCTTGGCGCCGTGGCTGAACCGCTTGCCGGGCCGGCTGTTGCACACGAACGTGATCGGTTGCGCGATTTTTGCCGCCGTGTCGGGCTCGTCTGCCGCTACCTGCGCCACCGTCGGCAAGATGACCATTCCCGAGCTGAAGCGCCGTGGCTACCCCGAGGACAAGATCCTGGGCACGCTGTCGGGCGCGGGCACGCTGGGCCTGTTGATTCCGCCTTCGATCATCATGATCGTGTATGGCGTGGCGGCCGACGTGTCGATCGCCAAGCTGTTCATCGCGGGGATTCTGCCGGGCCTTCTGCTGGCCGTACTGTTCATGGGCTATATCGGCTGGTGGGCAATACGCAATCCCAAGCAGGTGCCGGCAGCGGATCCCGGCATGCCGTTCATGCAGAAACTGTCGCAGTCGCGGCACCTGATTCCGGTCATGGTGCTGATCGGCGCGGTGCTGGGTTCCATCTACAGCGGCATCGCCACTGCCACGGAAGCGGCGGCGGTGGGCGTGGTGGGCGCGTTGATCCTGTCGGCGCTGCAGGGTTCGTTGAACCGGTCGACCTTCATGCAATCGCTCTTGGGCGCTACCCGCCTGTATTGCATGATTGCGCTGATTCTGGCGGGCGCGCAGTTCCTGACGCTGGCGATGGGCTATATCGGCCTGCCGCGCGCGCTGGCCGAATGGATCGGCGGGCTGGGCTTGTCGCAGTTTGGCCTGATCATGGCGCTGATGGTGTTCTTCATCGTGCTGGGTTGCTTTCTGGACGGCATTTCGATCGTGGTGCTGACCATGGGCGTGCTGCTGCCGACCGTGCAAGCAGCCGGCATTGACCTGATCTGGTTCGGCATCTTCATCGTCTTCGTGGTGGAAATGGCACAGATCACGCCGCCGGTGGGCTTCAACCTGTTCGTGCTGTCCGGCATGAGCGGTCGCGAGTTGCCCTATATTGCGCGCGCTTCAATGCCCATGTTCCTGCTGATGGCCATGGCGGTGCTCTTGCTGTACTTCGTACCCGGTATCGCAACCTGGTTGCCGCTGCACATGAAACTGTGACACCTTAAGGCTGCACGCAAAACCGGTCGCCCAGGCGGCCGGTTTTTTTTCGCCTACGCCTTGTTCCAACCGCCCGCGCGTTTACGGTTCTGTAAACCAGGGAAAACGCCAAAACCGATTGGGTACTACAGAAGCCTCAACTTTCTTAGAATCCCCTGGCGCCAAACGGCTGCACCACATTGGCGCAGCCGTTTCGCACACCCCATTGGGCCTATGCTCCGGACCCGCGCTGAATCCAAAGCGTCGGTGCAAAAGCTCAGCATCGGACGATCCGTCCGGCGCAATATCCCCGGCCACAAGCCGGATGCAATCAAAATAAATCAGCTACACAGGAGGAGTTCTCAGTGAAACGCATCTCTCTTGCACTTGCCGCCTGCGGTATGGGCTTGGCCGCCGGCGCCGCTTCGGCGGAAACCAGCGTCACCCTGTACGGCATCGCCGACGTCAGCATCCGCTACCTGAGCACCAGCGCCGGCAGCGTTGGCCAGGACGGCAGCCGTGTGTCGATGGAAAACGGCGCCATCTCGAACAGCCGTTGGGGCCTGCGCGGCTCTGAAGACCTGGGCAATGGCAACCGCGCCTTCTTCCGCCTGGAAAACGGCTTCAACATGCAGAACGGCAATTCGTCGGCCACGGGCAAGGCGTTTGGCCGGCTGGCCTACGTGGGCCTGGATGGCGGCGGCATCGGCCAACTGACCTTGGGCTTGCAGAACACGCCCATGTTCGATCTGCTGGCCGATCACTTCGACCCGCTGACCGTTGGCAACTACGATCAGAACGCCTGGTTGCCCGCCGCCATGTCGCGCGTGCGCACCAACAACATGACCAAGTATTCCAACACCATTGGCGACCTGTCATTGGCCTTGTCGTGGGCTAACGGCGAAAGCTGGGAAGACCACAAAGCCGGCCAACAATACGGCGCCAGCCTGCGCTACATGGTCGGCAAGCTGGGCCTGGGCGCGGCGTATCAGCAAACCTACGACGGCCTGGATTCGGATCTGCGCCAACGCGTCTGGAACCTGAACGCGTCCTATCAGTTCGACAGCGCCAAGGTGTTCGTCGGCTACTTCAATGGCCGCGACGAAACCGGCTGGGTCAATGCCGTCATGGGCGGCGCCACCAGCACCGCCGGCCTGAACCGTAAGGACAACGGCTACTTCGCCGGCGTCACCTGGCAAGCCACGCCGCGCTGGGCCATCACCGGCGCGGGCTACTACGACCAAAGCAAAAACGTGGTTGAAGACGGCGACAAGGGCAAGCGCTATGCGCTGGTGGCCGTGGCGGAATACGCGCTGTCCAAGCGCTCGCAGGTCTACGGCACCGTGGACTGGAACAAGGTCAGCGACGCCGCCAGCAATGAAATTGCCGGCAAGAACCACCAGGTGGGTGCGGCCGTGGGCTTCCGCCACATTTTCTAAGCGGCACGCGAATCGGGCGTTTTAAGAACGCCCACATAAAAAACCCCATCGCACGAACATGCTGCGATGGGGTTTTTTTACAGCATCGCCATGCGGCTGTTGACCAGGTCGGTCACCAGCATATGCCCCGGGGCGTGCGTGATGCAGAACTCCGGCCGCACGGACGACACCACGGACTGCGGCGTTACGCCGCAAGCCCAGAACACCGGCAATTCGCCGGGGCGAATCTCAACCGCGTCGCCGTAATCCGGCCGGTTGATGTCCGCAATGCCGATCAGCGCGGGGTCGCCAATGTGCACCGGCGCGCCATGCACCGACGGAAAGCGCGACGTGACCTGGATGGCGCGGATGGCGTCAGCCGCCTTCAAGGGCCGCATGGACACCACCAGCGGGCCGCTGAACGAGCCGGCCGGATGCGTGGGGATGTTGGTGCGGTACATGGGCACGTTGCAGCCCTGCTCGATGTGGCGCACCGGCAAGCCGTTGTCCAGCATGGCTTCTTCAAACGAAAACGAGCAGCCGATCAGAAACGACACCAGATCATCGCGCCAGATATCGCGCACATCGGTGGGTTCGGCCACCAGCTCGCCGTTCTTCCAGACGCGGTAGCGCGGGATGTCGGTGCGAATGTCGATGTCCTGGCCCAATTCCGGCAAGGCCGGGTTGCCGGGTTCGGACATGGCCAGCAAGGGGCAAGGCTTGGGGTTGCGCTGGCAGAAATGCAGAAACTCGGCGGCCAGCGCGCGCGGCAGGATGGCCAGGTTGGCCTGAACGTGCCCCGGCGCCAGGTTGGCCGTGGGGCCGGTCAGGCGCCCACTACGGGCGTCCAGCCGCGCCTGGCGGGCCAGTTCGACACTATTGCGTACTACGTCGACGGGCGACATGACAATTCCTCTTGATGCAGGTTGTGGTGCGCCAGGCGATCAACGTGCGCCAAGCAGCGCTTCCACCGCCAGGCCCACGGCCAGGATGCGGCGGTCGGCGCCGTTGCTGCCGGCGATCATGAAGCCCACCGGCGCGGTGCCCTGCGCGTGGCAAGGCAGGGACAATGCGCAGCCGTCCAGGAAGTTGATCAACGTGGGGTTGCGCAGGATCAGGCCGTTGGCCGCGTAATAGGCTTCGTCGGAGGCCACCAGATCCGCCACCGCCGGCGCCACGATGGGCGTGGTGGGCATGATGAGCGCGTCGTAGCCGGCAATGCGGTGGTCCACCGCAGCCACCCAGGCTTCGCGCGCGTCCAGCAGGTCCAGGTAGTCGGCGGCGCTCATGTCCTGGCCACGCATGATGCGCGAGACCACGCGCGGGTCGTAGCGCTTGCCGGCGCGCGCGATCAGGTCGCGGTGCCAGGCCCAGGCTTCGGCCGCCGTGAAGCCGCCTTTGCTGTTGATGTTGCCCAGTTCGGCGAATTCGGGAATGGCGATTTCCTCGACCAGCGCGCCCGCTTCCTTCAGCTTGGCCACGGCAGCGGCAAAGCTGTCGGCAACGTGCTTTTCCATGGCATCCAGCGCCAGCGTGGTCGGCACGGCCAGGCGCAGGCCGCGCAGGGCCATGGCTTCGGGCACCGGGCCGCCGTCGCCGGACAGGATGGCGTCCAGCTCGGCGCAGCAGCGCACGCTGCCGGCGATGGGGCCGATGGAATCCAGGTTGGCCGACAGCGGCAGCACGCCCGTCATGGACACGCGCCAAGCGCTGGGCTTGAAGCCCGTCAGGCCGCACAGCGCGGCCGGAATGCGCACCGAACCGCCCGTGTCGGAACCGATGCCAGCCACCGCCATGCCGTCGGCCACCGACACCGCCGCGCCCGACGAAGAACCGCCCGGAATGCGGCCGGTGCCCCGGTCGTAGGGGTTCAGCGGCGTGCCGTAGTGCGGATTGATGCCCAGGCCCGAATAGGCGAATTCGGTCATGTTGGTACGGCCGATGATGACGGCGCCAGCGGCAATCAAACGCTGCACGACTTCGGCGTTGGCGTCAGCCGCCGGCTCGCCTTCGCGCGCCACGGAACCGGCCATGGTGGTTTCGCCTTCGATGTCGAACAAGTCCTTGATGCTGATCGGCAGGCCTTCCACGGCCGATCGCACGATGCCGGCGGCACGCAGCGTGTCGGAAGCGCGCGCCTGGGCCAGCGCCGATTCGGCATACAGCTTGGTAAACACGCGCGCGCCCTCGCCCGCCGCATCCTGAGCGCGCGCCAGCGCCAGTTCGGTCAGCGCGACCGACGTGGTACGGCCTTCACTCAGGGCCAAGGTCAGTTCATTCAAGGTCGAAACCATCTTTGTCCTCGTGCCGACTTGCGGCGTAAAAGTGCGGACAGGCGCAACCTTGAGAAAAGGCGCGCCTGGCGTTCAATGCGATCAGGATCCGGAACCGGAATCAGGCCACCACGGGCAGCGATTCAACATGATAGCGGTGGCTGATCGTGCGCTGGCGGCGCGGGTCGAACAGTTCCATGGTGAAGTCTGCCGCGGCGCGGATGCCGCCAATGGCGCCCACCGTGCCGCAGGTCATGCCCGCGCCTTGCGGCAGCACGGCAGCGCCGCCGGTGTAGCCGGCGATCAGGTCTTGCGGCGTGCGCAGCGTGGACAGCGGGCCTTCCTGGTACAGCACCTTTTCGCCGTTTTCGACGATATACGAACGGATGACCAGTTCGTCCCAGTAGTCGGCCACGTCGGCCAGGCGCCAGGCGACGTTGGCCACCGGCTTCACGCAGACCTGCTTGGACATGGCGACGCTGACGGTTTCGAGCTTGCGGTCGGTATGGTCGGACGCAATGCTGACGTACATTTCGCCATCCACGGGGAACACGAACGTTTCCACTTCGCCCGAGGAATCCTCGCCCACGGCCTGCACGCGTTCAGCCTGCGTGAGCTGGTTGTCGGCAATGCGGTAGTACAGCGGCACGCTGGTCGGGCGCGGCACGCCGATGGCGGCCAGCTCTTCGATGTGGTGCTCGATGGCGGCCATGTCGCGTCCGGCCCAGCCGGCCACGATCAGGGTGTTGAAGTCCACTTCCACCTGGCGGGGATTGGCGTCGTCGATGTTGAATACGGCTTTCATATCAGTCCTGCGGAAATAACGGGTGGAAAACGGTGCGGCCACCCATGGGCCGCACCCGGTTCAAACAAGCAATCAACCAAAGGCGCGCGGCAGCCACAGCGCCAGGTCGGGCCAGAACGCCAGCAGCGCCAGCATCAGGAACATGGCGGCCACGAACGGCAGGCTGCCGACGATGACGGCTCCCATGGAACCGCTCTTGCGCAGGCTTTGCACCACGAACAGGTTCAGGCCCACGGGCGGCGTGATCAGCGCGGCTTCGACCAGGATGATGATGACGATGCCCAGCCAGATCGGGTCGTAACCCAGCGCGATCATGATCGGCGCCACGATGGGAATCGTCGTGATCATCATGGACAGCGTTTCCATGAAGCAGCCCAGCACCAGGTAGAAGATCACCACGATCAACAGCATCCAGCCGGGCGAAAGCCCCAGGCCGGTGATCGACTTGGTCAGCGCATCGGTCAGGCCGGTGGCCGACATGACGAAGTTCAGGAAGCTGGCCGCGATGACGATCAGCATGATCATCGCCGTGGACCGCATCGTGCCTTCCATCACTTCGCGCAGCATCTTCCAGCTCAGGCGGCGGAACCAGGCGGCCAGGATGAACGCGCCCAGCACGCCCAGCGCGGCGGCTTCGGTTGGCGTGGCCAGGCCCGCGTAGATGGAACCCACCACCAGGAAGAAGATGCCCATGGGCGGCGCCAGGTGCATCAAGCTGGCCAGGCGTTGGCCCCAGGTCGCGTGGATCTTCTTGCCGCCCCAGGACGGCTTGGCCACGCACGCCACCACAATCATCAGCATGAACAGCGCGGCCATCGCGAAACCGGGGATGATGCCGGCCAGGTACAGCTTGGGCACCGACGAATTCGTCAGCACGCCATAGATCACCAGGTTGATGGACGGCGGAATCAAGATGCCCAGCGTTCCGCCCGCGGCCAGACTGCCCAGGAACAGCGGTTCGTTGTAGCCGTACTTGCGGATCTGCGGAATGGCGACGGTGCCCACGGTGGCCGCGGTGGCCACGCTGGAACCGGACGTGGCCGAAAACAAGGTGGATGCGCCGATGTTGGCGTGCATCAAGCCGCCCGGCAACCACGACAGCCACAGGCTCATGGCGCCATACATGCGTTCGGCGAAACCCGCGCGCAGCAGCACTTCGCCCAGCATGATGAACAGCGGAATCGCCACCAGCAGGAACTCGTTGTTCGAGCTCCAGGAAATTTCACCGATGGCGCGCGACAGCGGCAGCATCGAGAACAGCGGGTCCAGGATCAGGCCCAGCACGCCAAGCGCCGCACCCACCGGGATGGACAGGCCGATCAGCACCAGCAACAACGTCAATGCGGTGGAAATCATGCCGCGTCTCCTTTCACCATGCGCTCGCCCGCGGCGGCTTCTTCTTCGGCTTCTTCCTGCGCCGAACGCACGCCACAGATCTGCTTGACCAGTTCAATATCGCCCGTGACCAGCGCGGCGGACGCGCGCGTCAGCATCAGCGCGACGGTGATGCACATCCAGGCCAGGCCCAGCAACCACAGGCCCTGCGGGATCCACAAGGGTGTGGCCAGCGGCGTGTTGGCCGTGGACTTCTGCGCCCACGAGGTCTGCACCACGTCGTAGGCGTAATACGTCAGGAACACCATGAAGACGGCCATCGCCACCATGGAAATCCAATCCAGCACAGCCGACAGGCGCACCGGTAAATATTGATAGAGCACATCAACGCGCACGTTGGCGCGCTGCAAGGTGGCGAACGCCAAGGCCCAGGACGTGCTGATGGCGAAGGCGTAGCTGGAGAGCTCGTCGGCGCCGCCGGTCGTGAAACCCAGGAATTTGCGGGCCAGCACGTCGAAGGAGATCAGCAGCACGCTGGCCACCGTCAACGCGCCGCCGGCCCAGACGGCCAGGCGCGACAGGCTCTCGGCGCGCCTCAACAGGCCGCCCAGCAGGCGGAAGTGTTCGGTTTGGGTCATGGATAGCACCTCTGCGGGCATGCGCCCGGTATGACTAGCGGGAAAACGCGCCGCCGCGCGATGCGGCGGCGCTGTCCAGCGCTTACTTGCTGGCGGTCAGGCCCAGCGTCTTGCCGATGGTGGCGTTGAAGTCCTTCACGCACTGTGCCGAGCAACGGGCGGCCCACTTGGGCAGCACGGCTTCTTCAGCAACCTTCTTCAGCAGCGCGCGATCAGCATCGGACGGCTGAACCAGAACCATCTTGCCCTTGACCGGGAACGGGCAGGCAGCGGCGCCCGTGTTGCAGTCATAGCCTTCCTGCGTCTGGCGCGCGGCGGCGTCCCAGATGTTGTCGACCAGCGTCTTCACGTTGGCTTGCAGGAACGTGCGCACGGCGGGGTCCAGCTTGTCCCAGGCCTTCTGGTTGACGGCGTGGATCTGCTGGTTCCAGTTGATCGGCAGCGCGACCAAGTGCGTGG
The DNA here is from genome assembly GCF_038594925.1 of Achromobacter sp. JD-1. Classification (NCBI taxonomy): domain Bacteria; kingdom Pseudomonadati; phylum Pseudomonadota; class Betaproteobacteria; order Burkholderiales; family Alcaligenaceae; genus Achromobacter; species Achromobacter sp. JD-1. The sequence goes on along the minus strand of NZ_JBCGCS010000013.1, from coordinate 61,329 downwards.
AAACTTCGTACCACTTGGCCGAGTAGCCCGACAGCGAACCGGTGATGGCGCAATCCACCACCTTGTTCTGCAGGGCCGGAACCACTTCACCGAAAGCCATCGTCACGCTGGAACCGCCCAGCGCTTCAACGAATTCGGCCGTGGTGCGGCTGCTGGTGCGAACCTTCTTGCCCTTGATGTCGGCCAGGCCCTTGATCTCGGCGTTGCAGAACAGCACTTGCGCGGGATAGGTGGAAATGCCAAGCAGCTTGACGTTGTTGCCTTCGCCGTAAAGCTTGGCGTAGACGGGTTCGAACGCATCGGTCACGGCGCGGGCGGTCTTGACGTCGGGCGCCAGGCCGGCCAGGTCGATGGCTTCGTTGATGGGGTTGTCGCTGGCGAAGTACGACAGCGTGGCGGTGCCGAATTCAATCACGCCTTGCGACATCAAACGCAGCAACTCGGGGCCCTTCAAGCCCATTTCGTTGAAGCCCTTGATTTCCGCCGTGACCTGGCCCTTGGACAGTTCAGGGATGGTCTTGGTCCAGAACGGCTTTTCGTAGTCGTTATAGGCGGTCAGGTTGGACAGGCCTCCCACGACCTTCAACTGGGTTTTGGGCAGGTCCTGCGCGTGGACGGCGCCGGTCAGCAAACTAGCGGCGACGGCGGCGAAAACAAGAGACTTCTTCATGGACAAAACTCCTGGCTGGCGGGATGGTCTGCGCACGCGGGATCCCGTTACCCCGGTCGCGTGCGGTTTGGGTTCAGGTGATCAGGCGCGATGAACGCGCGCTGCGCGTGGCCGAGGACGTGGCGCCAGGGTGGGCAATTGGATCAAATGACTGTTCATGCTTTTCCCCCGCACTGTGTATCCAGGCGTTGCATTCTTGATGTTTCGCCATTGCATCCGCCGGGGCAGGAAGCGTCCAATCGTATGTTGCGATGTGGGGGTATAAATATTTCTTGGGTCTCGCCTGGCGGCGCGGGCGCGATTCGCGCAAATGACAGCCTGGCGCGGGCTTGCAGGCAGTTGCCGGCGGGCCGGCGCATGGTTGACGATACCCCCGGGGGCCCCGTGCCGGCCCGTGACCAGGGGAAAACACCTAGATGGGAATTCCGTCCCCGGCCTGCGCCGCGACCTTCTGCGCCATCTGCGCAATGACCCTGACGGCGTGACTGTCCGGCCCCTGTACCCAGCTTGCGGTGAAGTTCAGTTCAGGCAAGGGGTCGGCCTGCACGCGCAAAATGCGCAATTCGCCGCGCGCCAGTTCCTTGCCCAGGAACACCGGCGCGATCACGCTGGTGCCGATGCCGTCCTGCGTCATCCGCACCACCATCGACATGGATGCACTGCCATACATGCGCGGCGAGACCACGCCGGCGCGTGTCAGCATGTCGCGCACCACGCGGTACGGCGAGCTATTGGACGGATACGTAATGATGGGCAGCTTGCCGATACGCTCAAGCGTCAGCGGCTCGGGACCCAGGTCCAGCGTGGGGCTGGCCACCCAGGCCAGCGGATAGCTGCACAGCGCCAGATTTTCCACGCGCGCTTCAAGCACGGGCCCCATCAGAAAGGCAAGATCGATCTGGCGCGACATCAGGTGCGGGCGCAGCACGTGGGTGGTGTCCACCTCAATTTCCAGCACCAGCGCCGGGTAGGTTGAATGGATCAGTTCGATCAGCGTGGGCAGCCAGGTCTGCACGATGGTCTCGGCCACTCCGATGCGCACGGTGCCGGTCATCACGTTCTGTTCGCGCGCGGCCTCGAACATGTCGCGCCGCACTTGCAGCATGCGTTCGGCATGCGACAGCAATTCGTGACCCTTGGCGGTGAGCTTGACGCCGCGCGCGTCGCGCTCGAAAAGCCGAACGCCCAGGTCCGCCTCTAGCGAGGCGATGCGCTGCGACACGGCGGGCTGTGTGGTGTTGAGCTTGTCGGACGCGGCACGAAAGCTGCCCAGCGTGGCGACCCAAAAAAAAGTTTCGACGTTACGTAGTTCGATCATTGGCCTGTTCCCCCGGCGCGATGAGCGTATCATGGCAGCCGCCCATTTCCCCATCAGGAGCCCGTCCATGCCCCCGGCCGATTCAGGTCGCCCACAAGCCCCCGCGCCCGCCTCGCGCGGCCCGCTCGTCGGGATCTTGCTGCTGGTGCTATCGATGTGGACGCTTTCCTGTCTGGACGCCAGTGGCAAATGGGTCATGAATGCGGGCGTGCCGCTGCTGGTGCTGTCGTGGTTCCGCTACGTGGTGCACCTGATCCTGGTGTTGGCGCTGGTATTGCCGGCGCGCGGGCTGCGGGTGCTGCGCAGCAACAAGCCGCGCGAACAACTGATACGCGGCGGCTCCATGTTCCTGGCCACGCTGATGTTCTTCACGACGCTCAGCTACATTCCGCAGGCCGAAGCCACGGCCATCAACTTCCTGGCGCCCTTGCTGGTGCTGTCGGTGGCGCCCTGGATCCTGAAAGAGCCCGCCCGCATGTCGCGCTTTGTGGCGGCGGGCATTGCGTTTATCGGCGTCATCATCGTCATCCGTCCTGGCGGCGGCTTGCATCCGGTTGGCACCATTTTCGGTTTGCTGACGGCCTGTTGCTTTGCCGCGCAGTTCATCGCCACGCGGCGGGTGGCGGGCGATGACCCGTTCACATCGCTGATCTGGAGCGGCGCGGTGGGCACCGTCTGCCTGACAGTGACCCTGCCCTTCGTACTGCCGGCGGCACTGCCGGTCTTGCAGGGCCTGTCGGGCTTCGATTGGTTCTTGCTGATCTCAACCGGCCTGACTGGCGGAGTGGGACATCTGTTCCAGATCGCCGCCTACCGGCGCGCCCCGGCGTCCACGCTGGCGCCGTTCATCTACTTGCAGATCATCAGCGCCACGTCCGTGGGCTGGTTGGTGTACGGCCATTTCCCTGACCCGCTGACCTGGCTGGGCATCGCCATCATCTGCGCCAGCGGCATCGGCATCGGCCTGATCGAATGGCGCCGCAGCATGGTCACCAGCGCGGCGTCCGCGAGAGCCGCTGTTCGCTAGGCTTAGGGCTAGATCCACCGCCGAGCCGACGTCGAAACCCACGGCTACACCGACGCCCGCCCCCGCGGCCTAGCCCATGGCCAAGCCCATGGCGAACCGCATGGTGTGGCCGTGGACGGCACGCGCCAGACCGCTCCCGTACAATGCTGGTCGCTTTTTGCGCTTTCGCGCTTGAGCTCCCAGCATCCGGCATTTCCCCGAGCGAGGTCTTCATGGTCATCAAGCCCCGTGTGCGCGGCTTTATCTGCGTCACCACCCATCCCGTTGGCTGCGAAGCCAACGTCAACAAGCAGATCGACTACGTTCGGGCGCAAGGCCCCATCGCTGGGGGCCCGAAGCGCGTGCTGGTGCTGGGCGCGTCAACGGGCTATGGCCTGGCCGCCCGCATCAGCGCGGCCTTTGGCTGTGGCGCCGAGACCCTGGGCGTGTTTTTCGAACGCCCCGCCGACGCCGCCAAGGCCGGCACGCCGGGCTGGTACAACACTGCCGCCTTCCACAAGGCGGCACAAGCCCAGGGCCTGACCGCCACCAGCATCAACGGCGACGCCTTCTCGGACGAGATCAAACAAAAAACCATTGCCGCCATCAAGGCGGGCATGGGCCAGGTGGACCAGGTCATCTACAGCCTGGCCGCCCCGCGCCGCACCCATCCCACGACGGGCCAGGTGTTCAATTCCACCCTCAAGCCCATCGGCAAGCCGGTCAACCTGCGCGGGCTGGACACCGACCGCGAAGTAGTCAAGGAGTCCGTGCTGGAGCCGGCCACGCAAGCCGAGATCGACGCCACCGTGGCCGTCATGGGCGGTGAAGACTGGCAGATGTGGATCGACGCGCTGCTGGATGCCGGTGTGCTGGCCGAAGGCGCCACGACGACGGCTTTCACCTACCTGGGCGAAAAGATCACGCACGACATTTATTGGAACGGGTCGATCGGCGCGGCCAAGAAGGACCTGGACGAGAAGGTGCTGGACATCCGCGCCAAGCTGACCGCGCGCGGCGGCGACGCCCGCGTGTCGGTGCTGAAAGCCGTGGTCACCCAGGCCAGCTCGGCCATTCCGATGATGCCGCTGTACCTGTCGCTGCTGTTCAAGATCATGAAGGCGGAAGGTACGCACGAAGGCTGCATCGAACAGGTCTACGGCCTGTACCAGGACAGCCTGTGCAGCGACACGCCCATCCTGGACGAGCAAGGCCGCCTGCGCGCCGACTACAAGGAACTGGACCCGAAGGTGCAGGCGCAGGTGCAGGCGCTATGGAATCAGGTCACCAGCGACAACATCTATCAACTGACCGACTTCGCCGGCTACAAACAGGAATTCCTGCGCCTGTTCGGATTCGAGATCGATGGGGTGGATTACGACGCCGATGTGGATCCGGTCGTGGAAATTCGCGGCCTCGTTTGATCGCGGGCTGATCGCGGGTTGATCGCGGTTGGATCGCCTCTTGCGACTTGCGCGCCGGGCTTGCCCGGCCGCGCAGCGCGTCACAGATATTCCAACGTCACCAAACGATGCGGCACGGCCACGCCACCAGGTCCGCCGGGCAAGGGCCGCAGCGCCTTCGTACTGACCTTGACGACACTTTCACTCGTCACCGGCTGCCTGCCCGGGGCAGGCATGCAACTGACCCGATGCGCGCCCTGCCCGGCCACGGGCACGCGGCTGGCCTGACATCGGGTAGGTTCCACAATCGAGCCGGAAAACCGGATGATGCCGCCTGCGGCACTGACCGTCATCGGGGTCAGCAAGGCGGCTAGAGACAAGACAAGCGCTGAACGACAAATAGTCATGGCGGCTCCAGAGCGAGGCAACGTCTGGCGCGCACGCTTGCCCGCCAAACTGCATTCCCTCGACATCGCCGTGGCATCAGGCCGGCGTCAAAGCGCTGCTAGGCAGGCGCCGTGGCGAATTCCATGTCTCGGTTGCTAATCAGACTACTCTGAAGCATTTATCGTATCAATCTGCATTAAGTCTAAAAACGCCGCTTACTTCGGGTTTTTCGTCAAGATCAATTCCAAAAGCCCCGGCAACGTTTCTCGCATGCCGGCCAATAAGGCCAAGCGGTCGCGCAGGCTTTGCTTGTAGTCGGTGAGCAGACCATCAAGATCTTCCCCGTCAGCCAGGAAGCGGCCGCCACCGACTATGAAGCGGTGGTCGCGGCCTGGAACCAGGCGGTGGCCAAGGCGAAGTAATACCGGGGCCGGCCGGGTCGGGGCGTATCAGTCGCCCTGCACCATCCGGCCGGCGGCCAGCACAAGCTGGCGGCCGCAGCGGGCGGCCAACTGCGGGTCGTGGGTCACCAGCACCAGCGTGGTGCCGTGCTCGCGGTGCAGGTCGAACATCAGGTCGATGACGGTGACGCCCGTGGCGGCGTCCAGGCTGCCGGTGGGCTCATCGGCGAACAGCAGGTCGGGCTGCACCACGAAGGCGCGCGCGAGCGACACGCGCTGCTGCTCGCCGCCCGACAAGGTGCGGGGGTAATGATGCAGACGCGCACCCAGTCCCACGCGCTCCAGCATGGCCTGCGCGGCTTCGCGCGCGGATTGCCCGGCCAGCTCCAGCGGCAGCATCACGTTTTCCAGCGCCGTCAGGTTGGGCAGCAACTGGAACGACTGGAACACGAAACCCACATGATTGGCGCGCAAGCGCGCGCGGCCGTCCTCGTCCAGGGCAAACAGGTCCTGCCCGGCCAGATGCACGCTGCCCACGCTGGGAACATCCAGCCCGGCCAATAGTCCCAACAGCGTGGACTTGCCCGAACCGGAACTTCCGGTGATGGCGACGGCGCTGCCCGCCTGCACCGTAAAATCAATTCCTTCCAGGATAGACAGCGTCCCGCCGGCATCGGCTACCCGCTTGCCCAGCCCTTTCACCTCGATCGAATTCTTGCTATCCATGCGCCTATTTTCCCTTCTGCATCTAACGTCCGCCTTGGCGATTGCCGTCATGGCGCTTCCCGCCCACGCTCAGACCGCCAAGGCGGCCGAGGGTTCCGCGTCGCGCACCGTGCTGGTGGTGGGCGACAGCCTGTCCGCCGAATACGGTATCAAGCGCGGCACGGGTTGGGTGCCCTTGCTGTCCGCTCGGGTTTCCGAACAATACCCCAAGTACCAGGTCGTCAATGCCAGCATCAGCGGCGACACCACCAGCGGCGGCATGGCGCGCCTGCCGGCGCTGCTGCGCCAGCACGCGCCCTCAGTCGTGGTGCTGGAACTGGGTTCCAACGACGCCCTGCGCGGCTTGTCGCTATCAATGACCGAACAGAATCTACGCGCGATGACGCAAGCCGCCAAGCAGGCCGAAGCAAAAGTCGTGATTGTCGGGATGCAGATCCCGCCCAACTACGGCCGCGATTACACCCAGCGCTTCGCCCAACTGTTTTCCACGGTCGCCAAAGACGAAAACGCCCGGCTCGTGCCCTTCCTGATGGAAGGTATTGCAACGAACCGGGCGATGTTCCAGGCTGACGGCATCCATCCTAACGAGGATGCCCAACCCCAACTGCTGGACAACGTATGGCCGACGCTGCGGCCCTTGTTGAACTAGGGCGGATCAGCCCTCTGCCTGCGGCTGATCGCCGCGGATGACCTCGGCAGCGCTGGGCAGTATTTGCACCTTGTACTGTTCACGCAGCATTTTCAGCATGGCTTCAATTTCGGCCTGACCCAGGCCACCCGACAACTGCTGCGCCAGTCGTTCCTTGGCGCTAGCGTCTACCGTGCCGGCCTCAACCTTTTCCACGCGAACCAGCGTGTAGTCGTCACCCGATTGAACGCCGGCATAGCCCGGCAGCGGGGTCGACGGCAGGCGCATCGCGGCATCCACCACCGCTTGCGACAGGTCCTTGGGATCCTGGCGCGAGATCACCACGGCGGGCATGAAGCCTTCCGGCGCGGCGGACGGGTTGGCCTTGTCGGCAGCCAGCGCCGCTTCGCCGGCCTTCTTGGCGGCTTCAGCCGAACGCTCTTTGATCAAGCGGGCACGGATGGAATCGCTGACCTTGTCCAGTACCGGTACATGGGCCGGTTCCACATTGGCGACACGCAGTGCCAACATGACGGCGGGCGAGAGCTCAATGACGCCGGAGTTCTGCTTTTCACGCAGCACGTCGGGCGAAAACAGCACTTGGCGCACGCGCGGGTTGTCCAGCAATTCGGCATCGGGGCTATCGGCGGCGGCGCCCGGGCCGGCCTTGTCGGCAGGCAAAAGGCCTTCACGCGTTACGCCGGAGGCGGTGCGCAGCTTCAGGCCCACGGCATCGGCGGCGGGTTGCAGGCTGTCGCGCTGGTCATAGACCTGCTTGTTCAACTGGCTGGCCATTTCCGAGAAGTGCACGGCGGCAAGCTGCTTGCGCACTTCGCCAGTGATCTGGTCCTTGACCTCGGCCAGCGGCTTGATGGCCGCGGGCTGGATTTCGGTGACCTTGACAATGTGCAGGCCGGACGGGGTTTCGATCACACCGGATACCTGGTCCTTGGCTTGGCTGAAGATGGCCTTTTCCAGCGGGCCCGCCAACATGCCCGGCGCCAGCCAGCCAAGATCACCGCCCTTGCCGGCGGAGCCGGCGTCTTGCGAATTCTTGGAGGCCAGTTCGGCGAACTTGGCCGGGTCGGCGGCAGCCTGCTTGGCCAGGTCCTCGGCCTTGGCGCGCGCGGCCTTGCGGGCCTCTTCCGAGGCACCGGAGGGCAGCTCGATCATGATGTGGCTGGCACGGCGGCGCTCGGGTTGACCAAAGCGGTTCTTGTTTTGTTCGTAGTAAGACGCCAGGTCTTCGTCCTTGACCTGGATGCCCTGCGTAGCCGCAGCTTCGTCCAGCACCAGATATTGCACCTGGACCTGTTCGGGAATCTGCAATTGCTGCTTGTTGGCGTCGTACCAGGCCTGGATGTCGGCCGGCGTGACGGATACCTGCGAACGGTAGTCTTCGGCGGCAAAACGGCGCAGTTGCACGGTGCGCTGCTGCGTCAAGGCGGATTCCAGCGACGCCACGACGACGGCAGGCGCGGTGGCGGATTCGCCCACGGGCTCCAGCACGCGGCCTACGGCCAGGTCACGGCGCAGGCCGGCTTCAAACGACGTGGGCGACATGCCTTGCGCCACCAGCACCTGGCGATAGCGCTCGGGCGAGAAACGGCCGTTGTCCTGGAATTGCGGAATGGCGGCGATGGTGTTGCGCAGCGTTTCGTCCGACACCGTGAAGCGGTTGTCGACGGCAACGTTGGCCAGCAGCCGTTGATTGATGAGCTGGTTCAGCAGATCTTCGCGCAAGGCGGGCGTATCAACGACGGCGGGGTCGAACTGGGTGCCCTGACGCTGCTGTATCTGCGACAGTTGGTTGCGATGCGCCTGGTCGAACTCGGCGCGCGAAATCGGCTGGCCAGCAACTGTTGCCAATTCAGGCTCTTGGCGCATGAAGCTGTCATAGCCTTGAATTCCGACGAGGAAGAAGGACGGCACAATCAGAAGCAGCAGGATGAGCTGCATCCAGCGCCGATGGCTGCGAATTAATTCGAACATGGAATCCCTGTTGCCGCGCTCCGGGGGTGTCCACCCGAAGCCGCACGAAAACGCAAAAAAAAGGGCGAACTTGATTCGCCCCATTCCCATACCGGTCAATACCGGATCAGCGGGCGGATTTTAGCATTTCTCACTCGCCTGGGGCCTTTAGATTCTCTTCAGGTTTTCCGGGAGGCCGGACCCGCTTGTGCCTAAGCGGGCGCCTGCCAAGAAGGAGTATCCTTGCAACCCTGTCCCCAAGAACCCCAAGCAACACCAAAATGACCGCAGAATTGCCCTCCTGGCCCTATTCCCGCTACATCGCGCACCGTGGTGGCGGCCGTCTGGCGCCGGAAAACACCCTGGCCGCCATGCGCGTGGGCGCCCAGCACGGTTTCACGATGTTTGAATACGACGTGAAGCTCAGCCGCGACAACGTGCTGGTGCTGATGCACGACGATAACGTCGACCGCACCTCGAACGGCACCGGCCCCGCGGCCGCCAAGCCCTATGCGGAACTGGCGCAGTTGGACTTCGGCAGTTGGCATTCGGCTGCCTACGCAGGCGAACCGCTGCCCACGCTTGCCGCCGTGGCCCGGTACACGGTGGCCAACCACATTGCCAGCAACGTCGAGATCAAGCCCTGCCCCGGCCGCGAAGCCGAAACCGGCGCCGCCGTGGCACTGGCGTGCAAACAACTGTGGCAAGGCGCCAGCACGCTTCCGCTGCTGTCGTCGTTTGCCGAAGAAGCACTGCAAGCGGCGCTGGAAGCCGTCCCTGAATTGCCGCGCGCCCTGCTGGTGGAAAAGGTGCCCGCCGACTGGCGCGAACGCCTTGCCAAATACCAATGCGTGGCGCTAAACATCAACCAACAAGACGCAACCCGCGAACTGATCGACGCCGTGCATGCCGCCGGCTATCGGATCGCGGCCTGGACCGTCAATGACCCCGAACGTGCCCGCTTGCTGCTGGACTGGGGCATCGACGGCATTTTCACCGACGAGCTGGCCGCGATCCGGCCCGCCGCCTGAGGCAGAACGCCCCGTGTTCAGTTACCGCCACGCCTTCCACGCCGGCAATCACGCCGACGTGCTCAAGCACGCCATCCTGGTCCACACCCTGGACTACTTCAACAAAAAAGACGCGCCCTATTGGGTCGTGGACACCCACGCCGGCGCCGGCCTCTACAACCTTGAGAGCGACTGGGCCAACAAAACGTCGGAATTCGAGGACGGCATCGGCCGCCTTTGGGACGCCAAGGACCTGCCCCCGCTGCTGGCCGACTACGTGGCCCGCATCCGCGACTACAACACCAATGGCCGTCTGAAACGCTATCCCGGTTCGCCGTGGCTGGCGCTGGACGTGATGCGCCCGTCCGACCGGCTGCGCCTGTTCGAAATGCACCCGACCGAGATCGACACGCTGGTCGTCAACCTGGAACACCAGGGCCGCACCGCGCAGCGCCAGACCACCATCTACGGCGATGACGGCTTCGAGGGCGTAAAGGCCCTGCTGCCGCCGCCCACGCGCCGAGGCATGGTGCTGATCGACCCGTCGTACGAAGACAAGCACGACTATCGCCGCACCCTGATTACCGTCAAGGAATGCGTGAAGCGCTTCGCCACCGGCACCATCGCCATCTGGTATCCGCTGGTGCAACGCCGCGAGGCCAGCGAAATGGCGCGCCATTTTGAAAACCTGAAGGTCAAGAGCTGGCTGCACGCCACGCTGACCGTCAAGAAGGCCACCATCGACGGCTACGGTCTGCATGGCAGCGGCATGTTCCTGATCAACCCGCCGTGGACGCTGCACGAAGGCTTGAAGCAGGCCATGCCCTACCTTGCCCGCGAACTGGGCCAGGACGAACGCGCGGGCTTCACCCTGCAATACCGCGAAAACCCGTTCCCGGTGCCGAAGAAGCAGTCGGACGACTGATCAGGATTTCCAACAAAAAAGCCGCGATATCGCGGCTTTTTCATGGACGTAGCCAGGGCGGCTCAAGCCCGCGATATCACACCGTCTCTTGTTCCGACGTCTCGTTGCGCAGCGATTCGCGAGCGGCGGCGAGTTTCGCGGCCGCGTCGCGCAGCGCCGTGCGCAGCCCCTCTTCGATGACGGGGTGGTAGAACGGCATTTCCAGCATGCGCGCCACGGTCAGCTCTTGCTGCACGGCCCAGGCCAGCAAGTGGCCGATGTGCTCGGCGCTGGGTCCGACCATTTCGGCGCCCAGGAAGCGACCCGAGGCAATGTCGGCGTACACATGCAGCATGCCCCTGTTCTTCAACATGACCCGCGAGCGGCCCTGGTCGTTGAAGTCCACTTCGCCCACTACAAAGGTGCCGGGAATCAGGCGGCCGTAGCCCTGGCCCGCCAGCGCAATCTGCGGGTCGGAGAACACCACGGCCAGTGGCGCGCGGCGCAAACCCTTACGCAGTTCGGGAAAGCGCGCGGCGTTTTCGCCGGCAATGCGGCCTTCGTCCGCGGCTTCGTGCAGCAAGGGCGCGTCGGCGTTGGCGTCACCCGCGATGAAGATGGCCGAATCGCCTGCTTGCATCGTTTCGCGGTCGAACAGCGGCACACCGTGCACGCTCAGTTCCAGCGAGGTGTTTTCCAGACCCAGACCATCCACGTTGGCTCGGCGGCCCGTGGCAACCAGTGCGTAGTCGAAGCGTTCGATACGCTCGGCGTTATCCAGCGTGACGTAGCGCACTTCCACCTCGTCGCCCACCCGCGTGGTTTCCAGCACGCGAGCGTCCGGGTCCAGATAGAACTCACGCTGGAAGATCTTGCGGGCGCTATGCCGCACTTGGGGGTCACTGATGCCACCCAGGCTGCCGCTGACACCAAAGACTCGCACCTCGACACCCAAACGCGCCAGCGCCTGGCCCAGTTCCAACCCGATCACACCAGGCCCGAACACCGCGACGCGGCGGGGCAAATCATCCCAGGCGAAAACGTCGTCGTTCACCACTAGGCGATCGCCCAGCGCACGAAAAGGCGGCGGCACCGAAGGCCGCGAACCGGTCGCGATGACCACGCGCGAAGCGTGCACTTCCGTGTGCTCATCCACACGCAACACCGTGTCGGAGACAAAACGCGCATAGCCGCGCAGCTTGTCTTCAGCGGGAATGTTCTCGACACCTTCCAGGACGAAGCCCACGAAACGGTCACGTTCGCGCTTGACGCGGTCCATCACTTCGACGCCATCCACCGTGATCTCGCCGCCGACGTGTACGCCAAAGGCTTCGGTATGCGCCGCGTTGTGGGCGGCTTCGGCGGCGGCGATCAGCAGCTTGGACGGCATGCAGCCAACACGGGCGCAGGTGGTGCCATAGGGGCCGCCTTCAATAAGCAGCGCACGCTTGCCCGCGGCTTTCGCGGCGCGATAAGCGGCCAGACCGGCCGTGCCGGCGCCGATGACAGCGATATCGGTATGCAGAGTTTTCATGACTGGGGTTCCCCCTGTTGCGGGTAGCAAGAAGAATTCAAAGGCGAGTTCCGCCTTGTTGCGCATCCTTGGGACGAGCTCCGTCCGGCGACGCCTGTGACGGGTCGCATAGGGCATGCATTAAGGGTGCGTAAAAAGGGAAGCTCGGGCCGAAAAAAAAACCAGGCGGTCAAGCTACAACCGCCTGCCTTCATCGGCCGGGCGCGGGGGCTTACCCTGCCCGGCCAACAGCCGCTTAAGCGAAGTGCGCCTTCAGGTCTTCCAGGCCGCCGATCAGCGCGCCATTGATGAACACCTGAGGAGCGGTGCCCTTGCCGGACACCGCGCCGATCACACGGCCACGGACCTTGTTTTCCAGCGGGATTTCGATCGGGGCATAGCCCTTTTCGTCCAGCAGCGCCTTGGCTTCCACGCAGAACGGGCAGCCCGGCTTGGAGAACACGACGACTTGGTCGGGCTTCTTCGCCGTCGGCGCGATGTGCGCCAGCATCGTGTCGGCGTCCGACACTTCAAACGGATCGCCTTCCTTTTCGGGTTCGATGAACATCTTCTGCACGACGCCGTCCTTCACCAGCATCGCATAGCGCCAGCTACGCTTGCCGAAGCCCAGGTCGCTCTTGTCGACGAGCATGCCCATGCCTTCCGTGAAGGCGCCGTTACCGTCGGGCAGCAGCGTGATGTTGGCCGATTCCTGGTCCTTGGCCCATTCGTTCATGACGAAGGTATCGTTGACCGACACGCACACGATGCTGTCGACGCCGGCGGCAAAGAATGCGGGGGCCAGTTCGTTGTAGCGCGGCAAGTGGGTGGACGAGCAGGTCGGCGTGAAAGCGCCGGGAAGCGAGAAGACGACAACCGTCTTGTTCTTGAACAGATCGTCGGTTGTGACCTTCTTCCACGTGTTGTCCTCGCGGACGGGGAACGTTACGTTCGGAACACGTTGGCCTTCGCGGTTTTGCAGCATTCAAATCTCTCCTGGGGTAGCGGGGTTTTGTTTAACCACCATGGAAAGAATCATAAACGCCAGCTATCGATAAAACAAATTTAATAAACTAAATTGATTAATAGATTTTAACAATGAAGAAATGAATTTCGGAAAGCGGCATCTATCATAGCCGCCTTCCGATACTGCCGCTTTTTTACACCCGGGCCGGCTCGTAACCCGCTTCGCGGATCGCGGCTTCGACCTTGTCGGCCTGATCCGTGCCCGTTACCGTGACGCGGTGCGAGGCCACGTCGGCAGCGACCGTAGCGCCGGGAACCGCCTGGTTCACCGCGCTGGTGATGCTTTTGACGCAGTGGCCGCAGGTCATGTCTGGGACTTGGAATTCGATGCTCATGGTGGTTTTCCTCAAGATCAGCATTGGCGGATGAAGGATTCGACCCGCCATGACTCGCAGCTTAAACATTCCCATCGTGTCAAGGTCAAGCGTAAAATTGTCCCCTTGACCTTCCCACGATGGGAAGGATGAAACTGCAGGCTCACCCTCAAAACGAGAATCGCCATGAGCGTTGCCAGCCCCTCAAGCACCCAGTTGGAACTTGCCATTGAAGGCATGACGTGCGCGTCGTGCGTGAAGCGCGTGGAAAAGGCCCTGACCCATGTTCCCGGCGTGGCGCAGGCCCAGGTCAACCTGGCCACCGAACGCGCGCTGGTGTCCTACGACCCGGATGCCGCCCAACCCCAAGCCCTGGTGGATGCCGTGGTCAAGATGGGCTACGAGGCCCGCCCCATCGTCGCGCAAGACGACCACGCAGAGCGCCAGTCACAAGCGCGCGACGTCGAAGCGCAGCGCCTGCAACGGGCGTTCACCGTGGCGCTGGTGCTGACCTTGCCCGTGTTCGTGCTGGAAATGGGATCGCACCTGATTCCGGCCCTGCACCATTGGGTGTTGGGCACCATCGGCCAGCAAAACAGTTGGCTGCTTCAATTCGTGCTGACCACCGCCGTCCTGATCTGGCCCGGCCGCCAATTTTTCACCAAGGGGCTGACCGCGCTATGGCGGCGCGCGCCCGAGATGAATTCGCTGGTGGCTCTGGGCGCGGGCGCCGCCTGGGGGTATTCGGTAGTGGCCACCTTTGCGCCCGCCTGGCTGCCCGAGGCCGCGCGCAACGTCTACTTTGAAGCCGCAGCCGTCATCGTCACCTTGATCTTGCTGGGGCGCACCCTGGAAGCGCGCGCCAAGGGCAAGACCGGCGCGGCCATCAAGCGCCTGATCGGCTTGCAGCCGCGCACGGCGCGCGTGATGCGCGACGGCCAGGCCGTGGATGTCGAGATCGAAAAGGTCAACACGGGCGATATCGTGCTGGTGCGCCCCGGCGAGAAGATCCCACTGGACGGCGACGTCATCGAAGGTAGCTCATATGTCGACGAGTCCATGCTTACGGGCGAACCCGTGCCGGTTGAAAAACAGCCCGGCATGCAAGCCACCGGCGGCACCCTGAATACCTCGGGCAGCTTCACGCTGCGGGTCACCCATACCGGCGCCGACACGATGCTGGCTCGCATCATCCGCATGGTGGAATCAGCCCAAGGCGCGCGGCTGCCCATCCAGGCGCTGGTGGACCAGGTCACCGCCTGGTTCGTGCCCGCCGTGATGGCGGCCGCCCTGCTCACGTTTGGGGTCTGGTTCTTCTTCGGCCCTTCGCCCGCGCTGTCGCACGCGCTGGTCAATGCGGTGGCCGTGCTGATCATCGCCTGCCCTTGCGCCATGGGGCTGGCCACGCCCACGTCCATCATGGTGGGCACGGGCCGCGCGGCTGAAATGGGCGTGCTGTTCCGCCAGGGCGATGCCCTGCAAACCTTGCGCGACGTCAATGTGGTGGCCTTCGACAAGACCGGCACGCTGACACTCGGCAAGCCTACGCTGACCGAGCTGGAACCCGCGGCCGGCCATGACGGCCCGCAGGTGCTGCAATGGGTCGCTTCGGTGCAGGCGCGTTCCGAGCATCCCATTGCGCTGGCCATCGTGGCTGCCGCCGAGGAACGCAAGATTGCGCTGTTGCCCGCCGAGGGCTTTGCCGCCATCACGGGCGCGGGTGTTGAAGCCCGCGTGGCGGGTCGCAGCGTGTTGGCGGGAGCCGCGCGGTTGATGGCTGAACGCGGCGTCGACGTCAGCGCATTCGGCGCGCGCGCCACCGACTGGGGCAACGAAGGCAAGACGCCCATCTTTGTTGCCATCGACGGCCAGGCCGCCGCCATGATGGCGGTGACGGACCCGATCAAGCCGTCCGCCGTTTCCGCCATCGCGGCGTTGCATGCGCAAGGCTTGAAGACGGCCATGATCACCGGTGACAACCGCTACACGGCGGCAGCCGTCGCGCGCCAATTGGGTATCGACGAAGTGCGCGCGGAAGTGTTGCCCGACGGCAAGGTGCAAGCCATCGCTGCCCTGCGCGAAGGCGGCCGCAAGGTGGCCTTTGTGGGCGATGGCATCAACGACGCGCCCGCGCTTGCCGCCGCCGACACCGGCATTGCAATCGGCACCGGCACGGACGTCGCCATTGAAGCGGCCTCGGTGGTGTTGATGGCCGACGACCTGCATGGCGTGCCCAACGCCATCGCGCTAAGCCGCGCGACGCTGGCGAACATCCGCCAGAACCTGTTCTGGGCGTTTGCCTACAACGCCGCGCTGATACCGCTGGCGGCCGGCGCCTTGTACCCGGCATTTGGCCTGTCCTTGTCGCCCATTTTCGCGGCGGGCGCGATGGCCTTGTCCAGCGTCTTCGTGCTGGGCAATGCGCTGCGTTTGAAAGCGTTCCGGCCCCATGCCGGCCGCGCCTGATCCAGGAGCCTGAATATGAATATCGGCGAAGCAGCAAAAAGCTCCGGCATTTCCGCCAAGATGATCCGCTATTACGAAAGCATCGGCCTGATCGGCCCCGCGACGCGCACGGACTCGGGCTATCGCGTCTACACCGACCAGGACCTGCACACGCTACGCTTCGTGCGGCGCGCGCGGGACCTGGGGTTTTCGGTGGAGCAGATGAACGAGTTGCTGGCCTTGTGGAAGGACTGCAGCCGCGCCAGCGCCGACGTCAAGCGCATTGCGCTGGAGCACGTAGAGGAACTGGAGCGTAAGGCAGAAGCCCTGCGCGACATGGCCGCGACGCTCAAACATCTGGCGCAGAACTGCCATGGCGATGACCGGCCCAACTGCCCGATTTTGGAAAACCTGGGTCGGTCGCACTGAGGCCTGGGTAATGGCCTGAGTAATGGCCTGGGTAATGGCCTGAGTAATGGCCTGGGCAAGGGCCCGCGCAGCGGTCTGCGCAGGGGCCCATGCAAGGGCCCGCGCCAAGACAAAGTTACGGCGTTTCCGCGGCCTCGCCCGCCCCTGCTGCCTCTGCCGCCACGCGCGCATGGTAGGCGTCTGTCGCCGCCTGCTTGACTGCCGCCTTTTCAGCGGCGGCAGCGGCCTTGGCCTCTTCCGCCGCGATGGCGTCGGCTTCTGCCTGGATGGCGCGCTGGCGAGCCCGTTCCTTCACCTCCGCCACGCCGGCGGCATCCAGCGATTCAAACACGGCGATGGATTCCACGTGGCCCGTATGCGGGAACATGTTGATCACGCCCGCGCTCTTCAGCACATAGCCGCCTTCATGCACCAGGATGGCGGCGTCGCGCGCCAGCGTGGCCGGGTTACAGGACACATAGACGATGCGGCGCGGCCGCTCTTGCACCGTCAGTTCCGACAGCGCTTGCGACACCGCGTGTGCGCCTTCGCGCGGCGGGTCGATCAGCATGCGGTCGAAGTAACCCAGGCTGCGCAGCCAATGCGCATCAACCTCGAACAGGTTCAGCGTGGCGAAGCTGGTGCGTTCGCCCAGGCCGTGGCGCGACGCTGCGTCGAAGGCGCGGTCGGTCAAGGCCTTGCTGCCTTCCACGCCCACCGCTTCGCGGCCTTGCGTGGCCAGCGGCAAGGTGAAATTACCCAGGCCGCAGAACAGGTCGGCCACGCGGTCCGTAGGCTGCACATCCAGCAGCTTCAAGGCGCGCGAAACCATGGCGCGGTTGATGGCGTGGTTGACCTGGGTGAAATCGGTGGGGCGATACGGCATGCGCAGCCCGAATTCCGGCATCGTGTACGACAAGGAGTCGGCGTGCTCAGGCTCCAGCGGATGCACGGTTTCCGGGCCCTTCGCCTGCAACCACCACTGCACGTTGTGCTCGGCGGCAAAGGCGCGCAGGATGGCGATGTCGCCATCGGTCAGGGGCAGCAGATGGCGCAGCACCAGCGCGGTGACGCCATCACCCAGCGACACTTCAATCTGCGGCATGCGGTCGGGCGCCGACATGGACCCGATCATGGCGCGTAGCGGCACCAGCAGGTTGCTGACGTGGCGCGGCAGTACATGGCATTCACGCATGTCGGCCACATAGCTGCTCTTGCGCTCGTGAAAACCCACCAGCACCCCGCCCTTCTTCGGCACCACCCGCACCGACAGGCGGGCGCGATAGCGGTAGCCCCAGGTCGGGCCCTGCAACGGCGGCAGAATCAGCGCCGGACGCAGCTTGCCGACGTGCCAGAAGGTGTCTTCCAACGAACGTTGCTTGATGGCCACCTGCGTGCTGGGTTCCAGGTGCTGCATGGCGCAGCCGCCACAGACGCCAAAATGCGGGCAGCGCGGCACGACCCGCTGCGACGAGGGGCGCAGCACCTCATCCACGCGCGCAATCTCGTAAGACGGCTTGCGGCGCACCGTGACGGTGGTGACCCGTTCGCCCGGCAAGGCGCCTTCCACGAACACCACTTTCCCGTCGCGGCGGGCGATCCCCCTGGCTTCCAGATCCAGGGACTCGATACTCAAAACGTCTGACATCTCACGCAGTCCAGAATTACACGCAACCCATGATTGTAAAAGGACTCCGTGCATTCCCGGAAATGGTCTTTGACGGGGCCGGACCGCCCCGCCTCCCCGCCCGCCGGCAAGCCCAGGTTATGCAGCCTGCCTGCGGCGCAAGCGCAACGATTGCAGGCACAGCGCCCCCATTGCGGCCAGAGCGGCGGCGGCGCCCACCAGCGGCAGCACCGGCAAACCCAGCCACGCGATCGTCAGGCTGCCCAAGCCGCCCCCCACCGCCGTGCCCAGGTTGAACGAAGCGATGTTCAGCCCAGCGGCCACCGCCGTGGCGGCCGGCACGCGGCGTTGCGCCAGCTTCAGCAAACGCAGCGTCAACACCGTCACGATGCAAAAGAACACCAGGCCCAGCACGCCCGCCAGCGCCAGCACGGCGTAGCCCGAGGCGCGGAACTGGTAGAGGCCCAGCAGCGTCGCAAAGAGGCAAGTCAACGCCAGCAACGCGGCGCGGTCGGGATCCATCTTGTCGACCAGGTAGCCGCCCAGCAGGTTGCCACCAATGGAAAACAGCCCGAACAACAGCATCGCCGTACTGAGCCGCTGCACGCCCACGCCGGTGACCTGCAATAAATAGGGCGAAATAAAGGTGAAAAAGCAGAAGGTCGCCACGCTGACCAAGGCCCCCACCCCTGCCGTCATCAGCATTTGCGGGTGAGCGATGGCACGCAGCGCAGCCATGGCGCCGGGCCTGCCCTGCGCCGCCGTAGCGGCGCCCGCGTCACGCGGCATGCACCACAGCAAGCCGGCCAAGCCCAGCACGGCCAACGCGCCAATCGCCAGGAACACCGCGCGCCATGACCAGACGCTGCCCAGAAACGTGCCCAGCGGTACACCCAGCGCCAACGCTAGCGTCAGGCCGATCCACACCACCGCCACGGCGCGTCCGGCGCGCGCCTCGTCGACCAGCCGGGTGGCGGCGTCGGACGCCACCGCCATGAACACGCCATGCGCCAGCCCCACGGCAAACCGCAAGCCCAGCAGCATCGGCAGCGTGCCCGACAGGCTCATCAGGACGCTACCCACCGCCAGCACCCCCATGGCCCACGCCAGGGTGCGCCGGTCTCGCCAGTGCGCAACCAAGGCGGTCAGCAGGGGCGCGCCGATGGCCGCGCCGAAGGCATAGGCGGCGATTGCCGTGCCGACCGCCTCGATCTTGGCGTGCAGGCCATCGGCCATGGCCGAGACCAGGCCGGCCACCACGAATTCAGACAGGCCGAATGCAAAGGTGCAGACGGAGAAAAGATAGACAGCGATAGGCATGGCGTTCAAAGGTCAGCAAAGACAGCCGCCGAGCTTAGAAGCGCCACCGTGCGCCGTAAAATAGTTTATTTATCGCTAAATAAGACTTCTATCGTCTTATTTGATCAGCCGAACGGCGTCGATCAAGCGATCCCGCACAGGCGACGCCCGCTCTGCATTCCACGCCATCAGCAATTCCACATGCCGCAGCGCCTCGGGCGCATCGGCGGCTATGGGGCGGAACACGACGTCGTCGCCCCCGGCCTGGGCCAGCGACGCGGGCAGCAAGGCCACGCCGAAGCCCGCTGCCACCAAGGCCGCCACCGTCTGCAACTGGCGGGCCTCCTGCGTCACTTTGGGCACGAAGCCCGCCGTTTGGCAGAGCTGGGTGAGTTGATCGTGAAAGCCTTGCCCCAAGCGCCGGGGCGAGCCCACGAACGGCTCGTCTTTCAAGGCGGCCAAGTCCACCACCGCTTCGCCTTCCAGGCGATGCCCGGCCGGCAAGGCAACCTGGATAGGCTCTTGCAACAGGCGGTCGAATTGCAGGCTGGGCGTGGTGGCGCCGGGTGTACGCATGAAACCGATATCGGCGCGCCCTGCCTCCAGCGCCTGCACTTGCTCGTGCGTGGTCGCCTCTTGCAAGGTGAAAGCGACCGCCGGATTCGCATCGCGAAAACCACGCAACGCACGCAGCAGCGGAGCATACGGCGCGATATTGATGAACGTCAGCGTCAAATGGCCGTCCATGCCTTGCGCCACGCGCCGCGTATGCGCCACGCTGTCTTCGAGTTCACCCAGGATGCGGCGCGCGGACTGCAGGAATGCCGCGCCCGCCGCCGTCAGGGCCACGCTGCGATTGGTGCGCTCAAACAACTGCGCGCCAATTTCAGCTTCAAGCCGACGGATGGCCTGGCTGAGCGGCGGCTGCGCCATGTGCAGGCGCTGCGCCGCGCGATTGAAATGCAGGGTTTCCGCCACGGCGACAAACTGCCGCAATAACCGGGTTTCGATCATTGCGGCGCGATCAGTCCAGCTCAGCCCGGGAAAACAGGTCTTGAATCAGCTTCCTGTCTTCGCAAGCGGCCTTGAACGCCAGCGCGAAGGTCTTGAGCGCTTCGCTATCGGACGAATAGGCGCAGAACGTATCGGCTTCCGGATCGAAATCGATCAACTCATCGAGTTCGGGCGTTTTCTCGTTCAGAAAAACCAGCGCCAACGACGTCCAGTCGTAGCCCGTGCCCAGAAACCCCTCTTCCCTTCTGCGGCGAAAAACCTCTTCCTTGTATTCCCCGACATTGAGGCTTACCGAGAAGTTGCCTTCGTACTCCATCCAGGAAAACGGCTTGATTGTTTCTTCGAAATCGATAGTCACTGCGCTCAAAGCTCCTTGAATCGCCGGCCGCCGACAGTAGCGGCCAGGCTGATGCGTGGAAAGTCCCCTCCGCATCTTGTGCGCGCCCATTAGAGGCAATTATTGCGATGAGTGCAACGCGGTTCGTCGTGAAGGCCGCCTTGCCCGGGGACTTTGGCGCCCATTGCAGGATAAAAAAAGGGGAATGGAAGGGGACTGTCCCATCAGACAGTCTCCTTCCATTCCCCAAAAGCCGGCGCCATTTACAGCGCCGCCACGGATTTCAAATCAGAACGCACGCGCCACGGAAAACACCGCGCCTATCCGGCCGGAAGGATGGCCGTATTTGGTGGGCAACCAGTTGTCCTTGGTGGCGCCCACTGCGGCCAACCCCAGCACCCAGCCCTTCAGGTCTTTGGTGACGCCGACCTTGTAGTCGACGTAGTGGCCGATGGAGTCGCCGTCCATATTGGATTGGTTTTTCAGCTTTTGATAACCCAGGTGGCCCAGCAAGCCCCAGCCGTCGCCCAGATCAAAGGTGGCCGTGCCGTCCAGGTACCAGGTGCCTTTGCTGTCGGGCGTACTGAAAAAGTCGCTGGGCGTGTAGGAATACTTCAACGAGTAGTTCCCGTAGGAGGCGCCCAGGTACAGGTCGGTGTTGTTGTAGTTGCCGCCCTTCGGGGAGCTGGAACCGGGGTAGTAGTAGTGCAGCACGCCGGCATCCAGGGTAAAGCCGCCGCCTACGTCGCCTTTCCAGCCGCCGTAGAAATCCATTTCCAGGTTGCCATCGGTGAACACGAAATCAGAGACGTTGGAGTTCCAGTTGCCGAGATAGAAGCCAGAGCTATGGGCCAGATCAAACCCCACCTGCACGGCAGGCCGGAAGTCAGTTTGGGAATAGCCGCGGAAGCGGTAGTCGCTGACGATGGCGGCGTTGCCGCTAAGCGAAAATCCGGCTCCCAGGTCGGTGGGTTCGGCCTGGGCGGTCGAGGCGAAACAAGCGGCAAGCGCAAAAGGCAAGGCTAGCAACGTCTTCTTCATGGTGCGGAGTCCTGATCGGATTTAACGAGGAGGAGGAGGACGGCCTGTGGCGCCTCCCTCTGACCGGCTTTGCAGCGGTTGGTTACCGGTTCATTCTTCCTGAAGCAATGTCCGTGCCAGGTTTCAGCGAGATGACACGCGGGTCGCGCCTGAAGTAATGCCACAGTGACAAGCAGTAATTCCGACACAGAACGCACGCGCACACGCACCAGAAGCGGGCGCATCCCGTCACGCCAGCGTGACGCCGTGCATCAACATGGGGAATCTGCGCCAAACTGGTTCAACGCGCGGGCTCGTGCAGACCACTGGAACAAACAAAAACCCGGCACGCGGGGAACGCGTCCGGGTTTGGTGAAATGGCGTCCGCCCCGTGATGGCAGCGAACGGTGGCTGGTTTAGTTGGCCGAAGGCGGCGGAGGCGGAGGCGCGTCGGCGCCAGCGGGCGGAGGCGGCGGCATGCCGCCCTTGCCCTTGCCATGGCGTGCTTCCATCTTGGCGTGGCGTTCCTGCATCTTGGCTTCGCGGTCCTTGACGATCTTCGTCACCTGCCCACGTTGCGTATCGTTCAGGCTGTCCCACACCGCCAGCCATTGCTCGCGCACCTGCTTGGCTTCAGCACCGAACTGATCGCGCGATTGCTCCGATTGCGCCATCAGCGCGCGGGGGTCAAGCTTGCCGCTGTCCAGTTGCGACTTCAACAGATCATGGCGCTTGCCACCGGCTTCGCGCATGGTCTTGTGCAGATCGCGCTGGCCTTCCTGTGCGGTCTTGAACAGCGCCTGCTGTTTCTCGTCCAGCTTCAGCTGATCAACCTGCGCCTTGGATACGGGCCCCAGGCCGGGGATGAACAGGCCGTCGCGCATTCCCTTGTGGAACTCGCCACCGCGCGGGCCGTGGTGATGCATGGCGGCTGGGCCGCCGTCGGCGGGAGCCGGAGGCGCGGCCACGGCGGAGCCAGCCACCAAGCCGCCGGTCGCGGCGACAAATGCAAGAGCGGCCAAATTGGAGCGAAGTGCGAATCGGGACATGTGTGTCTCCTGAAAGTGAAGAAAGCGAGGCAATTGTGCGGTTGGCCCGGTTTCAACCGGGTTTCGCCGTCGCGGTCCATGTTTCAGTCGATTGCGCCTGCACCAGACGTGAAAACGGGGCCTTGCGGACCCCGTCAAGTCCTGGTTTGCCTGGTTTGCATCTACACGCCAACGCAAGGCCCGGCTTCAGATGGCGTCCCAGGCCGCCATGTATTCCTTCCAGTGCGGCGCGTCGCTGGCCGACAGCGTGTCGCGCACCAGGGAGACTTCGGCGTCGTAGCCGGTGCGGTCCAGCTCGCCACGCAGAAAGCGGAAGCGGCAGTACACCAGCCAGGTGTTGACGACGTCGGTTTCGCAATAGGCGCGCACTTCGTCGGCGCGGCCCGTGTTCCAGGCTTCCCATACCTTGCTGCCGTCCATGCCGAGCTTGCCGGGAAAGCCGCACAGCTTGGCCAGGTCATCCAGCGGCGCGTTGGCACGCCCGTTGTACTTGGCCAGCACATCCATCAAGTCCACATGGCGCGTGTGGTAGCGCGCAATGTAGTTGTTGAACTTGAAGTCGCGATCTTCTTCGCCCATGTCCCAATAGCGCGGCGCGGGCACGCCCAGGATCAGGCTGCGGTAATGCAAAACCGGCAGGTCGAAACCCGATCCGTTCCAGCTCACCAGCTTGGGCGTGTAGCGTTCGATGGTCTTGAAGAAGCCCGCCAGCAAGGCGGCCTCGGGGTCATCGGGCTGCCCCAGCGTCTTGACGCGAAAGCCTTGGTCGTCGCGGAACACGCAACCCACCACCGCGACCTTGTGCAAGTGCAGCGGCAGGAAATCATGCCCCACGGCTTCACGGCGCGCGGCCAGCGCACGCTCGACGACGTCCTGATCCGAAACATCCGCCCCCCAGCCGTTGAGCTTGCGCAGCCCATCGGCGTCAGGGATGGTTTCCAGGTCGAATACCAGGGTGGGCGTCATTTTGCGGGCAGGTACTGCATGGGATCGACCGGCGTGCCCTGGCGGCGAATTTCAAAGTGCAGACGCGGCGACGTCGTGTCGCTCTGGCCAAGTTCGGCGATCTTGGCGCCGCGCTTGACGTTCTGCCCCGTCTTCACGAGCAAGGAGCGGTTGTGCGCGTAGGCCGTGATGAAACCGTTCTGGTGTTCAACGATGATCAGGTTGCCCAAACCGCGCACGCCGTTGCCGCTGTACTTGACCAGGCCATCCGCGGCGGCGGTGATCGGGTCACCCAGGGCGCCGGAAATGTCGATGCCCTTGCTGCTGGCGTTGAAGGTCTGCACGATGGGGCCGCTAGCCGGCCATGCCCAATTGATGACGCTGGCGTCTGCCGCGCGCGGCGCGGGCTTGACTTCGACCGGCGCTGGCGCGGGCGTGGCGTCGGGCGGCGGATTGGTGGCGGTGGAACTGTCAGGCTGGTCCAGCGGACGCGGCTGCGGCTTGGCGCTGGCGATGGGGGCCGGTTGCGCACCCGTGCTGGCGCCGCCCGACATCTTCAGCACCTGGCCTACCGAGATCTGGTTGGGATCGCTGAGGTTGTTCCAGCGCTTGACGCTTTCGATATCCACGTTGTTGGCGCGGGCGATCTTGTACAGCGTGTCGCCCGGCTTGACCACATAGCTGCCACCGGGTTGTACCGACGACGGCTGTCCGTTGGTCATGTCGACCACCGGAGCACGAGTTCCTTTTGATGCGCAGCCGGCCAGAATAGCCAGGCTGAGTGCCCCCGCGATAAAGAGCGGGCGGCGCAGGCGCGTCATGGACGCGCCCATAGTCATATCGGTCAGTTGCGACTGCCCGTTGAGCATACGTTTCTCCTGTTTGCTCAAGATTGTATTCCGGCGCGTAGCGGCACAAAGCGCACGGCCTCTAATTCAGTGCGTTTCCAACTGGCCGCGCCGGTGCGTTCAATCAACACCAAGCGCTGGTTGGTGCCCCCTTCGGGAGCGATCAGGCGTCCGCCAGGCGCAAGCTGCGTAAGCAGCGCTTGCGGAATGGCCAGGCCAGCGGCAGCCACAACGATAGCATCGAACGGCGCCACGCCGGGCAGGCCCAGCGTGCCATCGCCGTAGATCAGACGGATGCGCGTGGTCAGCCGCAAGGCGCGCAGATGCTCGCGCGCCAGTTCGTAAAGGCCGCGGATACGTTCGATGGAATGCACTTCACGCACAAACTGCGCCAGCACCGCCGCCTGATAGCCGCAGCCCGCGCCCACTTCCAGCACGCGCGTCGGCGTGCGGTCGTCGCACGCTGCCGCGATCATACGTGCCACCACCCAGGGTTGCGAGATGGTTTGCGAATGCCCGATGGGCAACGCCGCGTCTTCGTAGGCTCGGCTGGCCAGCGCTTCATCCACGAACAGATGACGTGGCACCGCGGCCATTGCGTTCAGCACGCGCTCGTCGCTGATGCCCTGCCCACGCAAGCGCTGCACCATGGCTTGACGCAAGCGGTCAGAGTTCAAACCCAGATTGTTGCCCGAGGCAGGCGTGGGCGCCTGCGTCTGACGCGGCAAAGTGGCCGCGGAAATACGGGTGTTGCTGTTGGTCGCGGTGACGCCGGGGCTGAGCCGGCCTGAGTCGTAGCGAACCGGGCTGGGCCGTCCGGGCACTGCCTGCGACACATCAGGTTGACTTACGCGTTTGCGCATAACGGCTCTGCCCAAGTTCGGATTTCGTCCAGTTGACTGTGCTGGGTCAGGTCCAGCCGCAAAGGCGTCACGGATACCGTGCCCTGCTCCACCGCATGAAAATCAGTGCCCGGCGTGGCATCGGCGGCCAAGCCGACGGGGCCGATCCAATACACCGTATCGCCGTAGGGGGTGGTGGTACGCACGACGGGCTGCGACGGATGGCGCTTGCCCAGCCGCGTGACCGCAAAGCCGTGCAGGTCTTCAAAGCGGCGGTTGGGGATGTTGACGTTCAGCAGCACGGGCGCGGCCAGAGGCTGCGCCAGATGACGTTCCACCACCAGCCGGGCGGCGCGCGCGGCGGAATCGATGTGTTCCCAGCCCTTCTCGGCCAACGAAAAGGCGATGGCGGGAATACCGAACAGATAGCCTTCGCTGGCTGCCGCCACGGTGCCCGAATAGAGCGTGTCGTCGCCCATGTTGGCGCCGTTGTTGATGCCGGACACGACGAGGTCGGGTCGCGCATCCATCAAACCCGTCAGCGCCACGTGCACGCAATCGGACGGGGTGCCGTTGACGGCAATGAAGCCGTTCGAGGCCGTGCGAACCGTCAAGGGCCGGTTCAGCGTCAGGGAATTAGAGGCGCCGCTGTGGTTGGTCTCGGGCGCGACGACGGTAAGATCGCCCAAACCCTGCAGCGCCTCGACCAGCGCTTCCAGCCCAGGGGCAGAGTAACCATCATCGTTCGAAACCAGAATTCGCATTGTGCATCCGAAAGAAAATAAAACGCGGTTGGACGTGTCGGATTGTACCGTCCGCCGCGTCACCCCGTATGACCGTGTGCATCCGTGGGGCATGCGGGCCACGCTCGATAACCCGTACCCAGTGGTTGCGCGCGGCGCGGTAGAATCCGCAGCCATTACGACAACAACCGACAACAACGGACTCCCTTATCCATGGCGATTACCGAACCCTCGCTGGCGTTCACCGCTGCGCTTGTCCTGCTGGCCTACCTGATCGGCTCCGTGCCCTTCGCCGTGGTGGTCAGCAAGCTGATGGGGCTGCAGGACCCCCGCAGTTACGGGTCCAAGAACCCCGGCGCCACCAATGTGCTGCGCACCGGCAACAAGACCGCCGCCGCGCTGACCTTGCTGGGCGACGCCGCCAAGGGCTGGTTCGCGATCTGGCTGGCCGAAAGGCTGGCCCCCGGCATCGCCCCCGTCGGCTTGGCGCTGGTGGCGCTGGCCGCTTTCGTCGGCCATCTGTACCCGGTTTTCCTGCGCTTCAAGGGCGGCAAGGGCGTGGCGACCGCACTGGGCGTGCTGGTGGCGATTCAGCCCTGGCTGGCCGTGGCCACCGCCGCCACCTGGCTGATCATCGCCGTGTTTTTCCGCTATTCGTCCCTGGCGTCGCTGGTGGCGGCGTTCTTTGCGCCCGTCTATTACGTCTTTGGCTCGGGGCTGGCCTGGCACGCTAAGCCGGCGCTGGGCGTGGCCTTGGCGGTGATTGGCGTGCTGCTGTTCTACCGTCACCGCGCCAACATCGCGCGCCTGGTGCAAGGCACGGAAAGCAAAATCGGCGGCGGCAAGAAGAAGTAGTTCTGTCTTGCCGGCCGGTGGAACGAGGAACGTGAACCGGTCAGGCAATATCCGCCAGGTCCCAACGTGGTTTCACCGTGAAGCTGTGCGCATCCGCGTCCAGGGTCACAAGCCCCGCCTTGACGCGCTCGGCCGCCGCGAAGGCGATCATTGCGCCGTTGTCGGTGCATAGCTCAAGCGGCGGGAAATAGGCTTGCGCGCGCAAGGGCTTGAGCGCCGCGGCCAGCTTGGCGCGCAGCAACTGGTTGGCGCCCACGCCGCCCGCCACGACCAGGCGGCGCAGCCCGGTCTGCTTGAGCGCCTTGATGGCCTTGGCCGCCAGCACATCGACAATTGCCCCTTGGGTGGCCGCCGCCAGGTCGGCACGGGTCTGATCGTCCAGCCCCCCTTCCTTTTCAGCCGCCTTGACGCGCGTCAGCACCGCCGTCTTCAGGCCGCTGAAGCTGAAATCCAGGTCGCCGCTATGCAGCATGGGGCGCGGCAAATCAAAACGGGTCGCGTCGCCCTGCCCCGCCAGTTTGGCCAGCGCCGGACCGCCGGGGTAGCCCAGGCCCATCAGCTTGGCCGACTTGTCAAAGGCTTCGCCCGCGGCGTCATCCAGCGTTTCGCCCAACAGTTCGTAGCGGCCCACGCCATCCACGCGCATCAGTTGCGTATGGCCGCCTGACACCAGCAGCGCCACGAAGGGGAAGTCGGGGCGCGGGTCCGCCAGCATCGGCGACAACAGATGGCCTTCCAGGTGGTGGATGCCGATGGCGGGCAAGTGGCGCGACCACGCGAATGACTGCGCGACGCTGGCGCCCACCAGCAAGGCCCCCGCCAGACCCGGCCCCGCCGTGTAGGCGACGGCGCCAATGTCCGACATTTGCAGGCCGGCGTCTTGCAGCACCTGGCGGGTCAAGGGCACGACGCGGCGAATATGGTCGCGCGACGCGAGTTCCGGCACCACGCCACCATATTCCTGGTGCATGGCGATTTGGGTATGCAGCGCGTGCGCCAGCAGACCGCGTTCCGTACAGACGGCTGCGACACCGGTTTCGTCGCAGGAGCTTTCAAAGCCGAGGATAATCATGGCGGCAGAGTTTACAACTGATGCGAAAATACGCCTGTTTTGAAATCGCGCGGCGCCCATCGGCCACCGCCTACAACAACCTACAAGCCTGCAAACACACTGGGGACTGGAATGCTGGAGAAGTTATTCAAGCTGCGTGAACACGGCACCACGGCGCGCACCGAAATCGTGGCTGGCCTGACGACGTTCCTGACGATGTCATACATCATCTTCGTCAACCCGGACATCCTGTCGTCCACCGGCATGGACCGCGACGCCGTCTTCGTGGCCACCTGCCTGGCGGCCGCGCTGGGCTCACTGGTGATGGCGCTGGTGGCCAACTGGCCAATCGGCATGGCGCCCGGCATGGGCCTGAACGCGTTCTTCGCCTTCACCGTTGTCAAGACCATGGGCTACACCTGGGAGCAGGCGCTGGGCGCCGTATTCATCTCGGGCGTGATCTTCCTGATCTTGACGATATCGGGCATCCGCGTGTGGCTCGTCAAAGGCATACCGCATTCCCTGCGCAGCGCCATCGCGGCGGGCATCGGGCTGTTCCTGGCGATTATCGCGCTGTCCAGCGCGGGCATTGTGGTTGCCCATCCGGCCACCAAGGTTTCCCTGGGCAACCTGACGGCGCATGGCCCGCTGTTTGCCATCCTGGGCTTTTTCATCATCGCTTCGCTGGACGCCTTGCGCGTGCGCGGCGCCATCCTGATCGGCATCATCGTCGTCACCGTGTTGTCGATGGCGCTGGGCTACAACGAATTCAAGGGCATCTTCTCGGCCCCGCCCAGCCTGGCCCCCACCTTCCTGAAGCTGGATATCCTGGGCGCGCTGCACAGTGGTTTCGTGCATGTGATTCTGGTGTTCGTGCTGGTTGAAGTGTTCGACGCCACCGGCACGCTGGTCGGCGTGGCCAAGCGCGCCGGCCTGGTCCCGGAAGGCCGCCCCAACCGCCTGGGCCGCGCGCTGTTCGCCGACAGCACGGCCATCGTCGCCGGTTCCGCGCTGGGCACCAGCAGCACCACCGCGTTCGTGGAAAGCGCCTCGGGCGTACAGGCCGGGGGCCGCACCGGCATGACCGCCCTGGTGGTGGCCCTGCTGTTCCTGGCCGCGCTGTTCATCTCGCCCTTGGCTGGCGCCGTGCCCGCCTACGCCACGGCTCCTGCCCTGCTCTATGTGGCCGGCCTGATGATGCGCGAACTGATCGACATCGACTGGAACGAAGTCACCGAAGCCACGCCGGCTGCGCTGACGGCGCTGGTCATGCCCTTCACGTACTCCATCGCCAACGGCATCGCCTTTGGTTTCATCAGCTACGTGGTGCTGAAAACCGCCACCGGCAAGATCCGCGACGTGCATCCGGCCACCTGGTTGGTCGCTGTTCTGTTCGTGATCCGCTACGCCTTTTTCCCCGAATAGCCTGGGTAGAAGTCAGCTTTCAGTCAGCCGCCCGGCGTTGCCGTGGCGGCTTTTTCGTCTGAAGTCTGCATCGTTGATTGGCTGAGGCAATGACACGCATAGCCCCGCCCAATACAACCCGCCCACCCATAAGGTTGCTGCCTGCCTCGGTTGAATTCGTCGATACACTCCCCATGTATCCCGTATGGAGTTCACCTTGCGCCTTACTCGCCTTATCCCCGCGTTGCCGTCCTGTCTTGCCCTGAACGAGGGGATGTCCGCATGAGCGCCCTTGCCCGCATCCCGTTTTCGGTCCTTGATCTGGCCCCTATTGTTCAGGGCCGTGACGCTGCCGACGCGTTTCGCAATACCGTGGCGGTGGCCCAGCATGTGGAGCGGTTGGGCTACAACCGCTTCTGGTTGGCCGAGCACCACAACATCAATGGCATAGCGTCCAGCGCCACCGCCGTGTTGATCGGCCATGTGGCCAGCCAGACACGCACCCTGCGCGTCGGATCGGGCGGCATCATGTTGCCGAATCATGCGCCGCTGATCATCGCCGAGCAATTTGGCACGCTGGAAACCCTGTACCCGGGCCGTATCGACTTAGGCCTGGGCCGTGCACCTGGCAGCGATGGCGCCACGCAGCACGCGCTGCGCCGGGGCCCGCGCAGCGGGCTGGAGTTTCCGGCGCTGGTTGAAGAACTGCGTGGTTTCCTGGCGGCTTCCCGGCCGGGCCAGCCCGTGCGCGCCATTCCCGGCGAGGGGTTGGACATCCCGATCTGGCTATTGGGGTCCAGTGATTTCAGCGCGCGCCTGGCCGCCGAACTGGGTCTGCCGTTTTCTTTCGCGGGGCATTTCTCGCCGGAAGGCATGGCCGCGATGCGGCTGTACCGGCACTTGTTCAAGCCGTCGGAGACGCTGTCGCGCCCTTACGCGATGATCGGCGTACCGGTGGTGGCGGCCGAATCCGACGAAGCCGCCCAGCGCCAATCGACCACGCAGCAACTGAAATTCCTGTCGCTGGTGCGTGGCCACCGCCTGCAATTGCAGCCGCCGGTGGACAGCATGGACGGCTTATGGAACGAATGGGAGCGTGAGGCGGTCAATCAAAGACTGAGCGCTTCGATCGTGGGCGGACCGGACACCGTGAAGCGGCGGCTGGAAGCCCTGGTGGCCGAAACCGAGGCCGATGAAGTCATGATCGTGTCCGACTTTTTCGACATCGCCGATCGCCTGCGCTCTTTTGAGATTGTTGCGTCCTTGAAGAACGACGCGGGCGTCTCGACAAAAACCGCGGTCTGAGCACCGCTGACTGCGCTCTCCACAGCGCCAACCATTGCGACGCTGCCATCGCCCGCTCTACTATTGACCCAGAGCGCGTGGCACATAAAGCGTCGCCGAATCAGGCCGGGGCTGGCACACCCCGGATCCCCGATACCGCCTTTTTGCGCCGCGCTCCGCGGCAAGGATCCAAAATGAGTATTGTTGAACTCACCAAAGAAAGCTTCCAGGAAGCCATTACGCCTGACGGTACCCTGATCGTTGACTTCTGGGCTCCGTGGTGCGGCCCGTGCCGTGGCTTTGCTCCCGTTTTTGAGCAAGCCGCGACCGAGCACACCGACGTCACGTTTGCCAAGGTGAACACCGACGTCGAGCAGGAACTGGCCGGCGCGCTGGGAATTCGTTCAATTCCCACGCTGATGGTCTTCCGTGAGAAGGTCCTGCTGTTCTCGCAACCCGGTGCGCTGTCGGGCGGGCAGTTGAATGAGCTGCTGGCCAAGATCAAGGAAGTGGACATGGAAAAGGTCCACCAGGAAATCGCCGCGGCGCAAGACAGCCAGAACGCGTAAGTGCGTAAACACACAAGGGCCCGGTTCGCTATGATCCGGGCCCTTTTTCAATGCAGATGTGGGGCCGTCTTCGCAATCGGCCTGGCCACCACCGCCTCTATCGTCGGCCTGGCGCCATCGCCGTAGCCATCTCCATCAGCGTCGCTATGACAGCACTTCCCAGGCCGAGCGCCCGCGCGTGATGTTGGCGACGGTGACTTCCAGGTCACTTATCACGGTGCGCGGCGCCACGAAACATAGCGCCACGCCGTCTTCGTTGAAGTCTTCCTGCTGCACCACCGCGCCGGCCTGCGCCAGCCGCGACTTCAGCAGCGCCAGATCCGCAAAACCGCAGGCGCAGCGAACAGTGGCCAAGTCGACGATTTCGCTGCGCTGGCCCAACCGCAGGCAATTCGCCGCGCAGCCGCCATACGCCCGCACCAAGCCGCCAGCGCCCAGTTTGATGCCGCCGTACCAGCGCACCACCAGCACGGCCACACGATCCATGTCCTGGCCCTCGATCGCTTGCAGGATCGGTCGGCCCGCCGTACCGCCGGGCTCACCATCGTCGTTGAATCGGTATTCCTGCCCGATGCGATACGCCCAGCAGTTGTGGGTGGCCTCGGGGTCGCCGCGCTCGGCGAAGAATCGCATCGCCTCTTCCACGGTGGCAACCGGGGCGGCGTACGCGACGAAGCGGCTTTTCTTGATGTCTTCCTGATACGAGCAAGGAGCGGTCAACGTGTGCGTCATGCCCGGCATTGTAAGTGCTGGACCGCACGCGCCGCCCTAGCCGTGGCAGTCGGGCACTTCCTGGTCCAGGTAGACGTCGAAAGCGACGTCGCGCGCCCACTTCGCCGTCATCGCCTTCCAGGCGCCGGACTGGTTCCATGCCTTCATTTCGCTTGCCAGCCACGCTTGACTGGCCGAGTCCGCAGCGGACAACAGCCATACGCGTTCGCGCCGCGTGCCGTCCGGTTCCAGCGTGGAGGAGAACTTCTTCCATTCGGGAAAGCGCACCAGCGGCCCCCACACGGCGTCATCGACCAAGCCGACATCGCAAGCGCCTTCGCGCACCGCCACCAGCGCGTCGGACGGCACGCGGTAGGTGCGCACCACGGCGCCCCAGCTTTCGGCCAGCGCGCGCGTTTCGCTTGCCGCCTCGGCCATGCAGACGCTTCGACCCCGAACATCGGCCGGCGTGCGCAGGGTGGTGTCGCTGCGTATGACGGCCTTGGGGCGGGTGCGGTAACCGGTGGGTTGCACCGCCACGCCGGATGGCGGGGCGCTGGCTTGATCCGCCAGCACCACGTCCACCTCGCCGGCCGCCAAGCGTGCCCCGGCCTCGTCCGCCGGCACCTGCTGCAAGCGCACAGGCAGGCCCAGGCTCAGGCCCAGCTTTTCCGCCATGTTGGCGTCCAGCCCATGGGGGGTGCGTATCTTTGCCCCCGCAACAGGCAGCGGAGCCAGATACGGCACGCCCACCACCAATTCGCCGCGCGCCTTCGCGGCGGCAAAGCCCGCGGGTTGCTGCGCCTGCGCGGTCCCCGCGCCGGCAAGCAGCAGGCCAGCCGTCAGAGCGAACAGATGAGTCAGATGGGTCAGGCGCCGGATCATGGGCATGGACCTACACGTACTGGTAACGCAACAAGCGATGCTTGAGGTTTTCAAGCACGAACTGGTCGATCAAAGCAGCCAGCACGGCGATGACAAGGATGTTGGTCATCACGCCCGTCATGTCCGCGATCTCGCCCGAGTACGCCAGCGAGCGCCCCAGGCCCTTGCCGAAACCGATCAGCATTTCGGCCGAGATCAGCGCGCGCCAGGCGTTGCCAAAGGCAAGCTGCGCGCCCGTGATCAGTTCGGGCATGACGGCGGGCAGGTACACGCGCTTGACCAGGCCCCACCGCGTGGCGCCCATGACGCGCGCCGCCGACACATGCACACGTTGCACGGATTCGGTGGCGTTCATGACGCTGAGCGCGGCCGGGAAGAACGCCGACAGCGCCACCACCACGATGATGGGCGTGTTGCCAAAGCCCATCACGATCAGGAACAGCGGCACCCAGGCAATGGACGGAATCGATTGCAGGATGACAATGGCGCTGCGCAGCACTTCCCGAAAGAAGAACAGCACCGCCGCCACCAGCCCAAAGCCGATGCCCGCCAGCAGCGCCAGGCTATAACCTGCGCCCAGCCGGCCCAAGGTACCCATCAGGCTTTGATGGAAGGATTGCTTGCCCAGGTCTTCGAACAGGCGTTCGACAACGGCCGGCACGCCCGGCATCAGGAAATCAGGCAGGACGAACGCGGCCGATTGCCACAGCAGAAGAATGAAAAGGACACCCAAAACGCCCGCAAGATGCTTGCGGGCGCCGGTCACACGGGTAGACGAGCTCAAAGTTTGCGCGCCTCTTGCCAGGACAGATCAACGATGCTGGACACGTCGTACGGCTTGCCGTCGCGGGTCTTCAGCGAACCTTGGGCTTGCAGGATGTCCGCAATTTCCTGCATGCGCGCCGTGTCCTTCTCCGTCAGCTTGGGCGTGAACACCTGCGTGCTGATGGCTTCGGCGATCACCGTCTCACGCGGCAATTCGCCGCGCTTGAGCGTCTTCAAGGTGGGTTCGGCGATGAAGTAGGACGCGATCAGCTTGGACGCCTGCGCGGGTTCTTTCTGAAGCAGCGTGATGGCCTGGTTTTGCGCGTCCAGCGCCTTCCAGACATCGTCCTTGCGCTTGGCCAGCGTTTCGCCCGAGGTGATCACGACCATGCACGGGAACGGCCAGGCCTGACCCACTTCGTAGATCTGCTTGACCGGCGCCACCAACTGCGCAATGCGGTCATAGGGTTCGAACAGGAAAGCCGCGTCCACGCGCTTGCCCACCAGCGACTGCACGGCAACGGCCGGGCTCACACCCATGATGTTGACGTCGTCGGCGTTCAGCTTGCCTTGCTTGAGCACCACGCCCTTCAAGACTACGTCCGCGGTGCTGCCTTCGGCTTGCGAGGCCAGCGTCTTGCCCTTCAGACCGGCGATGTCCTGGATGCCGGAATCGTCACGCACGACCAGCGAGTGATAGCCCTGCTGCGCGCCGCCCACCACTTTCAGGTCTGCGCCCTTCGAGGCCCACGCCACGGCGTTGGTAAAGCCCAGCACGCCGATATCCAGCTGACCACCGACAATCGCCTTGATCAGGTCAGTGCCCGACTTGAATTCGATCAGCTCGGAATCCAGACCGGCCTTTTGATAGAAACCGCCCTCTTGGGCCACGATCGCTTGCGCGTCGTCCATCACCCGCAGATAGCCCACGCGGAACTTTTCGGCGGCCATTGCAGGGGCCGCGGCCAGCAGCGCGGCCGCCAGCGGCAGGGAAAGCCATTGCTTGAATTTCATCAGAGGAACTCCAGGGGATACAAGGTTGGCAATGCGCGAACGCCGCCACAAATGAGGAATACGGGGAATGGGATCAGGCGGCCAAGGCCATGTCGGCGTCGGCGTGCGAGCCGTCCACCGCAATGCCCAGCAGTCGCAGGATCTCGCGTTTTTCAGCGGCCAGATCCGTCAGGTCGTGCGTCTTGACGCGATTGGCCAGGTTGAATTCGCGCAACACGCGCGCCGGGCGGGGGCTGAAGACCACGATGCGGTCGGCCAGGAACAGGGCCTCGTCCACATCGTGCGTCACGAGCAGCACCGTGGGCTTTTCCTGAGCAATCAGTTGACGCAGCACGTCTTGCAGGCTCAGCCGGGTCAGCGCATCAAGCGCGCCGAAGGGTTCGTCCATCAGCATCGTCTTGGGCTGCGCGATGAACGCACGCGCAAGCGCCGCGCGTTGCCGCATGCCACCGGACACCTGATGCGGATAGTAGTGTTCAAAACCGGCCAGGCTGACACGCTCCAGCCACTGGCGGGCCGCCTCGCGGGCAGGCTTTTTGCCGACGTTCTGGAATTCCAGCGCCAGCGCCACGTTGTCTTCCAGCGTCAGCCAGGGATACAGCGCATGTTCCTGGAACACCAGCGTGCGGCTGGGATGCGGGCCGGCCACGGGCTTACCGTCGGCCAGGACGCTGCCCTGCGTGGGTTTTTCCAGGCCCGCCGCCAGATGCAGCAGCGTGGACTTGCCGCAGCCGGACGGGCCGACCAGGGCGACGAGCTCACCGCTCTTGAATTCGCTGGTGAAGCCATCCACCACGGGCAGGTCGCCGAAGTGCTTGTGGACGTGATCGAAGTTCAGGTTCATAGGACGAATCTTGGCCGGGCATGAAAACGAGGCTCCAATCTAACAATTCGTTATATGAACTCAAACAATCGATATTGAATGTCTTTAAAGCTAGTAGTTATATAAGCCCCTGATGCGAGGCCCAGGCTTGTAAGACACAAGCCGCCAGCCCTGCCCGGCCGGATGTTGGCCAGGCCAAAAACAACACGGCGCGCCACCAAGGGCGCGCCGTGCTTGACCTGTAGCCACTGAAGGGGCGTCAGGCTTCGATGCCGCGCGATTCCAGATAGTCTTCGTAGCCGCCGCGGTAGTCGATGATCTCGCCCGACGGCAGGATTTCGATCACGCGGGTGGCCAGGCCGGACACGAATTCGCGGTCATGCGACACGAACACCAGCGTGCCTTCGTACTTTTCCAAGGCGAACTGAAGCGATTCGATCGATTCCATGTCCAGGTGGTTGGTGGGCTCGTCAAGCAGCATGACGTTGTGCCGGCCCAGCATCAGGCGGCCGAAGGTCATGCGGTTCTTTTCGCCGCCGGACAGCACCTTGGGCGCCTTGGGCAGGTCATCCGCCGAGAACAGCAGGCGGCCCAGCACCGAGCGGATCGACTGGTCATCGTCGCCCGGTTGGCGGTGGTCGCCCATCCAGTCCAGCAGGTTGATGTCGGTTTGCAGGAATTGGTCGGAGACGTCCTGCGACATATAGCCCAGGTCGGCGTTTTCAGACCATTTCACCGAGCCCGAATCCGGCTGCAACTCAGTGGCCAGCAAACGCAGCAAGGTCGTCTTGCCCACGCCGTTGGCACCGATGATGGCGATCTTTTCGCCGGCATCGACCATGGCCGAGAAATTGGTGATGACGGGCGCGTCGTAAGCCTTGGTCAGGTTTTCGACCGTGACCGCCAGGCGGTGCATGACCTTGTTCTGTTCAAAGCGGATGTACGGGTTCTGGCGCGACGACGGCTTGACCACAACCTGGTCGGCCTTGATGCGGTCGATCTGCTTCAGGCGCGAGGTGGCCTGGCGCGACTTCGACTTGTTGGCGGCAAAGCGGCGCACGAAGTCTTGCAGTTCGGCAACCCGTTCCTTGGCCTTGGCGTTGTTGGACACCAGGCGTTCGCGAGCCTGGGTGGAGGCCAGCATGTAGTCGTCGTAGTTGCCCGCGTAGATGCGGATTTCACCGTAGTCGACGTCGGCCATGTGCGTGCACACCTGGTTCAGGAAGTGGCGATCGTGGCTGATGATGATCATCGTGCTCTGGTAGCTGTTGAGCACGTTTTCCAACCAGCGGATGGTGTTGATGTCCAGGTTGTTGGTGGGCTCGTCCAGCAGCAGGACGTCGGGGTTCGAGAACAGCGCTTGTGCCAGCAGCACGCGCAGCTTCCAGCCCGGGGCCACTTCGCGCATGGGCAGATTGTGCTGGTCCACGGCGATTTCCAAACCCAGCAGCAGTTCGCCAGCGCGCGCTTCGGCGGTGTAGCCGTCGTACTCGGCGAACTTGGCTTCCAGGTCAGCCGCGCGCATGTAGTCGTCTTCGGTGGCTTCCGGGTTGGCGTAGATGGCGTCGCGTTCGGACATGGCGGCCCACATCTCGGTGTGGCCCATCATGACCACGTCCAGCACGCGCAGGTCTTCGAACGCGAACTGGTCCTGGCGCAGCTTGCCCAGGCGCACGCCCGGTTCCAGGGAAACGTTGCCGCCGGAGGCTTCGAGGTCGCCGCCGATGATCTTCATGAACGTAGACTTACCGGACCCATTGGCCCCGATCAGCCCGTACCGGTTGCCTTCCCCGAACTTGACGCTGACGTTCTCGAAAAGGGGCTTGGGACCGAACTGGATGGTGAGATTGGCTGTGGATATCACGGTATTTTGAGTCTGAAGGCGCCCGAAGACGCATGCGAGGAAACCCAATAGTGTAGCAAATGGGTTTTTCCCGCCTGCGCTCCGCGCGCCTCAGGCTTCGGGCCGTGCGTACCCGATCAGTGGTGGTGCTCGTCCAGCACCAGGTGGGCCAGGCCCTTCTCGGTGGCGATGCCCACTTTTTGCCCGATGGGCAGCGTGGCCTTGGTTGCAACATGACCATAGGGCAAGCCGGTGATGACCGGCACCTTGACCGTCTTGCGCAGCCACGCCACGACTTCATGCAGGTCGTAACCCTTGTCGTGCGGGGCCAGCTTGTAGTCGGTGAAACGGCCCAGGACAATGGCCTTCTGCTTGGCCAGAATGCCGGCCTGCCACAGTTGGATCAGCATGCGTTCCACGCGGTACGGATGTTCGGCCACGTCTTCCAGGAACAGGATGCCGCCACGCACCTTGGGCATGTACGGCGTGCCGATCAGGGACGCCACCATGGCCAGGTTGCCGCCCCACAGGATGCCGCGGGCGTCGACCGGGTCGGCGTCTTGCGTCTCGAAGCTCAGGATTTCAAGCTCACCGCGCATGACCTCGCCGAACAGCGCTTCGGTCAGGTCGTCGACCTTTTTGCCCCCGAAATCCGCCACGGCGGTCGCGCCGGTGTAGCTGACCGCGCCCGTCTTCGCCAGCAGCGCCAGGTTGAATGCCGTGAAGTCGCTCATGCCCACGAAGCGCTTGCCGCTGTCGGCCATGGCCTTCCAGTCGATTTGGTCCAGCAGGCGGCCCATGCCATAGCCGCCGCGCGTCACCATCACGATGGGCAGCTTTTGCTTGATGGCGCGCGCCAGGCTGGCCGCGCGCTGGGCGTCGGTGCCGGAAAAACGTTGATGCTCGGCAAAAGCGGTGCGGTCCAGGGCGGTCTTGAAGCCCTGCTGCTGCAAGCGCTCGCGCGCCAGTTCAACCGTGGCGGGGTCGCGCACGGCCGACGACGGCGAGATCAGATAGATGCCGCGAGCGTCCGGCATGACCTGCCCTTCGGCGTGATCATGGCTGTGATCGTGGCCGCAGTCTTCACCGCAGGCAAGCCCGTGATCATGGTCGTGGGCGGCGCTTGCCGTGGCGGCTGCCGTAGTGGCCGCCTTTTTATTAGCCGCCTTATTAGCCGCTTTATTAGCCGCCGGTGGGGCCGCCTTGCTGGCTAGCCGAGCCGCCTTGTTGGAGGCGGATTTGGCGGGTTTGCGGGTGCTCATGCGATGGATTCCTTGGTGCGGCGTTCACGGAAGAACCGGCGCAGCAGATCGCCGCAAGGTTCCGCCAGCACGCCGCCGGTGACTGAAGTGTGATGATTGAGTTTGGGCACGGAACCCACGTCCAGCACGCTGCCGCAGGCACCGGTCTTGGGGTCGTAGGCGCCGAACACCACGCGGGCCAGCCGCGCGTGCAGCATGGCGCCGATGCACATCACGCAGGGTTCCAGCGTGACGTATACGGTGATGCCGGGCAGGCGATAGTTTTCCAGTTGCCGCGCCGCGCTGCGCAAAGCGACAATTTCGGCGTGGGCGGTGGGGTCGTGGTCGATGATGGTGCGGTTGTAGCCGCGCCCCAGGATCTCGCCCTGCGCGGAGACGACCAGGGCGCCCACCGGCACCTCGCCGATGGCGTAGGCGGCCTGGGCTTCTTCAAGCGCCAGCCCGATGTAACGTTCGTCTTCCGCGGTCCAGGGCGCAACTGCCGTAACCGCCGCCACGGGGCCGGCCTCAACCACGGTACACCCGTGATTTCAGCGCGATACG
The DNA here is from genome assembly GCF_038594925.1 of Achromobacter sp. JD-1. NCBI lineage: Bacteria > Pseudomonadati > Pseudomonadota > Betaproteobacteria > Burkholderiales > Alcaligenaceae > Achromobacter > Achromobacter sp. JD-1. Next base: position 22,466 of record NZ_JBCGCS010000013.1, on the reverse strand, counting down.
GCCGGCCAGGCTGGTCACGGCCTCTTCCAGCCATTGGTACAGCTCGGCCTGTTCGTCGTAACGGGCCTGGTTCAGGTTCGACACGCGCCCTTCTTCGATGAAGCCCCAGGCGCGGCTGCGTTTGTCGCGGTGTTTGGGGTCCCAGACGCCAAAAGCAAAACCGCCGGCGCGCCGGATCAAGGAAAAACACGGGATATCGGTGTAACCGTCGCCCACGAAAACCATCTGGTCGAACGGCACGCGCAAGCGGTCTTCGGGCACCTTGCGATTGACTTCGAAGGGCTTGTTGCGGAAGTCGCGACCGATGATGCCCTTTTGAATGTGGAACAGGTACCGGGTCTTGTCGGTAAAACTGACGATGCGCCGTGGAAAAGCGATGCCGCCATCGTCGCCATAGACGAATTCAGAGGCCCAGATTTCGGTGAATTCGTGGGCAATGGGGGTGGATCGAACCACGTCGCCGATGCCGCTTGAGATCAAGTAGAACTCTAGCTGGACTTGCGGCTGCTCAGCCCGCACCGCGGCGCGCAGCCGCTGAAACAGGGTCGGCACACCATCGTGCAGCTCTAGCCGCGCGCCCCAGTCTTTCAGGCGCTGCTGCGTGATCAACCCATTCGTGCCCGCCTGCGACAGTTGGATCATCTTGTACAGATAGGCGGGGACGGGGTCCCAGTCCTGCTGGGACAACAGCGGGTCGACTTCGTCCTTCCAGAACGAGGCCGTGTCCACACCGATGCTCTCCAGGAAACCGGACGTGCTGTCCGAGGCCAGCGTGTCGTCGAAATCGAAAATCAGGGCGATGACGTCGGACATGGGAAGGTGCGTGAATAGGGGTGTGACAAGCGCGCGAGCGCGCAACAGCCGCCATTTTGCCTGAATGTGACGGCCGCTGCGCCGTCGGCCGTCGCAAATACGGCGCCGAAACCCCTTGCGGGGCGGCGGCGCCGTCGTCATGGCCCTTCAGGGCACGCTTGCTATTGGCGGGGGTTACTGGCGCATCGGGGCGCCCGTGGTGGCAGGCGGGGGGGCCATGCCCGGGGCCGGAGCCGTCGGCGGCGGCATGGTGGTGCTGGGCGGCACCGTGCCCGCAGGCACCTGGATCACCGTTTCACGCAAGACGCCACCGCCCTGCACGCTGCCGCGCACATTGGTGGGCGACGTCATCTGCGTGATGCAATCCTGGCGCGACGTGGCTGGCAAGCGATTGCAGCGGTCAAGCATGTTCTGCTGATAATCGGCGGTGGAGCCTTCTTTCAAGTTCTGACGGTTGGCTTCCTGGCGGGCAGCGCCCGCTTCGCGCATGCAGGTGGCGCGGTCCTGGTTGGACTTGCCGCTTTTGCAGTTCGCCACGTCCTGCTCGTATTGGGACTGGATGGCGGCGCGGCCAATCGCATCTGCCGCGTGGACCGCCCCCGCCGCCAGCATCAAGCCAGCGGCGCAAAGGGATGCCGCAAGGCGTTGGGTATGCATGGGTCGTACGTTCATGGCCAGCTCCTTTGAAGAATTGAACTGTAGACGGCATGGACCGAACTGGGGCCACGCCGACTGCTTGTAACCACTATCCCACGGCAGCGCGCCAGGCACATGACGAGCGACGTGATTTCGTAAGGTTCCGTATCAAGCGCCAGATTTGCGACGAAGTCCGCACAGGCGGAAAAACAGGGGCAGTTGCCCCTGTTCGCGAGAAATGACGCGCTGCGCCATGGTTGGTTACGTTCACATGCCGTGTCGCTTGTTACGACCTTAGCGGGCGTCCTGGTCGGCGTCGGCCTTGGTCAGGCGCTTGCGATACGTGGCTGCGCGCATCAGCAGCATGGCGGTAACGGGCGACGAAACGACCAGCAGCAAAATGATGATCACTTCATGGAACACCGGCCGCGCCGACCACGCAGAAAACACCAGGATGGACGACAGCAGCACGCAGGCGCAACCCAGCGTATTACCCAGCGTAGGCGCGTGGATGCGGGCATAAAAGCTGCGAAAGCGCAGCAGGCCGGCGGAACCAGTCAATGCCAGCAAGCCGCCCAGCACCATCAGAATGCAGGCCGGAATACCAGCCCACAGGGGAATGTGGGCGTCCATCATGGTTCGATCACCTCGCCGCGCAAGAGGAAGCGCGCCATGGCGGTGGACCCGACAAAGCCGAACAGCGCGATCAGCAAGGCGATGTCGAAATACAGCGACGACCCCGACCGAATGCCGAACACCAGCATCATCAGCATGCCGTTGATGTACAGCGTGTCGAGCGCCAGCACGCGATCTTGCGCGGTGGGGCCGCGCAACAGCCGGACGGAGGCAAACACCATGCCCAGCGCAAAACACACCATGGCAAAGGACGCTGCCCAATACAGTGCGGTATTCATTGTCATTCGAACATCTCCATCAAGGGGCGCTCGTAGCGCTGCTGCACCAGATCGACCCAGTGTTGTTCATTCTGGAGATCAAGCACGTGCAGCTTCAGGCTGTGGTCCGGCGTCAGATCCACCCAGACGGTGCCGGGCGTGTACGTGACGATGCAGGCCAACATGGCCAGGCCGTGGGGGTCGCGCATGGTCAACGGTATTTGGATGAAGCCGGGCGAAAAATCATTGCGCCGGGGGTTCAGGATCAGCTTGGCCACCGCGATGTTGGACCTGAAGATGTCCAGCGAGACATGCAGGAAAAGCGGCACCGCTTTCCACAGATGACGTGGCCGCGCGTGCAGCGGACGCAAGCGGGATGCCGCCCACGTAAACCACAGCGCCAACACCGCGCCCAGCGCAATCTGGCCGGCCGACAGGCTTTCGTTCAGCACCAGCCACAAGACAAACAGGAACACCGGCAGCAACAGGAAGTAAAGACGACGCATCATCCCCCCTTGGCGCCACGTACCGGCTGCGCAGACATGACGGCATCAATATAGGACTTAGGCTGATCCAGCGAGCGCGCGGCGTCGTCCAGGTAGGCCGATACCGGCCCTGCCCCCGCCGCCAGGCCCACACATAACAGCAGCAACACCGCAACCGGACCCGCCTCGATCACGCGCAGGCGTGGCGTGCTGCGGTCGTCGCTGGCCCAGAATACGCGGATGCCGGTACGGCTCAACCCGATCAGGCCAGCCAGGCCGGAGACCAGCACGGCGGCAACCAGAATCCAGGCATCCATGGGTGGCGCGGATTCGGTGGCCGCCGAGACAGCGGCCGACAGCAGCGAAAACTTGGCCACGAAACCCGACAGCGGCGGCAAGCCGGTGACCAGTAACGCGCAGGAAATGAAAGCCAGCCCCAGGAAAGCCATGGCGGCGGGAATGGCCACGCCAACCACGTCGTCAGACCGGTTCACCGACGCCGGATCATCCAGGTCAAAAGCGTCCAGCGTCACGGCCAGCACGTTGGCGCCGAAGCTGCGGGTGCGTTCGATCAATTCGGCCAGCAGGAAGAACGCGCCGGTCGTCAGCACCGAGCTGATCAGATAGAACAACGCGGGGCCGGTAAGCGTCACGCCGGGCATGCCCAGCGCCGTCAACAAGGTGCCGGCCGACACGATCACGCAGTAGCCAACAATCTTCTCCAACTGCTGCGTGGCCAAGAGCCCGAAGGCGCCGAACAGCAGCGTGGCCAAGCCTGCCGCGAACATCCAGTCCAGGCTGAAGGCTGCCGGCGCGCCGGTGGGCAGCAGCAGCGAGCCAATGCGCAACAAGCCATAGATGCCCACCTTGGTCATGATGGAAAACATGGCCGCGATGGGCGCGCTGGCCGATCCATAGCCCTTGACCAGCCAGAAATTCAGGGGCCAGGCGCCCGCCTTCACCAGGAACGCCACCCCCAGAATGGCCGCGCCGGCTTCGAACAGCATGCGTTCAGCGCCGGTCAGGTGCCCCGCGCGCAGAGCCAGGTCGGCCATGTTCAGGGTGCCGGTCACGCCGTAGATCAGTGCAATGCTGATCAACAGCAGGAACGATGCGATCAGGTTGACCGCGATGTACTGCAGGCCCGCACTGACGCGCGCCACGCCCGAGCCATGCAGCAGCAAGCCGTAGGACGCGGCCAGCAGCACTTCAAAAAATACGAACAGGTTGAACAGGTCACCGGTCAGGAACGCGCCGTTCAGGCCCATCAGCAGGAACTGGAACAGCGAATGGAAGTGCACGCCGGCGCGGTCCCAGCGGGCCAGCGCATAGGTCAGCGTGGCCAGGCCCAGCACGGCGGTCAAGGTCAGCATGACGGCGGCCAAGCGGTCCACGACCAGCACAATGCCAAACGGCGCGGGCCAGTCGCCGACCAGATAAACGCCCACGCCCTGGGGCCAGACGCCGGGCACGCCGCCACCGGCCACCACCAGCAAGGCGATGGCGGCAGCCAGTTGGCCCAGCGTGGCGATGACGGAAATGGTGCCGCGTGCATAACGGCTGGTGTCGGCCAGCAGCAGCATCGCCGCGCCCGCGAACAGCGGCACGATGATGGGCAATACAGGAAGGTGTTGCAGCCAAAAATTCAAGATTGGGACTCCCGTCCATCAACGTGGTCGGTACCCGTCAGCCCGCGCGAGGCCAGCAGCACCACCAGGAACAACGCGGTAGTGGCGAAGCCGATCACAATGGCCGTCAGCACCAGCGCCTGCGGCAACGGGTCGGCGTACCAGGACGGATCGTGCGCCATGTCCGGATCGATCACCGGCGGACGGCCCGACGTCAGCCGGCCCATGCCGAAGATGAAGAGGTTGACCGCGTAGGAAACCAGCGACAGGCCCATGATGAATTGGAAGGTGCGGGGCCGCAGCAGCAGCCAGACGCCAGAGCCCGCCAGCACGCCAATCGCGACGGCATAAATCAATTCCATCAGGCTTCCCCTGTTTGTACGGTGGCCGCCTGTATCTCGGCGGCGGCCTTGCGTTGTGCGCGCAGCGATTGGTGAGCCAGCGCCACCAGCACCAGCACGGTGGCCCCCACGACCAGCATGTACACGCCCAGGTCGAACAGCAGCACGCTGGACAAGTGCACATGGCCGATCAGCGGCAGCGCCACGTCCCAGGCCAACGCCGCCAGCAGGGGCTTGTAGGCGAGCCATGCGGAGACGGCGGCAATGCCCGCCGCAAGCAGCCCGATGCCGATCCAGTTCTGCGGGTTCAAGCGGCTGCGCGACTCGACCCAATACACGCCGCCCACCATGTACTGCAGGATGACGGCGGTGGCAAAAATAAGGCCACCCACGAAACCACCGCCCGGCTGGTTGTGGCCGCGCAGCAGGAAGTACACCGAAATCAGCGCGGCGGTGGGCAGCATCAGGCGCACCAGCACCGTTGGCACCATCATCGAACCGCTGGGCAACAGCGCCTTGATGTCGGGCGCGGCCGGCACGCCGCCGTCCTGCTCTTGTTGCTGGCGCGGCAGGTCGATGCTTTCAGCGGCGGGACGGAAGCGGCGCAGCAGCGCGTAGACGGTCAGCGCCACGATGCCCAGCACGGTGATTTCACCAAAGGTATCGAAGCCCCGGAAGTCCACCAGGATGACGTTCACGACGTTGGTGCCGCCACCGTCAGGCAGCGCGCGGTCGACGAAATAGGATGAAATCGTGTCGCCTTGCGGGCGCATCAACACGGCATAGGCCAGCGCCGCCATGCCGGTGCCGGCAGCCGTGGCCATCAACAGGTCGCGAAAGCGCCGGCCACGGGCCAGCAGTGTCTCTTTGAATGTTTCTTCGTCGTCCTGTTCGATACGGCGCGGCAACCAGCGCAAGCCCAGCAGCAGCAGCACCACGGTGACGACTTCCACGGACAACTGGGTCAACGCCAGGTCAGGCGCGGAAAACCACACGAATGTCAGGCAGGTGATCAGCCCCGCGCCGCCAGCCAGCGCCAAGGACGCCAAACGGTGATATTTGGCTTGATAGGCTGCGGCCACCGCGCAAACGCCGCCCACCAGCCACAGCAGGGCAAAGGCCGGGTCCAGCGGCGTCATGCGGCCCGTGCCCTCCAGCCAGCCGCCGGCACGCAAGGGCAGCCAGGCCACGAACAAGGTGCCCAGCACAATCAGCAGCATCTGCACCTGCAGCCGCGACGACGCCACCCAACGCAGCAACCATGCCGCCGCCACGCTGGAGCCGTCCAGCAGGGCTTCAAATGTGCGTCGGCCGTCCAGGCGGTAGATGAACGGAACGCGGCCAGGATTGGCTCGCTGATGGGCGCGCAGAACCAGGTAGAGCAGCACGCCCGCGGTGGTGGCCACCATGCTCATCACCAAGGGCAGGTTCACGCCATGCCAGACGGCCAGGCTGTATTCGGGCATGTTGTCGCCCAGGATGCTTTGCGCGGCGGTCGCTAGGAAGGGGCCGACCGTCAGGCCGGGCGCGACACCCACCAGCAGGCACATCAACACCAGCAAGGCGCTGGGGAACAACATCCAGCGCGGCGGCTCATGTGGCGCGCGCGGCAGGTCGGTGGCCGGCGGACCGAAAAACACCTGCAGGATGAAACGCAAGGAATACGCCACGCTGAACGCGCCGGCTATCGTCGCCAACAGCGGCAAGCCAATCTGCGTATAGCGGTCGCCGCTGACGAAGGTGGTCTCGGCGAAGAACATTTCCTTGGACAAAAATCCGTTCAACAGCGGCACGCCCGCCATCGACGCCGCCGCCACCATGGCCAGCGTGGCGGTGATCGGCATGGCTTTATATAGCCCGGACAAGCGGCTCAGGTCGCGGGTACCGGTTTCGTGGTCGACCACCCCCGCCGCCATGAACAACGAGGCCTTGAATGTGGCGTGGTTGATCATGTGGAAGATGGCCGCCACCAGGGCCAGTTCGCTGTTCAGGCCCAGCAGCAGCGTGATCAGGCCCAGATGGCTGATGGTGGAATACGCCAGCACGCCTTTCATGTCCTGCTGGAAGATGGCGGCATAGGCGCCCAGCACCAGCGTGATCAGCCCTGCCCCACCGATCACCCAGAACCATTGGTCCGTGCCCGCCAGCACCGGCCAAAATCGCGCTAGCAGGAACACGCCGGCCTTCACCATGGTGGCCGAATGCAGGTAGGCGGACACCGGCGTGGGCGCGGCCATCGCGTTGGGCAGCCAGAAATGAAACGGAAACTGGGCGCTCTTGGTCAGCGCGCCCAGCGCCACCAGGATCAATACGGCGGGATACCAGGGGTCGGCACGCACCAAGTCGCCGGCCGCCAGCACGCGGTCCATGTCGTAACTGCCCACGATGTGGCCCAGAATGAGCACGCCGGCCAACAGGCAGAGTCCGCCCGCGCCAGTCACCGTCAGCGCCATGCGCGCGCCGCGGCGGGCATCCAGACGGTGATGCCAATAGGCAATCAGCATGAACGACGCCAAGCTGGTCATTTCCCAGAACATGACCAGTTGGATCAGGTTGCCCGACAGCACCACACCCAGCATGGCGGCCATGAAGGCCAGGAAAAACGAAAAGAAGCGTGGGACCGGGTCTTCGGGCGACATGTAGTAGCGGGCGTACAGCACCACCAGCGCGCCCATGCCGGACACAATCAGCGCGAACAGCCAGGCGTAGCCGTCCATTCGCAGGGTGAATTGCAGGCCCAGGGCGGGCGCCCAGGGCATATCGGCCCGGATCACGCCGCCGTTGGCGACTTCCGGGTACAGGCTGGCGATCAGAACCACACAGACCAGGGCGATGATGCCTGCCAACCACGCCTCGGCATTGCGAGCGTTGGAAGGCAGCAGCGCGGCGCACAGGCTGCCGGCAAACGGCAGAGCGAGGATCAGGATCAGCGACATGGCGTTCCGAGAATGTCCGGGCCCCCTCCCGCCAGCACATGGCAGCGAAAGACGAAACAGACCGGGGATTGAATGACGGACGGAACCCTGGCCCGGTGCGTCGCTGCACTACACGTTGCCCCGCGGGGACGTAACTACCGCCCCATTGAACGCCGCAGATTGAAACAAACGCAATAGCTGTCTTGCAAGACCGGCCAAGAATCTCATCCGAAAAATATCAGATTCTTGTAAGTTATGCAGCAATTTATGCACGTAACCGGCTAATGACGGCAAGATGACTGCGCAATGATTGCGCATTGAAAGGCGATCCCAACGTGTTCATGTTGTTGTCAGACATGAGTTTTTTGGCTATCTGACGTCAATTTCGTACAACACCCAGCCACCCGAAAAATATATGCCTGACTAGCGAGGAGAAATCCTGAGTTGACCGTAGGGGGATTCCTGTGTGGAATTGCGCCCACGAAGCCGTGACCAAGCTCGTACCCCGGCAAGGCACGCTTTACCGACGCCGGCCCAAGAAGCCGGCCGGCTCGGAACAACTATATGGAGAAGACTCTTGACCGTGCTGTCACATGCCAAGGCCATTCTGGCCGCCGCCATCGCAGGCGTCTGCTTTAGTTCCGCGGCGCAGGCCGCCGACCCCTACCCGAACAAACCCATCCGCCTGATTGTTCCTTTTGCCGCCGGCGGCACCACCGACATCGTGGCCCGCATCGTGTCCGATGGCCTGGGCCGCGAGCTCGGGCAAGCCGTGGTGGTGGAAAACCGGGGCGGCGGCGGCGGGTCCATCGGCGCCGACGCGGTGGTGCGTTCCACCCCCGACGGTTACACGTTGGGCGTGGCCACCGTCAGCACCATGGCCACCAACCCGGCGACCAACCCCAAGAACCCCTACAACCCGCTCAAGGACTTCGCGCCCATCACCAACCTGGTGAACGTGCCGAACGTGTTGACGGTGAACCCATCGGTGCCGGCCAAGAACCTGGCGGAATTCATCGCCTTGCTGAAGGCAAACCCGGGCAAGTATGCCTATGCCTCGTCCGGCGCGGGCGGCATCGGCCACCTGGACGGCGAGCTTTTCAAATCCCTGACCCAGACCGATATGGTGCACGTGCCGTATCGCGGCTCGGGTCCGGCTTTGAATGATGTGATCGCGGGTCAGGTGAACGCGCAGTTCGACAACCTGCCGTCGTCCATGCCGCATATTCAAGCTGGCAAGCTGCGCGCCCTGGCCGTGGCCGCCCCCAAGCGCCTGCCCAGCCTGCCGGATGTACCGACGTTCACGGAAGCGGGCTTGCCGGAAATGGACAACATGGCCTGGTACGGGCTGGTGGCGCCAGCAGGCACCCCGCAAGCCGTGATCGATCGCGTGCATGATGCGGCCGTCAAGGCGCTGAAAGACCCCAAGACGGTGCAGCGCCTGGCCGACGGCGGCTCGCTGGTGGACGGCAACACGCCCGCTCAGTACGCCGAACAGATCAAGCGCGAACTGGAGCTGCGCCAGCGCATTGCCAAGGAACGCAAGATCGTGTCGACGAACTGATCGCGTCAACGCGCGCGGCTGTCCCCTAACCGGGGACAGCTTGCCGACTTGACTAGCGATGCCCGGGTGTTAGCATCTGCCCCCGTGCGATCCCATTTTTCTCCCCTCCTCCCCGCTGCTTGCGTTCTCTGCGCCCTGCGCTCGACCTTGTTGAGCTCGCAGGAAGTCGCCGCGCGTTGCGCTTACGCGCGCTCCAAGCCCGGCTGATCGCCCGGCTTGCCCACCTTCCCAATTCCTGATTCCGGCCTGCTGCCGGCGGGCTGAGCACATCCCGTGCTTGCCCGCCGCGCCTGGCCGGCGAACGCCCTGCCGCGTGGCTGGGTGCGTCCGTCAATACTCCTTTTGAATCTTTGTCGCTTGCCCGATGGCCGGCGGCCCGGCCACGCATTGATCTTCATTCCAGCGCCATGCAACTTACCAAGAAATTCGTCAAAGCCAAGAACCCCTGCGCGGGCGGCTACAAATGGTTCATTCGCGATCACAACGGTCAGGGGGACTACCAAGCCGTGCTTGATGCCCTGGTCGCCGACGGCCGCGTCGGCGACGCCAACTGGCTGCTGGATCAGTTTGGCCCGACCGACGCGGTGCTCAGGCTGGACTCGCTTGACGCCCACGCCATCGTCTTCGCGGGCACGCTGGAAATTCGCATGGGCATCAATGTGGACACGGTGGTGCGCGCCGGGCGCAGCATCATCACGGGCGGAGGCATCCGCGCCGGAGAAACCATCATGGCGGGCGAAAACATCACGGCCGCCGCCAACATCGCAAGCGGCGGCGAGATCCACGCGGGCGGCGACATCAGCGCGGACTGGGGCATCGAATCCGCCTCGCGCGTGGAGTGCCGCGGCAACGTGCGCGCCAAGTGGGACATCTGCGCGGGCCAGGACCTGGCCGTCACCGGCCACTTGCATGCAGGCCAGGACGTGCAGGCGCAAGGCGCCATCCAATGCGGCCAAGGCATCAAGGCGGGCGGCGATGTGCGCGCCGACCATGCCATCAGCGCGGCCTCCGGCATTCAGGCGGGAGGCGCGATTCAATGCGGCGACCACCTGGCTTCGGGCTGGGGCATGATCGCCGGGGGCGACATCCGCGCCGACGGCTCGATTCGCGCCGGTGAAGGCCTGAAAGCGGACGGCGTGATCCAGGCCGGCGACGGCCATGGTGTGTACGCCGGCCTGAGTGTCAGGTTGGACGCGTGGTCCGTTTGCGCCCGCGTCGTTGCGCGATCGCGGCCTGCCCAGTTGGTCAGCGGGCACTGGGCTGGCCCCAGCACCGTGGCCGACGGCGACGTTGATGCTGACGGCAACGTAGACGCAGACAGCAACGACATTGCAGGCAGCACTGCCAAAGCGGGCTGCGCCCGCCAGGCTAGGACCCAGCCGGTCAGCCCCGCCTTGGCGTAACCGCGGGGGCTTGATGCCGCAGCACCAGCATCAAGCCCAGCAAAATCGCCCCCATGCCGGCCAGGCTTAGCGCGGACAGGCGGTTGCCCAGCACCAGATAATCCAGGGCTGCGGTGCCAGCCGGCACCAGATAGAACAGGCTGGTGACGTTGACCAGGTTGCCGGCCTGGATCATGCGGTAGAACAGCAGCGTGGCGCCGATGGAAATCACCAGCCCCATCCAGACCAAGGGCAGTATCAGGCCGATGTTCCATTGCGCTGCGATTGGCTGGAACGGCGCCAACAGCAGGCACAGCGCCAGGCTTACCGCGTACTGCAAGGGCATGACATCCAACGGCGCCTGCGTGACGCGCTTTTGCAGAATAGCGCCCGCCGTCATGCTGGCCAGCGCCGCAAACGCGAAGGCCATGCCGGCTACTGAGAAGCGCGCCATGCCGATGCTTTGATACATCACCATGACCAGACCCGCCAATGCCAGCAACAGCCCGGCAATACGGGCGGGGTCATAGCGCCGTTCCATTAAAGCCAAGGTCAGGATGGGCTGCGCTCCCAGCAAGGTGGCCAACACGCCCGGCGTAATGCCGTGGTCCAGGGCAAGCAGGTAGCAGATGGAATAGACGCCGATCAGCAACAGGCCGGTTGCCGCGACCATCACGCGCGTGCCCGGCGCGGGCAGCCAGCGTTTGCGGTGGATGCAAATCAGCAAGAGCACCGACAACGCCAGGAGGAAACGCAGCAGCAGAAAGCCAAAGGCCGACGCTTGCGACAGCCCCCATTTGGCGAAGATTGCGCCGGCGCTCCACAGCAGCACGAACAAGGTTGTAGACCCGTAAGCGGCCCACGAGATGCGATTCGAAAACATGAGATTTCACCTGTCAGGGTAAGCACAGGCTCCAGACCGATCGTCGATAGTCGACAGCCGACGGCCGCTCGCGCGCGGCCGGATCGGCCGCTCGCGGAATCAGCCGCGACAAGCGCATACGCAACTTGGCGCACGCCTGTCGCGCGTCAAGGGACTATCTATGAACGGGAGTTGGAGCCGGGAATGGTGGATCGGCGATCAGCCGATCACGACCACGGCGGGCGGATTCGCGCCACGGACCCCGCCGACGGGCGGCGAGACGGGCGGCGACATCACCGCAGAGAAGACAGGAGAAACGACGGGAGATATGGCGGAACAAATGCCAGCGGAAAACGCAGGGTGAAGCGCGCTGCCCGTCATTTGCGCCCAAGCCAGGCGCACGCCACGCGCGGCCGGGGCGGCGGCAATGGCAAAGCTGGAGAGGGGCATGAAATCGAGCATCCGCAAAGACTACCGACCGCCCCTTTTCCCGTCAAGAACCTTAAGCGCCGATGCGCCGCTGTTCCACACCCATGTCGCGCCAGGCATCGCCGTGGCAGGTGAACATCAGGATTTGATGGCGCGTTGCCGCGTCGAACAAGGCGCGCTTCATGAAGTCGCGGCGGGCATCGTCGGTGTGTACCAGTGCGTCGTCCAGCAACAGCAAGGTGGGCCGCCCGGCCTCTTGCAGCAGATCCGCATACGCAAACCGGGCCAGGATGCCCAGTTGCTCACGCGTGCCGAAACTGAGCGCGTCCAGCAAGTCTTCGCCCTCGGCGCGGCGCAGCGCCGTGGGCAGCAAGGCGTCGTCCAGCCGCAGTGCGGCGTCGGGAAACAGCAATGCCAGGTAGTGGTTCAAGCGGCGAGCCAGCGGCGCCTGCAGCCGTTGCGTGGCGGCGGCGCGTTTATCCGTCAGCAGTTTTTGCAGCAGATCCAGCGCGGCCGCACGACGCGACAATTCATCACGGCGGCGTGCCAGCCGTTCGCACGCTGCCGTGGCTTCTGACAGGCGTTCGCCCAAGCCCTGCGCCCCGGCCTGATCCAGCTTTCCCTGCAATTGAAGGATGTCGCCGTGACGCTTGTGTTGCGCCTCACGCTCGATAGCCGCCGACTTTTCATAGCGCTGGACATCTTGCTCGGCCAGTTCGGGCCGGTATTCCGCCAGCGCGGCTTGCGCCTCGCGCACCCGGCGGTCCAGGTCGTCGTGCGCGCTGCGCACTTCGGCCAGGCGCCCTGCCCGAGCCTGCCGCTGGGCGGCGCGTTCGGCGGACTGCATGTCAGCGGCGCGTGCGGCCGCCTGCCCTTCCAGCAGTTGCGCGCGTGCCAGGTCCGCGTCCAGCGCACGTTGGGCGGCAGCCAGCGCGGCCTCGGCCTGTGTGGCAACCGCAGTGGCTTCGCGCAAGGCCTGAGTGGCCGCCGGCAAATCACCTACGTCCGCCGACGCCACGGCCGGCAGCTTGGTCAGCCGTTCTTGCAACGGCACGCGGCGAGCCAGGGCCTCGTCGCGCTGCCCGCGCAGCACATCCACCCCCTTGGGCGCATGAATGGCCAGCGTCTTGCGCATGCCGTCAAGCTCGCGCTGCAACGCCGTATAGCGCGCATGGCGCTGCTCGGCGTCAGCCAGCGTGGCCACGCCCAAGCGCCCCAGTAAAGCCTCCCACACCGACTGCAAACCGCCAAGTTCGCGCTGCAGCGCGGGCAAATCCTGACCGCCCGGCTCAATCCGGAACCGGCCCACGCCGGGCAGTTCCAGGTTGGCGGCAGACGTCAGCAATACCTGATCGGCGCCGCTCAGTGCCCGGCCGTCAAGCATTGCCTGATGCCCTGGTTCAAGTTGGTAAGACAGACGCGTGGCAACCGCTTGCTGTTGCAATTGCAGGTTGGCCAGTTCGCGTTCGGTCTTGCGCAGCGCGTCGATGTCGCCATCGGCGATTTCAATGCGCAGCGCTTCAGTCTTCAGCGTGGATCCCTGTTCGATCAGAGCAGTGGCGGCCTTGAGCGCGTCGTCCAGCCGTTCAACTTCGGCGTTCAACTGGACAAGTTGGCGTTCAAGGTCGCGGCGGTCAGTCACGGCCTGTACGGCGGCTACCCGCAAGCGGGCCGCGTCGACCGCGGCGGCATGCGCCTGCTGTTGCTGCTGCGCGCGGGCCAGGGGTGCCTGCGCGGCATCCACCCGGGCACGCGCGCCCTGCGCTTCCTTGACCAGCGCCTGGTAATCGGCGTCGTCTTGCTGATCGCGCCCCACCTGGTCTTGCAGCAAGGCCAAGGTTTGCGCGGCCTGGACCTGTTCGCGCCGCAGGCCGTCAAGCGCCTCGCGTTGTTTCGCCACCGCCGCCAGCCGCGCGCGCGCGTCGGCAGCCTTGGCCTCGAAGTCTTTCCAGGGTTCGTTGGCCTGGGCGCGTTCATGCTCGCGACGCAGTTCGGCCAGGCGGTCCACATCGGCATTCAACTGCGCCATGGCCCGCGCGCAGTCGTCGCGTTCGGTGGTGGCGCGCGCCAGGGCGTCTTCGGCGTCTTTATAGATGCCCTTGGGGCGTCCGTTGCGCGCATCCAGCAAGGCGGCGCGCTCGGCGGACACGCGCTCAAACAGGCGATCGCCATCACTTGAAGCCAGCTCGCCGGACAACTGCGTCAAGGCATCGCGCAAATGCGTGCTGGCGTAGGCCGCCGCCGCTTGCAGGTTGTGGCCGTCGCCTTGCTGAATCCACAACAGGCCGGGGATGCCGGCCAGGTCCGGCTTGCTTTGCCCGCGGCCCGGCAGTTCAAACCCCAGCAAGGCGGCCAACGCGTTTTCGGCTTCTTCGCCATCCAGGCGCTGCGCGCCGCCGTCGATCAGCAATTCACAACGGGCGCGCGACAGGAATTGCTTTTTCAGCACATACGCATGGCCGGCATGCGCGAACGACAGCTCCACGCTGGGCCGCGCGCCGGACTCGCCATGCGGCGCTAAGTCCGCGACCTTGCTGGTGCTGTAGCGTTCCAGAAAGGCCGCGCGTATGGCGGCGGCAACCGTGCTCTTTCCGGCCTCGTTCGCGCCCACGAACAGGTTCAAGCCTTCTTGAAGGCCGTCCAGCACCAAGGGTTGGCGAAATTTCCGGAACTCTTCAAGGGCGATTCTTGACAGCTTCATTTGGCGGCCCCCATGGCGCTTTCACGCTGGAACCGCAGCAACAGGCGCAAGGCTTCCGCGGCAACCGCCGCCTGCTCGCCTTCGTCCTGCAGGGTCTGCAATTGCGCGGCCACCTCGCCTACGTAGCCGCTGGCGCCCAGTTCGGCCAAATCGGCCTGGTCAGGCTCCAGCCGTAGGCCGGACAGGTCGGGCAGCAAGGCACGCACCTGCGCGGCGGCCTGATCCACCGCGCGTTGCAGCACATCAAACGTTTCCATATTGACGTGGCCTTGCACGTCCAGCCGCAGCACCTCGTCAGCGCGCAAGGCCGCCAGGCGTTCGGCCAGGGCCTGCGCGTCGGTGGGCAGGCTGATGGTTTCCGTCCACGCCGACCAGCGGTACTTGCCGACGGCGATGCGTTCGACCACGGGCGCCGCCCCCGGCGCATCAATCTGCACGTCCAGCACGTAGCCGGGCTCGTTGCCGCGAAAGCGATCTTGTTCGGGCGTGCCGGCGTACCAGGTGTGCGCGTCAATGGACAGGCAGCCGTGCCAATCGCCCAGCGCCAGGTAGTCCAGGCGGGCACGGGCGGCGCGGTCGGGCGCGATGGGGTTGGTGGCGTCGATGGTGTCCGGCAAACGGCCCGCCACGCTGCCATGGGCCAGGCCCACGCGCACGCGGCCGGCTCCGGTGTCCAGCGTATCGAAGGACTGGGTCACGTCGTCGTAGGTATGGCGTTGGGTCAGCGGCGCGGCCAGCACGGCAAGGTTTATGGCAGGCAAGTCCACCACGCCGATGCGCGTGGGCACGTGTACGTTGGCGGGTATGCAGCCCAATTGCGCGGCGCGGCTCCAGACGCTGTCGGCCAAGGCGGCGTCGTGGTTGCCGGCGATCATGACCCAGGGGCCGGCATAGGCGGCCATGGCGGCGAAGAGCCGGCGGATAGTGCGATCGGACACGCCTTGCGTATCGAAGACATCGCCCGCGACCAGCACGGCATCCACGCGGCGTTCGGCGGCAAGCGCCGCGATACGCGCCACCACATCAAAGCGCGCCTCGGCCAGGATGGCGGCGTCGTCGGTTTCAAACTGGCCGTATTGACGGCCGATCTGCCAGTCGGCGGTATGCAGGAAATGAGTCATGCGCCGATTTTGGCATAAGCCGGCACCCGCCAAAGCAGCAGAGTGCCGAATCCGTCACGCCGTATCAGCGCCCGTTCAAGCGCCCTTGCCGTCCAACACCAAGGATGGGCTCGATGCCGCGCCGCGCTCGTAGCGCGAAATGCCCAGGCCGTCGGTGCGGATGGCGGGGCGCTGCCCCATCACCTGGTCGGCCACCAGCTTGCCGGAGCCGCAAGCCATGGTCCAACCCAGCGTGCCGTGGCCGGTGTTCAGGAACAGGTTGCCGTAACGGGTGGGCCCGACGATGGGCGTGCTGTCCGGCGTCATCGGGCGCAGGCCGGTCCAGAATTCAGCCTGGGCCACGTGGCCGCTGCCGGGGAACAGGTCGTTCACGACCAGTTCCAGCGTCTTGCGGCGCGCGTCCTTCAAGCGCAGGTCGAAACCGGACAGTTCGGCCATGCCGCCCACCCGGATGCGGTCGTCGAACCGGGTCACCGCGATCTTGTAGGTTTCGTCCAGGATGGTGGACACAGGCGCGGCGGCCTCGTCTTTCATGGGGATGGTCAGCGAATAGCCCTTGACCGGATAAACCGGCAGGTCCAGGCCCAGCGGTTCGAGCAGACCGCGCGAGTAGCTGCCGAAGGCGGCCACGTAGCGGTCGGCCGTCAGGACCTCGTTGCCCACGCGCACGCCGGTGATCTGGCCCCCTGCGGTGTTCAAGCCCGAGACCGTCTGGTTGAAGCGGAAGTCCACGCCCAGGGCAGCGGCCATCTCGGCCAGCCGTGTCGTGAACAGGCGGCAGTCGCCGGTTTCGTCGTTGGGCAGGCGCAGGCCGCCGGCCAGCTTGTGGATCGAGCGCGCCAGGGCGGGTTCGGCCGTGACCAGGCGGTTGCGGTCCAGCAGTTCATAGGGCACGCCTACTTCTTCCAGCACCGCGATGTCACGCCGGGCGGCTTCCAATTGGGCGTCGGTGCGGAACAGCTGCAAGGTGCCCCGCGCACGCTCTTCATAATGAATGCCCGTGGACGTGCGCAGTTCGCGCAGGCAATCGCGGCTGTATTCGGCCAGGCGCAGCATGCGCTCTTTATTGACCGAATAGCGGTCGGCCGAACAGTTGGCCAGCATGGCGGCCATCCACTTCAATTGGTACAGGCTACCGTCCAGGCGTATCGCCAAGGGCGCATGCTTCTTGAACAGCCACTTGATGGCTTTTAGCGGAATGCCGGGCGCGGCCCAGGGCGTGGAATAGCCCGGCGAGACCTGGCCGGCATTGGCGTAGCTGGTTTCCTGGGCGGCGGCGGGCTGGCGGTCCAGGACCGTCACGCGGGCCCCCTGACGGGCGAGATAATACGCGGTCGTGGTGCCGATCACGCCGCTGCCAAGGACGATTACATGCATGATTCTTTCCGTATTTGGATTTACTCAGTTATTTCGGTAGTCTATGACTCCAATCGCAGTGAAAAGCACTGATTATTTTGCTTTAGCAGCGCTTTTTCTGGGGTGCCCCCTGTTTTCCGATCGGCAAAAGTGAAATGCGCGACCTAGACCGAATTGACCTGAAAATCCTGGAAATCCTGCAGCGCGAAGGCCGCATTTCCGTTACCGATCTGGCCGAGCGGGTCAGCCTGTCGGCCACCCCCTGTTCGGACCGGGTCAAACGGATGGAACGCGAGGGCGTGATCACGGGTTACCATGCGCGCGTCAATCCGGCGGCCTTGGGCAAGAACCTGCTGGTGTTTCTAGAGATCAAGCTGTCGGCGAAGTCCGGCGACGTGTTCGACAAGGTAAAGAAAGAGCTGCTGTACGTGCCCGAAGTGATGGAATGCCATCTGGTGTCCGGCGATTTCGATTACCTCGTGAAGGCCCGCCTGACAGAAATGAACGAATATCGGCGCCTGTTGGGCGAAATTCTTAAGCGCTTGCCGGCGTCGGCGGAATCCCGCAGTTACATCGTCATGGAAGAAATCAAGGAAACCCTGTATCTGCCGGTGGATCGGTAATTGACACACTGGCCTTGGGGCAAGCGCCCCACCGGATACGCGGATTGTTACGGGCGCGCGCGTGCGCGGCTGCTATGCTGGCGGCCCTCCGACCCGTGCCGCCCAGTTCTGGTCCGACCCCAATTCTTTAGTCCCAGCCTATGACTCGCCTTTACAAATACTTCTTCCGCGGCCTGATTACCGTGCTGCCGCTGGCCCTGACCATCTACCTGCTCTACATCTTTCTGGCGTGGACGGAGGCCGTGGCGCTGACGTTTCTGCGCCCCTTCATTGGTGGCTTCTACGTGCCGGGCATGGGGCTGGCGCTGGGCATTCTGGGCATTCTGGCCATCGGCTATCTGGTGTCCAAGCAACGCGTGCAGAAGTTCCTGACCGTGGTGGAAATGCCCTTTACCAACCTGCCGGTCGTGAAGAGCATTTATTCGTCGCTGAAGAGCTTTGCCGACTATTTTTCGCCCAGTTCCAAGAACACGGCGCAACAGGTCGTTGTCCTGCGCTTGCCGGGACAGCAACTGGAACTGGTGGGCCTGGTGACGCGGCGCAGCCTGGAAGGCCTGCCCGAAGGGTTTACACAGGGCGATCGCGTGGCCGTCTACCTGCCCATGGGCTACATGATTGGCGGCTACACCGTATTTGTGCCGCAAGACTGGGTACAGCCCATCCAGATGTCGGTCGAGGAAGCCATGCGCTCATCGCTGATCGCCTGGATGGCGCGCGCCGAGAACAACAGCCGCCCCACGGCCCCGCCCGTGCCGGACACGCCCGTGGCGCCCCCCCCGCCGCCGCCCGCCAACACGAATGGCGGCGACCCGGCCTGACCGGCTTTTCATCTATCCCTTTCCGCGCAATCCATGCCCATTATTGAATTCACGCTTGCCGAAGGCAGCCCCTATATTGAAATCAACCAGCTCCTGAAAGCCACCGGCGTCTGCGACAGCGGCGGCGCGGGCAAGATGATGGTGGCCGATGGCCAGGTCAGCGTGGGCGGCGTCATCGAAACGCGCAAGACCGCGAAGATCCGCGACGGCCAGATCGTCACTTGCGGCGACATACGCATCGTTGTGCGAGGCCCGCAATGAAACTCAAGATGGCCAAGAACTCCATCTTCGCCGTGCTGCTGCGCTCGCCCTGGTGGATGAGCGCGGGCGTGGCCGTGCTGCTTAGCGCCGGCGGTTTCGCCGCGCTGCCGCTGGAGTACGCGGCGATGGGCGTGTTCGCGGCGGTGCCGTTCGCGGTCATTGCCATCATGGCGGCCTACAAGCAGTTGCGGGCACCGTCGGAAACGCGCGTGCAGGCCGTGGCCGAAGCCGCCGCGGCCATGACGTGGGTCGAGTTCGCCAATACCGTTGAAGCCGGTTTCAAACGCGACGGCTGCGAGGTCCAACGCCTGCAGACACCCGGGGCCGACTTCGCTTTGAGCAAAGACGGCCACGTGGCGATCGTCAGCGCCAAACGCTGGAAAGCCGCGCGCGTGGGGGTGGAGCCGCTGCGTGAACTGCAAGCCGCGCGTGAAAAACGCGGCGCGCGCGAAGCCATCTACATCGCCCTGGGCGACGTCTCCGACAACGCCTGGCAGTACGCGAAGGCGCAAGGCGTGTCGCTGATGACGGCGCCGGAACTGGCCAAGTTGCTGCGCGACCTGAAGGTCTGAGCGGGCCGACATTTCGCGCCTTTCTGTTCGATCCGGATCTTTCGATGACCTATCGCATCCTTGCCGATCTGGTGCTTGTCGTGCACGGGCTGTTCGTTGCCTTCGTTGTATTCGGCGGGCTGCTGGCGCTATGGCGGCCGCGCATGGCTTACTGGCATCTGCCGGCGCTGGTGTGGGGCGCGGTGGTGGTGGGCATGGGCTGGATCTGCCCCTTGACGCCGCTGGAAGTGTCGCTGCGCCAACAGGCGGGCCAGCAAGGCTATGCGGGCGGTTTTATCGAACACTATCTGCTGGGCCTCATCTACCCCGATAGCATCACCCGAACCACGCAGATGTTGCTGGCCGCGCTGCTGATCATCGGCAATATCGTGGTGTATGCCCTGTGGGTGCGCCGACGCCGGCGTGCCAGGCGCGCCGCGCCTTAACGCCGGCACGCGCTACAAGCCAAGCCATCGCGCCAGGCTGATAACGCACGCATCAAGGCCCAGCGCCCAAGCTTACAGACCGCGCGCGATCACTAGCCGCTGGATGTCGCTGGTGCCTTCGTAGATCTGACACACGCGCACGTCGCGGTAAATGCGTTCAACCGGAAAGTCTTTCAGATAGCCGTATCCGCCCAAGGTCTGGATGGCGGCCGAACACACTTTCTCGGCCATTTCGGATGCGAATAGCTTGGCCATGGACGCTTCCATCAACGCCGGTTTGCCGGCTTCGCGCAGCGCCGCCGCATGCAGCACCATCTGGCGCGCGGCGTGGATCTGCGTCGCCATGTCGGCCAGGCGGAACGCCACGGCCTGATGTTCCATGATGGGCTTGCCGAATGCCTGGCGGTCGCGGGCGTAGTCGCGCGCGCATTCAAAGGCGGCCCGCGCCATGCCCACCGATTGCGACGCGATGCCGATGCGCCCGCCTTCCAGGTTGGCCAGCGCAATCTTGTAGCCCTGCCCTTCATCACCCAGCCGGTAGGCGGCGGGGATGCGCATGTCTTCAAACGCGATCTGGCAGGTGTCCGAAGCATGCTGACCCAGCTTGTCTTCGACCCGCAGCACTTGATAGCCCGGGGTGTCGGTGGGCACGATGAAGGCCGAGATGCCGCGCTTGCCGGCGTCGGGGTCGGTGACCGCGAAGACGATCACGGTTTGGCCGCTCTTGCCCGACGTAATGAATTGCTTGGCGCCGTTCAAGACGTAGTCGTCGCCGTCGCGGCGGGCGCGGGTGCGCAGACTGCTGGCGTCGGAACCCGCTTGCGGCTCGGTCAGGGCAAAGCCGCCGATGTGCTCGCCGCTTGCGAGCGGCCGCAGGAATTGCTCTTTCTGCGCGTCGTTGCCGAACTTCAGGATGGGCATGCAGGCCACCGAATTGTGCACGCTCATGATGGTGGAGCACGCGCCGCTGCCGGCCGCGATTTCTTCCAGCGCCACGGCGTACGACACGTAGCCGCTGTCGTTGCCGTCCCATTCCTCGGGCACCAACATGCCGAAGAACCCCAACTGCGCCATTTCTTGAATGGCGTCGGCGGGATAGTGGTGGTCACGATCCCAGCGCTCGGCGTTGGGCGTCAGGCGTTCCGTGGCGAAACGGCGCGCCATCTCTTGAATACTGAGTTGCTCTTCGGTCAACAGCATGTTTTGTCTCCTGGGTTGCGCGGGCGGGCGGGCGCCGGATGGGCGCCGCTTGCCTTGTTCTGTCGTGCCGCGTTGGCGGGGTAC
Organism: Achromobacter sp. JD-1; assembly: GCF_038594925.1. NCBI lineage: Bacteria > Pseudomonadati > Pseudomonadota > Betaproteobacteria > Burkholderiales > Alcaligenaceae > Achromobacter > Achromobacter sp. JD-1. The sequence continues at coordinate 1,357 of NZ_JBCGCS010000013.1, read as the reverse complement.
GGACGAGGCACGGCATCGAGAATACACCGTCGTTCCCATGTGCGCGGGAAGGTTGTTCGCTTCAAGAACCTTTTAGTGTTGCGTGAAAACCGAGGATCGAATTATCATGCAACTTATTAAGTATCTTGATGAGACATGGAAAGGAGTTTGCGCATGAATTACGACGTGATCATTGTGGGCGGCAGCTTTGCCGGCCTATCGGCCGCCATGCAACTGGCGCGTGCCAGAAGGCGTATCGCGCTGATCGATGGCGGCCAGCCCCGCAACCGTTACGCTGCCCACTCGCACGGCTTCCTTGGCCAGGACGGCAAGACGCCGCAGGACATCGTGCAGCAGGCCCGCGAGCAGTTGGCCCACTATCCCACCGTGACATTCCTGGATGGCAACGCCGTAACGGCCAGTGGTTCAATCGGCCGCTTTGCAGTAACGATGGCGGACGGGCAGCAGGTGCAAGGCAAGCGCCTGATTTTGGCCACGGGGCTGCGCGACGAACTCCCTGCCCTGCCCGGCTTGAACGAGCGTTGGGGCAAGACGGTCTTGCACTGCCCTTACTGCCATGGCTATGAAGTGGCCGGCAGCCCGCTGGGCGTGATGGCGGCGCATCCGATGTCGGCGCACCAGGCCATGCTGCTGCCGGACTGGGGTCCCACTACGTTCTTCACACAAGGTGAATTTGAACCGGATGAGGAACAGGCCGCTTTGATGGCCAAGCGCGGCGTGCGTATCGAACGCAGCCCTATCGTTGAATTGATGGGCACGTCCCCTAGCCTGGACGCGGTCAAGCTGGCCGACGGGCGCCGCATGGCAGTCCACGCGCTGTTCGTGGCCAGCAAGACGCACATGGCCAGCCCGCTGGCTGCGCAGTTGGGTTGCGCGTTCAGCGACGGCCCCCTGGGTCCGTTGATACGTGTGGATGATCTGCGGCAGACAAGCGTCGAAGGCGTCTTCGCCGCAGGCGACGCCGCCATTCCCATGAGCAACGCCACGCTAGCCAGCGCGTCCGGCGTGATGGCGGGCGTGTGCACGCATCGTTCGCTGGTGATGGATTGCTCGTAGGATGGGTGTAGCGCGCGATGCGTGGCGCAAGAACCCTGCCGAAGATCGCGCGCAACCCATCGCGCGGACGTTGCCGATGGGTTGCGCGCGGCAGGCGCCGGTTTTCGCGGGCAGGCGGTGCCGCGCTTCACCCATCCTACGCATCTTGGACAGCACGCCGATCCCGGCTCGTAGGATGGGTGTAGCGCGCGATGCGTGGCGCAAGAACCCTGCCGAAGATCGCGTGTATGGACCGGGGACATGGGTAACGGGTGTTCGGGGACATAGGTAACACTTCTAGCATCACGGTATGGTCGTTTTT
>NZ_JBCGCS010000012.1:0-189437 GCF_038594925.1 Achromobacter sp. JD-1 | reverse complement strand
AAAAACGACCATACCGTGATGCTAGAAGTGTTACCTATGTCCCCGAACACCCGTTACCCATGTCCCCGGTCCATACATGCGATACAGGCCGGCGTCCGCGGGCCGCCCCCCTCGCACTTCACCCATCCTACAAGGCACGGCCCCGCATCCGTAGGATGGGTGCAGCGCGCAAGACCCGATGCAAGAACCCCATGGCCGACCGCGCGAAACCCATCAAGCAACCCCACCGTAGGATGGGTGCAGCGCGCAAGGCCCCACGCAAGAACCCCATAGCCAGCCGCGCGAAACCCATCAAGCACCCCCCACCGTAGGATGGGTGCAGCGCGCAAAGCCCGATGCAAGAACCCCATGGCCGACCGCGCGAAACCCATCAAGCAACCCCCACCGTAGGATGGGTGCAGCGCGCAAGGCCCCACGCAAGAACCCCATCGCCAGCCGCGCGAAACCCATCAAGCAACCCCCACCGTAGGATGGGTGCAGCGCGTAAGGCCCCACGCAAGAACCCCATCGCCGAAAAAAAAGCATCAAGCCGCCCGCACTCCAATCGCCACCACGCGCGCACTAAACTCCTTCAACAACTCCTCCCTGACCTGCTCCGCCCGCTCCAACGCTTCTTCCTTCACGTGCCCATACCCACGTATCTCTTCCGGCACACTAGCTAGCGCGACAGCCTTATCCAGATTCCCGCGATTCAATTTCGCCAAGATCGCCGTCAACGTCTCGCGGTACTCCCGAATCAACTCCCGCTCCGCGCGCCGTTCCGCCGTATACCCGAACACATCCAGCCTGGTCCCACGCAAGCGCCGCAGTTTCGCCAGCACCCCAAAAACCTTCAGCATCCCCGGCCCATAGCTGCGCTTGATCAGATGCCCCTTCTTATCGCGCCGCGAGAACAGCGGTGGCGCCAGATGGAAATGCAGCTTCCAGTCTCCCTCAAACTGCTCGCTGACTTTCCGTACGAACTCGCCATCCGAATACAAGCGCGCCACTTCGTACTCGTCCTTGTAGGCCATCAGCTTGAAGTAATACCGCGCCACCGCCAGCGCCAGGCGCTGCGTACCCGTAGCTTCCTGTTCGGCGCGCGCCACCTTGTCCACCAGATCCGTGTACTGCTTGGCGTAGGCCGCGTTCTGGTATTCGGTCAGGAAGGCCTTGCGCTGCGCCACCACTTGCGCCAGTTCACCCGCCGGCTTTTTCAGCTCGACCACCGGACTCGCCGTGCGCGGCCGCTTGATCTCGATGATGTCTTCCGGCGGCGCCAATGGCACGCCGCCATTGGCCATCAGCCGCGCCACGTCGGCCGGGTCATGCGCGGCGCGTCGCCCCCACGCGAAGGCGCGAAGGTTGTTGGCGACCTGCTGGCCGTTCAATTCAATCGCGCGCAGCAGCGCCGCTTGCGATAGCGGGATCCAGCCCTTCTGATAGGCATAGCCCATCATCAAGGGATTGGAATAGATCGCATCGCCCAGCAACGCCACGGCCATTGCCGCGGCATCGACGGCGTAGAACTTGTCGGTGCCGCACGCAGCTTGCAGGTCCGCCGTCAGGTTGGCGCCGGGCAACGTCCAATCGGGGTTGGCCACGAAAGCGGCGGTGGGCGCCGTATCGCTATTCAGCAGCACCCGTGTGCGGCCGGGGCTTACCCGCGCCATGCTGTCCGCGCTGGTCGCCACCACCAGGTCGCCCGCCAGCAACAAGTCGGCCTCGCCCATGGCCACGCGCGTATTCAGCAGATGGTCGGGCGATTCCGCCAGCACCACATGCGAATACACCGCGCCGCCCTTTTGCGCCAGGCCGGCCATATCCAGCACCGAACAGCCCCTGCCTTCCAGGTGCGCGGCCATGCCCAGCAATTGCCCGATGGTGACCACGCCCGTGCCACCCACGCCGGCGATGAAGACGCCATATGGTTGATCCAGCAACGACACACCGGGCAGCGGCACGGCTTCGTCCACCACGCCCTCTTGCGACAAGGCCTTGGGCTTTTTCAGCTTGCCGCCTTCCACCGTCACAAAGCTGGGGCAAAAGCCCTTCAAACAGGAAAAGTCCTTATTGCAGCTTGATTGGTTGATCTTGCGCTTGCGGCCGAACTCCGTTTCCAGCGGCTCCACCGACAAGCAATGCGACGCCTTGGAGCAATCTCCACAGCCTTCGCACACGCGCTCGTTGATGACGACGCGGCGGGCGGGGTCGGGATAGGCATTGCGTTTGCGGCGGCGGCGCTTTTCGGTGGCGCAGGTCTGGTCATAGATCAGCACGGATACGCCGGGATGCTCGCGCAGGTCGCGCATTACCGCGTCCAGTTCGTCGCGATGCATCACCGGCACGCCCGGCGCCAAGTCTGAGATGTCCTTGTATTTGTCCGGGTCGTCCGTCACCACCACGATTTTGTCGATGCCCTCGGCCGCCACCTGCCGGCTGATCATCGGCACGTTGATGGGGCCGTCCACCGGCTGCCCGCCCGTCATGGCCACCGCGTCGTTGAACAAAATCTTGTACGTGATGGGCACCTTGGCCGCCACCGCCGCGCGGATCGCCAACAGGCCCGAATGAAAATACGTGCCGTCGCCCAGGTTGGCGAAGACGTGCTTTTCTTCAGTAAAGGGAGCCTGGCCCACCCAGGGCACCCCTTCTCCTCCCATCTGCGTATAGACCTCGGTGTTACGGTCCATCCACCTGACCATGTAGTGACAGCCAATGCCCGCCATGCCGCGCGAGCCTTCCGGCAAGCGGGTCGAGGTGTTGTGCGGACAGCCCGAACAGAACCATGGCTTGCGCTCTTCCACCACGCGCGGACGCGCCAGCGCCTGTTCGCGGTCGCGGATGAATGCCAGGCGCGCATCGATACCGGCGCGCACGTCTTCAGGCAGATCAAAGCGCAGCAGCCGCGCGGCAATGGCACGCGCCACCATCGCGGGCGAAAACTCGTAGTGCGCAGGCAGCAGCCAGTTGCCCTGCGGCACGGACCATTCGCCGCCGTCCTTGTCGTCGAACTTGCCGACCACGCGCGGAATCTTCTTGCCGCTGCCGATCCAGCTGAACAGCTCTTCCTTCAGTTGGTATTCCAGCACCTGGCGCTTTTCCTCAACCACCAGGATCTCGTCCAGCCCTTCCGCAAACTGCTGCGTGCCGGTGGATTCCAGCGGCCACACCATGCCCACCTTGAACAGGCGCAGACCGATGCGTTGGCACACCGCTTCCGTCAAGCCCAGGTCCGACAGCGCCTGGCGCGTGTCCAAATACGCCTTGCCCGACGTCATGATGCCAAAGCGCGCATCGCGCTGCGGCACATGCCACAGTTCGCGGTTGAGCTTGTTGGCGCGCGCGTAGGCCAGCGCCGCGTACAGCTTGTAGTCCAAGAGCCGCGCCTCTTGTTGCAAGGGCGTATCCGCCAAGCGGATATTCAGCCCGTCGGCCGGCAGGATGAAATCTTCGGGCAGTTGGATCTGCACGCGCTGCGGGTCCACGTCCACCGACGCGGACACTTCGACGATATCGGTGATGCACTTCATGCCCACCCACACGCCCGCGTAGCGGCTCATGGCCCAGCCGTGCAGGCCGTAATCCAGCACTTCCTGGACGCTGGACGGAAACAGCACCGGAATCATGCAGGCCTTCAGGATGTGGTCGCTTTGGTGCGGCAGGGTGGATGACTTTGCCGGATGGTCGTCGCCCGCCACCACCAGCACGCCGCCATGGCGCGACGTGCCCGCTGCGTTGGCGTGCTTGAAGACATCGCCGCAACGGTCCACGCCGGGGCCCTTGCCGTACCACATGCCAAATACGCCGTCGTATTTCGCGCCGGGAAACAGGTTGACCTGTTGCGAGCCCCAGACCGCCGTGGCCGCCAGGTCTTCGTTGATGCCAGGCTGGAACTCAACGTGGTGCGCCTTCAGGTACTTGGCCGCCTTCCACATGTTCTGGTCCACCCCACCCAGCGGAGACCCCCGGTAGCCGGACACGAAGCCCGCCGTGTTCAAGCCCGCTTGCGCATCGCGCACGCGCTGCATCATGGGCAGCCTGACCAGGGCATGGATGCCGCTCATCCAGGCGCGCCCGGATTCCAAGGTGTACTTGTCGTCCAGCTGGACGGATTCAAGCGCCGTGCGTACGGCGGCTGGCAGGGGGGCATTCATGTCTACTCCAAGATCCTGGATGCCCCTCCAGCTACGCGAGCCGCCTCGCTTGACGGTCACGCGGGCCAACAAGGGCCGTGAAAGTGAAGTCGTGGCGCGTTCGCGCTATTGTGCCGATAGTTGTAACCGGTCGACCAAACCCGGGCAATAGGGCGATGCGATAATTGCCGCCATGGACTTCGCCCCTCGAATCGTTGCCTGGCAACGCCAGCATGGCCGCCACGATCTGCCCTGGCAAAACACCCGTGACCCGTATCGGATCTGGCTATCCGAGATCATGCTGCAGCAAACGCAAGTGGCCACGGTGATTCCGTATTACGAACGCTTTCTGCAACGTTTTCCGAACGTGGCCGCGCTTGCCGCCGCCACGCAGGAAGAGGTGATGCCGTATTGGGCCGGATTGGGCTACTACGCCCGCGCCCGCAACCTGCATCGCTGCGCGGTGCAGATCGCCGAAAACTGGAACGGCAGCTTTCCACCTTCGGCCGAAGCCATCGCCACGCTGCCCGGCATTGGCCGGTCGACCGCCGCCGCCATTGCCGCCTTCGCCTACGGCGAGCGCTCACCCATTCTGGACGGCAACGTCAAGCGCGTGTTCACCCGCCACTTCGGCATTGCCGGCGACCCCGCCAAGCGCGAGGTCGAAACCCGGCTTTGGGCGTTGGCCGACGCCCAGGTCGAGGCCGCGCCCGGCCTGGACATGGCCGCCTACACGCAAGGCTTGATGGACCTGGGCGCAACACTGTGCACGCGCGGCAAGCCCGCCTGTGAACGATGTCCCATGGCAGAGACCTGCGTCGCCCGTCGTGAAGGGCGCCAGGCCGAACTGCCCACTCCCAAGGTACGCAAGACGATCCCTGAACGCGAGACGGGCATGTTGGTGCTGCAATACCAGGGCGCGTTCCTGTTGCAGCAGCGGCCCGAACCGGGCATCTGGGGCGGGCTCTGGAGCCTGCCTGAATTCGATGTGTCGGGCGACCCCGACGCCGCTTCCCGCGCGCTGGGCCTGGAACCCGAACAACGCTTCGAACTGGCCGCCTTCGCGCACACGTTCACGCACTACCGCCTGCACATCCGCCCCTGGCTGGTGCCGGTGCGCGCGGCCAGTCTGCGCGAATCGCCGCTGCCCGAACGCTGGGTGCAAGCCGACAAGCTGGCATCGATGGCGCTGCCCGCGCCGGTCAAGAAGCTATTGCAGGGCCTGGTCGACGCGGGGATGCAAGACAGTTTGTTCTCCACGGCCAAGGCCTGAAGCGCGATCGCGGCGGGCGGCAAGCAGCGGACGCCAGCGGATGGCGAACGGCGCTCTGAACCGCTACTTGTCTTCGGGCGCCGACCCGCTCAACAACATCACCAGCTTCAAGTCCGGATGCGTGGCCAGCCGGAACGTGATCTGCTGAAACGCCAGCTTGCCGTCGCGCGGATGCTGAAATTCGCGCAAGCCGCCTTCGCGTTCCACCACCGCGTGGCGCGTCCACCAATGGGCGAAGACGGGGCTTTGGCGATTCAGCGTGTCCAACAAAGCCAGCACGGCGGACTCATCCAGATGCGCCCCCGCGTCGGCGCGAAACTCCGCCACGACGCGGCGCGCGCGCTGCTCCCAATCCACCACCAATTCACGGGCGGCCGGGTCCAGGAAGATGTAGCGCAGCAGGTTGGGTTCGGGGTCGCGCGTGGGCCAGTTGTCGAACAGGTCGCGCAGCGGTGCGTTACAGGCCAGTACGTTCCAGGCGCGGTCCAGCACATAGGCCGGTGCGTTGATCGCGTCCACGCATTCCTGCAAGGGGCCGGGCGCGGCGCCCGCGTCATCGCGCGCATGTTGGGGGTCGGCGCAGTCGGCCAGGTCGAACAGGTAGGCGCGTTCCGCGCGCGCCAATTGCAGCACGCCCGCAATGCGCGACCACACGGACGGCGACACCGAGACCTCGCGCCCCTGTTCGATCCACGTGTACCAGGTGACGCTGATGCCGCACAACTGCGCGACCTCTTCGCGGCGCAGGCCCGGCGTGCGCCGCCGCATGCCTTCGGGCAGACCGGCCATGCGCGGGGTAATGCGAGACCGCGCGCTGCGCACGAATTCGCCCAGTGCCTGGCGGCGCAGGGGCGATCCGTCTTGGGAGGCCGAGCCTTGGGGGGAAGTAGTCATACCAGGATAAGCAATGGACTTGTACGTGTATAAAGGCCGGCCTATCTTAGCGCCTGCACCTGACATCCCGCACAACGCCATTAAAGGAATTCCATGACCGCCAGCACCCACGACGCCGCCGTCGACCGCCAGTTCAGCCCTCGCGCCACGGCGTACCTGACCAGCGCCGTCCACGCCCAAGGCGAAGACCTGCTGCAAATGGCCGGCATCGCCCGCCAGCATCCGGCGGCACGCGTGCTGGACCTGGGCTGTGGCGGCGGCCACGTGAGCTTTCACGTGGCGCCCGAGGTCAAGGAAGTCACCGCCTACGACCTGTCCCAACAGATGTTGGACGTCGTCGCGGGCGAAGCCGCCAAGCGCGGCCTGAACAATCTGGCCACGCGCCAGGGCAAGGCCGAATACCTGCCCTTTGCCGACGGCGAGTTCGACCTGGTGATGTCGCGCTATTCCACGCATCACTGGCAAGACGCTGGCCGGGGCATGCGCGAAGCGTTTCGCGTGCTCAAGCCCGGTGGCACTGCCGTGTTTGCCGATGTGGTGTCGCCCGGCGAGCCGCTGCTGGACACCTGGCTGCAAACGATAGAAGTGCTGCGTGATACCTCCCATGTGCGCGACTACTCGGTGGCGGAATGGACGCGCATGCTGACCGAGGCGGGCTTCACGTTGCAAGGCCTGTCGCCGCGCCGTCTGCCGCTGGAATTCCAGACCTGGGTCACGCGCATGCGCACGCCGGACACGCTGGTGGCGGCGCTGCGCCATATGTTCAGCATTGCGCCGGACGTGGTGCGCGCGCATTTCGATGTGCAGGAAGACGGCTCATTCACCAGCGACACGGCCACGATCGTGGTGAAGAAGCCGGGTTGATTCACGCCAGCGCCCCGCCTACCCCCTGACTGCGTAGCGCATACGCCGCTTGCGACACGGCCCGCACAAAACGCGGGTCTGCGCCCAGGTCACCGAACACCGCAGCCAGCCCGGTCAGCGTTTCCGTCCAGGCCAGCATGGCGGCTGGCCCCGGGCCGCTACGGTCAGCGGCAAGTTCAGCGGCCAGTTCCGCTTGCGCGTAGCGTTGCGCCAGCTCGGCGGCCATCGGGTCCTGGATGTCGTAGCGCAGCCCTGCCTCATCAACGCCGCGCAGGAAATGCAGCCACGCGGCCACCGCCAGCGCCAGCTTGCTAATCGGCAAGTCCGCCGCCAACCGTGCCCGCACGGTGTCCAAGAGGCGCTGCGGCAGCTTCTGCGAACCGTCCATCGCAATCTGCCGGGTCTGGTGTTTCAACGCCGGGTTCTCAAAGCGCTGCAACAGCCGTTGCTGATAGCGCGCCAGGTCCAGGCCCGGCAAGGGCGGCAGCGTCGGCACGATTTCGTCCTGCATCAACGCTGCCAGATAGGCTTTCAACGCGGGCTGCGCCATGGCTTCGTCCACGGTTGCCCAACCCGCCATCACCGACAAATACGCCAGCGCCGAATGCACGCCGTTGACGGTGCGCAGCTTCAAGGTTTCAAACGGCGCGGCCTCGGTCACGAAGCGCGCGCCGCCCGCGGTCCAGTCCGGGCGGCCCGCCGCGAACTGATCTTCCACCACCCATTCCAGATAGGGCTCCGCCATCACCGGCCAGGCATCGTTCAGGCCCAGCGCCCGCGCAACGTCGCGCCGGTCCTGATCGGTGGTGCGGGGCACGATGCGGTCCACCATTGAACTGGGGAACGCGCACAAGGTGTCAATCCACGTCGCCAGTGCCGGGTCGACCTGCCGCGCAAACGCCAGCACCAAGCCGCGCAGCAAATGCCCGTTGCTGGGAAGATTGTCCAGCGACATCAGCGTGATCGGCCCCTGCCCCGCCGCACGCCGTTGCTGCAAGCCCCGCACCAGAAAGCCGATGGTGCTGCGCGGCAACCGAGGTTGCGCAAGGTCATGCACGATGTCGGGGTGGTGCAGGTTCAGGCGACCGCTGGCCGGGTCGTGGCAATAGCCTTTTTCGGTAACAGTGACGCTGACGATGCGCGTGTCCGTATGCGCAATGCGCGCCAGCACAGCCTGCGGATCTTCCGGCGCAACCAGCATTTCAAGCAGGCAGCCGATTACCGTGGCCTGCTGTTGCTCGCGACCGGTCGCGTCGGCGCTGCGCAAGGCCAAGGTGTACAAGCCCGCTTGCGGCGCCAGCGCATCGCGCGTGTCGGCCTGCCGCAAGGACACGCCGCAAATGCCCCAGGCCAGGTTCGCGCCCCCGCCCCCGCCCACATGCAGCGCGGCTTCGTTCACCGCAGCAAGATGCGCGCGCGCGAACGCGCCCAGGCCCAGATGCACGATGCCCACGCGCAAGGCGTTGCGGTCGTAAGAAGGCCGTGCCACGTCCAAGGGCAGCGCGGCCAGACACGCGGGCGTCAGGCGCTCCACACCAGCCGCTACCAATTCCATAGCGTGCCGTCCTGCTGCAAGCGGTTCACCGGCAGGTAGGCGCGCTTGTACGGATACTTGGCGGCCAGCTTTTCGTCGATGTCGACGCCGTGGCCGGGCACATCACCGGGGTACAGCATGCCTTGGTCGAACGTGTAGGCGTGCGGGAACACGGCGTCGGTCTCTTCCGTGTGGCGCATGTATTCCTGGATACCGAAGTTGGGCACCCACAAATCAAAGTGCAGCGCCGCCCCCATGCAAACGGGCGACAGGTCGGTGGCGCCGTGGCAGCCGGTGCGCACCTGATACAGCGAGGCCAGGTCCGCGATGCGGCGCAGGTGCGTGATGCCGCCCGCGTGCACCACGGTGGTCCGGATGTAGTCGATCAACTGGTTCTGCACCAGGTCCTTGCAGTCCCAGATGGAATTGAAGATCTCGCCCACGGCCAGCGGCGTGGTGGTGTGCTGCCGGATCAGGCGGAAAGCATCCTGGTTTTCGGCCGGCGTGGCGTCTTCCATCCAGAACAGGTTGTAGGGTTCCAGCGACTTGCCCAGTCGCCCGGCTTCGATCGGCGTCAGGCGGTGATGCACGTCGTGCAGCAGATGGTGTTCAAAGCCCAGCTTGTCGCGGATGCGGTCGAATAGCTGCGGCGTGTGGCGCAGGTACTTTTCGGTGGACCAGTCGTGTTCGCTGGGCAGGTCGGCGTCGGCGGGTTCGTAGAACAGGTTGCCGCGCCCCACGCCATAGACCTTGTCCAGCCCCGGCACGCCGCTTTGCGCGCGGATGGCGCGGTAGCCCATGTCGGCATAGCGCAGCACTTCATCCAGCGTGTGCTCGATGTCCGAGCCGTTGGCGTGGCCGTAAACCATGACGCCGCTGCGGCTCTTGCCGCCCAGCAACTGATACAGCGGCATGCCCGCGGCCTTGGCCTTCAGGTCCCACAGCGCGGTGTCCACGGCGGCAATCGCCGTCATGGTGACCGGGCCGCGCCGCCAGTAGGCGCCTTTGTACAGGTACTGCCAGATGTCCTCGATCTGATGCGCGTCGCGCCCGATCAGGCAGGGAATGACGTGTTCGGTCAGATAGGCCGACACCGCCAGTTCGCGCCCGTTCAAGGTGGCGTCACCAATGCCGGTCAAGCCCTGGTCGGTTTCGATTTTCAGGGTCACGAAGTTGCGGCCCGGCGAACAAACGATCACGCGTGCATTCGTAATTTTCATTTTGGATTTCCGAGTAGACGGGAAAAGAGGCGGCCTAGCCTTCCCAGCCCAGGTGGCTAAGGAAGTCCCGGGTGCGGGCGACTTGCGGGTTATCGAAAATCTGTGTGGGCGGGCCTTGTTCCAGGATGGCGCCGTTCTCGAACACCACCACCCAATTGGCCACGCGCCGCGCAAAGCTCATTTCATGCGTCACGACGATCATCGTCATGCCTTCCTGCGCCAGCTTCTTCATCACGTTCAGCACTTCGCCCACGGTTTCGGGGTCCAGCGCCGACGTGGGTTCATCGAACAACATCACTTCGGGTTCCATCGCCAGCGCGCGCGCGATCGCCACGCGCTGCTGCTGTCCGCCCGACAGGTTGGCGGGAAAGTTGCCGGCCTTGGCGGCCAGCCCCACCTTTTCCAGCAGCGCCATGGAGCGGGCGCGCGCGGCCTCGGGCGACATGCCCAGCACCGTGATGGGGCCCATCGCCACGTTGTCCAGCGCCGACTTGTGCGGAAACAGCTCAAAGCTCTGGAACACCATGCCCATCCGCTGGCGCACCCGGCGCACGTCGGATTCCGATTCGGGCAGCGCCACGCCGTCCAGCAGCACCCGGCCGCCATCCAGCTTTTCCAGCGCGTTGGTGCAACGCAGCAGGGTCGACTTGCCCGAGCCGGACGGCCCGATCAAGCACATCACTTCGCCCTTGTTCACTTGCAGCGACACGTCGTTCAGCGCGACGAAATCGCCATAGACCTTGCGCACGTGCTCGTAGACCAGCACGGGCGGCTGGTCCGCGCCCTTGCGCGCGGCGGCAGAGGCCGCGGCGCCTGCCACGGCCGGCGGGTGTTCCAGGATCATGTCGTTCATTCCTTGACTCCGTATTTGCGATGGACCCAATCAACCAGCTTGGCTTGCGGATAGCCCATCAGCCAATAGATCACCGCCATCGCGGTCAGCATTTCCAGCACGCGAAAGCTCTGCGCGCGCACTTGCATCGAGGCGTACGCCAGCTCGCTGACCGCAATCACCGACACCAGCGACGTATCCTTGAACAGCGAAATCCAGGTGCTGGCCAGCACCGGCAGAATGCGCCGTCCGGCCTGCGGGATCAGCACCTTGAACATCGCCTGGTGGCGCGACATGCCCATCGCCAGCGCGGCTTCCATCTGGCCCTTGCGGATGGAGTTGATGCCGGCGCGAAACGTTTCCGAGTTGTAGGCGGATACGTTCAACACCAGCGCGACGAGCGCGGTGGTGACCGCCGAAAACTGCACGTCCAGCGCCATCGGCATGACGTAGAACGCCCAATAGATCACCAGGATCAGCGGCAGGTTGCGAAAGAACTCCACGATGGCCACCGCGATGCCGTTGGCGACGCGGTTGGACGACAGCCGCATCAGCGCCAGCACGATGCCTCCCGGCACGGCCAGCACCATCGTCACCACCGTCAACATGATCGTCATCGCCGCGCCTTGCAGCAGCAGGTTGCGCGAATCCCAGATGATTCCCCAGTCCAGATTCATGACCGCCCCAGGTGTGCATAGCGTTGATAAAGACGATCCACTCCGCGCGTGACCGGAAACAGGATCACGAAGTACGCGATGATCACCGCCGTGAACACTTCAATGGGCCGGTAGCTCTGGCCCGCGATCGTCTCTGCCTTGTGCATGAGCTCCGGCACGGCGATCACGGTGGCGATGGCCGTGTCCTTGATGGCCACCGTCAGCACCGACCCGAAGGCGGGCAGCATGCGGATGGTGGCTTGCGGCAGGATGATCTTGCGCAGCGCCTGCGCGCGCGACATGCCCAGCGCCAGCCCCGCGCGCATCTGCCCCGGCCGCACCGATTCGATACCGGCGCGTATCACCTCAGCCGAATAGGCCGCGATATGCAACGTCAGCGCCACCAGCGCCGCCCAGAACGGCGCGAAGTTCACCCCGGCCAGCAAGGGGAACGCGAAGTAGATCCAGACCAGCACCACCAGCACGGGTATGGCGCGCATGCTGTCGATGTAGAACACCAGCGCCACGCGCAGCCAGCGCGGCCCATACAGGCGCAACAGGGCAATCACCAGGCCGAGCAGAATGCTGGATATCGCGGTGATGGCGCTGAGCGCGACAGTGATCCCTAGGCCGCCGGCAAAAAAACGCCAGTTATCGACGATGGGAGAAAAATCGAGATCCATGGAGTCTCCGTGGGATTAGGACGCAAGGAACGCGCGACGCCTCAGAACGTCACCATCACTTTCATCGCCTGATGCCGGTCGGCCGCCAGCGCAAACGCGGCGTGCACGTTCTGCACTGGCACCGCCGCCGTCAACAGGGGCGACACGTCCAGCACGCCACGGCTCAGGTAATCCACGGCCCAGGCGTATTCGTCGACAAAGCGGAAGCTGCCGATCACCGACAGGCTCTTGACCATGATCTGGTTGAACGGGCATTGCTCGCTGCTGCCGTTCAAGGTGCCCACCGTGACGATCACGCCGCGCGGGCGCGTGGCGCGTATGCAGTTGGCCAACCCGGCGTAATTGCCCGAGGCTTCGAAGCACACGTCGATGGTGCCCTTGCCCGCCGCCAGCGCATCGATGGCGGCGGGGTCGGTCGCGGCGTTGATGGTGCGCGTGGCGCCCACGCGCGCGCAGGTGGCCAGCGTTTCGTCCACGATGTCGACCACCGTCACCTGGCTGGCGCCCGCCAGCCGCGCCGCCATCAAGGTCAGCGCGCCGATGGGGCCGGCGCCCACCACCATCACCGATTTGCCCAGCAGGCTGCCGGCGCTGCGCACCGCGTGCAGCGCCACGGCCAGCGGCTCGCCAAAGGCGGCCAGTTCGAACGACAAGTCGTCGGGCACCAGCAGGCACTGCTTGTCCTCTACTACCACCTGCTCGCGCATTGCGCCCTGCATGTGCGGATACTTGCTGGCGCTGCCAAAAAAATGCACCGCTTCGCAATGGTTGGAATCGCCCTGGCGGCAATAGCGGCACACGCCGCAGGTGCGGGCGGGGTCCAGCGCCACGCGGTCGCCCGGCTTGACGCTGGTAACGGCCGCGCCCACTTCCAGCACCTGGCCGGACGCCTCGTGTCCCGGCGTCAGCGGTTCGCGGATGACGAAGTCGCCCACTTTGCCGTGACGGTAGTAATGCAGGTCTGACCCGCAGATGCCCACGGCCTTGATGCCCACGCGCACCTGTGTCGCGCCCAACGGCTCGAGCGACTGTTCGGTCAGGCGCAGGTCCTGTGCCCCATGAATCGCGCAATTCAACATGGTTGTGTGCTCACTTCAGGGTTTGCGTCATGCGGCGTTCTTCGGCCGCCAGCTCGGGGTGCAGGCGCGCTTCCACCTTGCGCAGCCAGTCCAGGTAGACGGGCTGATTCTTCGCCACGCCCATGCCCGCCTTGATTTCGAAGATCTTGCTGTCCTGGCAATCGTTTTCCTTCGGGAACACCGCCAGGCCCTTCACCTTCTTGCTGATGTTGGGCCACAGCATGCGGTTCAGAGGCGCCACGTCGGACCGGCCGGCCAGCACTTCTTCAATAGGCGCGACCGAACCCGAATTGGTCACACCACGCAGCCGGGCCTGTGAAAAATGTTCTCGCACCAGCGGCTCTTCGCCCGCGCCCGAGAAGTACGCCATCGTGATGCCGGGCTGGTTGAAGTCCTCGACCTTGGTGGCGCTGGTGAACTTGGGGTTGGACGCCAGGCCGAACATGCACACGCTAGTGCTTGAGAACGTGACGAAATCGATGATCTTGGCGCGCTCGGCGTTCTCGTTCAGAGGCCCGATCATGATGTCCATCTGGTTGGCGATCAGCGCGGGCACCTTGGTTTCATGGCTGACCTGCACGGGCACGACCTTCACGCCCAGCAGTTGCGCGAATTCCTTGCCCAACGTCCACGACGATCCCATCCACGGCTCGCCCGAACCGCTGGTGTTCTGCACCAGCCACGGCGGGTTGTTGACCACGCCCACGCGCAGCACGCCCGCCTTGCGGATGGCGTCCACGCGGGCGCTTTCGCCGGGCGCGGGCGGGGTCTGCGCCTGGGCGGACGCCGCGCCCGCCAGCATCGCGGCGGTCAGGAAGAAGCGGGCGGCGCGGTGGCGCGAGGGGAAGCGGGACGGCATGCAAAGTCTCCTTGATGAACATCGAAATCCGGGGATTCCCGCCGCGTTCGCCCGGAGGCGGCGCGGCGGGTACTGGCGCGCGCAGGCGCCGGCGGGTTCGCCAGATACGCACGCGCCACGCGCGTGCGGAAAAGTGATCGTTTGGAATGCGGCCGAGCGGCCTACTTGCTCTGTTCGATGATGCGGGTTTCGTCGGCCAGCAAGGCGGGCTTCATCGCTTCCGCCACCTGCCGCAGCCAGGCCAGGAATTCGGGTTGGTTCTTGTCCACCGCCAGCCCTACCGGCGACGCCTTTTCGGTGCTTTGCTGGCAGTTCGCCTCGGCGGGAAACACCACCAGGCCGCGCACCTTGTGGTTCAACCCCACCCACGGCACGCGGTTGATCGGCGCGGCGTCGGCGCGCTTGGCCATGATTTCCTCGATCGGCGCGGTAGCCCCGGAATTGGCGACGGCGCGCAACCGTGCGCGCGGGAAACGTTCCTTCACCCAGGCCTCTTCAGCCCCGCCCGTGAAGTACGCGATGGTGATGTCGGGTTGGTTCAGGTCGTCAACCGATTTGACTCGGGCCAGCTTGTCGTTGCCCGCGCGGCCGAACATGCAGACGCTGGTGGCGGAATACAGCACGAAGTCCACCACCTTCAAGCGGTCGGCCGTTTCGGCCAGGGGGCTGATGGTCATGTCGACCTGGTTGGCCGCCAGCACCGGCACCTTGGTCTCGTGCGAGACAGGAATGGCGGTCAGCTTGACGCCCAGTTGGCGCGCGGTTTCCTTGGCCAGCAGCCAGGCGGGGCCGCTCCAGGCCTCGCCACTTTTGCCGGACACATCCTGGATCAGCCAGGGTGCGTTCTGCAGCACACCCACGCGCAGTTCACCTGCTTTGCGAATCGCATCCACGCGCGGGCTTTGGCCGGGCGCGGGCGCTGTCTGAGCGCTGGCCGGAAGCGACACGGCCTGCATCGACACCGCCAGCACCGTGGCGGCCGCCAGGCGCGCCAGCGCGCCGTTCCCCTTGTCCTGCTGCTGCATTGCTTGTCTCCTGATCTTGTAAGGCCCGGGTCCGGGACGCGGTTATCTTCCGCGCTCTGCCGGGGGCCACCTGGGGCACTGCATGCCGGGATGCGCTATCGCCACCCCTGCGCGAACTCACCGATAACGCGCTCAAGGTGAGCGCGCATCGCTTGCCTGGCCGCCTGCGCATCGCTCGCGACCAAGGCGCTGAAGATGCGCTGGTGGTCTTCCTGCGATGCCTGGCGCAATGCCTGCGTATGGAAATGCTGTTCAATCTTTTCCCAGATCGGGCCTTGGGCCTGGTCCCACATCGACGTCACCGTCGCCAGCAGCACGCTATTGCCGGTGGACTGGGCGATGTACAGGTGAAAGCGGCGGTCGGCCTCTTCGTTGGCCGCTTTGTCCATCATCTGTTCGCGCATCGTGGTGAGCGCTTCAAAGATGCGGTCCAGGTCGGCGTCATTACGGGTAGTGGCGGCCAGCGCGGCGATTTCGGATTCGATCAGGCAGCGCGCCCGCAGCAACTCAAACGGCCCGGCCCCGACTTCCTGCGCGGCTGGCAGGCGGGCCACGCCGGGCTTGGATTCGCAGACGTAGATGCCCGACCCGCCCCGCACTTCCACCACCCCTTGCAATTCCAGCGCGATGATCGCTTCGCGCAACGCGGTGCGGCTGACGTCGAAACGTTCAGCCAGCGCGCGTTCGGCCGGCAGCCGCTTGCCGACGGCGAATTCGCCTTGGGCGACCAGAGCCTGGATCTGCGCGGCCAGCCGCACATAGGCGCGGTCCGCCACCGGCTTGCTGGCCGTTTCGTCGGGTTTGGGGATCAGTTGCAGAGTCATGGAGTTCAAAAAGTGGTTAGACCAAATCATAAGTGGTTTACCAATATTCGGAATCATGGTTTACCAGTATTAAAGTGGTAAACCACAGTGCATCGATGGGTGCGCCGCCGCGCCGCGCTCGACAGGCCCGGCCTGTAGCAGGTATAGATGGCGGTTCCATAGTCCGAGCAGAAGGGAGCGTCATGCCCGAATCATCCCAACAGCCCTCGTCCGCCCAGCCTGTGCCGCACCCGGCCGGCGACGATACCCTGGCCACCCTGACCGTCGGCCAGGCCGCCGCCCTGATCCGCGAAGGGCGCTTATCCAGCGTCGCGCTGACCCAGGCCTGCCTGGACCGCATCGATGCCCATGCGGCGCTGAACGCCTTCATCACCGTGGACCGCGACGGCGCGCTGGAGCAAGCCCACGCCTATGACGCCAAGCCAGGCAAGGGGCCGTTGGGCGGCGTGCCCATCGCCATCAAGGACAACATTCACGTGGCCGGCTTGCCCAACACGGCCGGCACACCCGCGCTGAAATCGTTTCGACCCGCCGAGGACGCGCCGGTGGTGCAACGGCTGCGCGCGGCAGGCGCGGTCATCGTGGGCAAGACCAACATGCATGAACTGGCCTTTGGCGTGTCGGGCTACAACACCGCGTTTCCCGGCCCGTTGGGCGACGGCACGCGCAACGCCTACGACCACAGCCGCATCGCCGGAGGCTCGTCGTCCGGCAGCGGCGCGGCGGTGGGCGCGCGCCTAACGCCGGCCGCGCTGGGCACCGACACGGGCGCTTCGGTGCGCCTGCCCGCGTCGGTGAACGGGGCCGCGGGTTTCCGGCCGTCGGTCGGGCGCTACGACGGCGCGGGCATCACGCCCATTTCGCACACGCGCGACACGCCGGGGCCCATCGCCAACTGCATGGACGACATCGTGCTGCTGGACGCGGTGCTGGCCAACGACGCCGCCCCGCTTGCCGCCCTGCCTGCGCAGAACATCCGCCTGGGCCTGGCCAGTTATTTCTGGACGGACCTGGACCAGCAGGTGCGCGACGTTACTTACGCCGCGCTGCAAAAGCTGCGTGATGCGGGCGTGCAATTGGTGGAAATCGACATGCCCGAGCTACCGGCCGCGAACGCGGCGGTGGGCATGCCGCTATGCCTGTACGAACAAAAGCCCGACCTGACCGCCTACCTGCAACGCTATGGCACGGGCGTGAGCTTTGACGAGGTGGTGGCGCAGATATCCAGCCCCGACGTCAAAGGTATCTTCGACGGCTTGATCGTGCCCGGCGTGCTGCCCACGCCGGAAGGCCAGGTGCTGGCGCTGCAACCGCTGTACGAGCGCGTTATCGCGCAACAGCGCGATGAACTCATCGACGTTTACCGCCGCGCGTTCCAGGAACACCAGTTGGACGGCCTGCTCTTTCCGACGGTGCCGATCCTGCCGCCGGCCGCCACGCCGGAAGCCAGCAGCTTCGAGACGTTCAGCGAATTGGCCCGCAACGTGGACCCCGGCAGCAACGCCGGCCTGCCGGGTTTGAGCGTGCCTGCCGGGCTGTCGAAAGAAGGCTTGCCGGTGGGGTTGGAAATCGACGGGCTGCCGGGCGAGGACCGGACGGTGCTGGCCATCGGGCTGACCGTTGAATGCATCCTGGGCCGCATCGCCCCGCCGAAGCAATAAGCGGGAATAGGCGGCGATGGTCGGATATAGGCGCCACAGACGCCAATGACCGGGACTGGCGCTTAGTCCCGCCGAGCCGGCACCTTTGTCCGAAGGGCCGGCTCCTTGATCCGACCAAAGGGCCAGCGCCTCGGCCCGAAAGGCCGGCGCCTTAGCCCAGGTTCGGCGCCAGCGTGCGCTTCAGGTCTTCGATGCTGCGGGCGCTGCGCTTGGCGTAGTCCTCAAGCTGGTCTTCGCCGATCACGCCCACATTGAAGTATTGCGAGTCGGGGTGGCTGAAGTAGAAGCCGGACACGCTGGACGCGGGGTACATGGCGTAGCTGTCGGTCAGCATCATGCCGATGTCGCTGCCGTCCAGCACGCGGAACATGTCGGTTTTCACAACGTGTTCCGGGCAGGCCGGGTAGCCGGGCGCGGGGCGGATGCCCACGTATTTTTCGGCAATCATGTCTTCGTTGCTCAGGGCTTCGTCGGGCGCGTAGCCCCACAGGTCCTGGCGCACGCGGGCATGCAGGCATTCGGCGAAGCCTTCGGCCAGGCGGTCGGCCAGGGACTTCAACATGATGCTGGAATAGTCATCCAGCGCCTTCTCGAATTCCGCTTCCTTTTTCTCGATGCCAATGCCCGCCGTGACGGCGAACATGCCGATGTAGTCCATCTTGCCCGACGATTTGGGCGCGATGTAGTCCGACAGCGACTTGTTGCTGACGCCTTCGCGCTTGGCGCCCTGCTGGCGCAGGTTGCGATACGTGAACAGCACTTCGCTGCGCGTTTCGTCCTTGTAGATTTCGATGTCTTCGTCGTTGACGCTGTTGGCCGGGTAGAAGCCCACCACGCCGTTGGCGGTCAGCCAGCGGCCTTCGACGATGCGCTTCATCATGGCCAGGCCATCGGCGTAGACCTTGCGCGCCTGCTCGCCCACGACCTTGTCGTCAAGAATGGCGGGGAACGGGCCGAACAGGCTCCACGTCTGGAAGAACGGACCCCAATCCACGTACTTCACGATCTCGGCCAGGTCATAGCTCTTGAACGTGCGGCGGCCGATGAACTTCGGGCGCGGCGGCGTGTAGTTGTCCCAATCGATGACCGGACGCGAGGCGCGCGCGTCGGCCAGCGGCAAAATCGGCGTGGCCTTGCGGTTGGCGTGGCGGCGGCGCACGTCTTCGTATTCTTGGGCCAAATCGGCCAGGTAGGTTTCGGATTGGTCCGACATCAGGTTGGTGGCCACACCCACCGAACGGCTGGCGTCGGGCACATAGATGACCGGGCCGTCGTAGTTGGGCGCGATCTTCACGGCGGTGTGCACGCGGCTGGTGGTGGCGCCGCCGATCATCAACGGCAGCTTGCGGCTGCGGAAGTAGTCGTCGCGCTGCATTTCGCTGGCCACGTAGGCCATTTCTTCCAGGCTGGGCGTGATCAGGCCGGACAGGCCGACGATGTCGGCGTTTTCTTCCTTGGCTTTTTCCAGGATCTGCGCGCAGGGCACCATCACGCCCATGTTCACGACTTCGAAGTTATTGCACTGCAAGACCACCGACACGATGTTCTTGCCGATGTCGTGCACGTCGCCCTTGACGGTGGCGATGACGATCTTGCCCTTGGCGCGCACGTCGCCGCCGGCCGCCGCGATCTGGCGTTTTTCTTCTTCGATGAACGGAATCAAATGGGCCACGGCCTGCTTCATGACGCGGGCCGACTTCACCACTTGCGGCAGGAACATCTTGCCTTCGCCGAACAGGTCGCCCACGACGTTCATGCCGTCCATCAGCGGGCCTTCGATGACTTCGATGGGGCGCCCGCCCCGGTCAAAGATCTTCTGGCGCACTTCTTCGGTGTCTTCCACGATGAACGTGGTGATGCCGTGCACCAGCGCGTGCGACAGGCGCTGTTCGACATCCGCCTTGCGCCAGGTCAGGTCTTCTTCGCGCTTGGCGCCGGAGCCCTTCACGCTGTCGGCAAACTGCACCAGGCGTTCGGTGGGCGTGCGTTCGTCGGCCGGGTCCGTCTTGCCCACGGGTTCGGCGCGGTCCAACACCACGTCTTCGACCAGATCGCGCAGCTTGGGATCCAGGTCGGCGTACACGCCCAACTGGCCGGCGTTGACGATGCCCATCGTCATGCCTTCCTTGACCGCGTAATACAGGAACACGGTGTGGATGGCTTCGCGCATCGGCTCGTTGCCACGGAACGAGAAGCTGACGTTGGACACGCCGCCCGATATACGGGCGTGCGGCAGGTTGTCGCGGATCCAGCGGGTGCCTTCAATGAAGTCCACCGCGTAGTGGTTGTGTTCGTCGATGCCGGTGGCGACCGCGAAAACGTTCGGGTCGAAAATGATGTCTTCCGGCGGGAAGCCTTCTTCGTCCACCAGGATCTTGTACGCGCGGCCGCAGATTTCCTTGCGGCGTTCCAGCGTGTCGGCCTGGCCCAGTTCGTCAAAAGCCATGACGACCACGGCCGCGCCGTAGCGGCGGCACAAGCGCGCGTGATGGCGGAAGGGCTCGATTCCTTCCTTCATGGAAATGGAGTTCACCACCGCCTTGCCCTGCACGCACTTCAGGCCGGTTTCGATAACTTCCCACTTGGAACTGTCGATCATGACCGGCACGCGGGCGATGTCGGGCTCGGACGCGATCAGGTTCAGGAAGCGGTGCATGCAGGCCACCGAATCCAGCATGGCCTCGTCCATGTTGATGTCGATGATCTGCGCGCCGTTCTCGACCTGCTGGCGGGCCACGGCCAGCGCCTCGTCGTACTTTTCTTCGCGGATCAGGCGGGCGAACATCTTGCTGCCCGTCACGTTGGTGCGTTCGCCCACGTTGACGTACAGCGTGTCTTCGTCGATGTTCAGCGCTTCCAGGCCGGACAGGCGCGTCTTGACCGGAATGTCGGGCACGACGCGCGGCGTCAGCGCCGTGACCTTGTCGGCAATGGCGCGGATGTGGTCGGGCGTGGTGCCGCAACAACCGCCCGACATGTTCACCAGCCCTGCGCGGGCAAATTCTTCCAGCAGCGCGGACGTGTCGGCGGGCGTTTCGTCAAAGCCGGTTTCGGCCATGGGGTTGGGCAGGCCGGCGTTGGGATACACGCAGACGTAGGTGTCGCAGATCTTGGACAGCTCGGCCACGTAGGGCCGCATCAGCGCCGCGCCCAGCGCGCAGTTCAGGCCGATGGTGACGGGGCGCGCATGACGCACGGAATTCCAGAAGGCTTCGACCGTCTGGCCCGATAGGATGCGGCCGGAAGCGTCGGTCACAGTGCCCGAGATCATCACGGGCAGGCGGATGCCGCGCGCTTCGAACACTTCTTCGGTGGCGAAGATGGCGGCCTTGGCGTTCAGCGTGTCGAAAATGGTTTCGATCAGCACGATGTCGATGCCGCCGTCCAGCAACCCGTTCAACTGCTCTATATAAGCCACACGCAATTCGTCGAACGTGACGTTGCGGGCGCCGGGGTCATTCACGTCGGGCGAGATCGACGCGGTCTTGGGCTGCGGGCCCAGGGCGCCAGCCACGAAACGCGGCTTGTCGGGCGTGCTATAGGCGTCACAGGCTTCGCGCGCGAGTTGCGCGGAAACCAGGTTCAGTTCGTAGGCCAGTTCCGGCAGGTCGTAGTCGCCCTGCGCGATGGTGGTGGCGCCGAAGGTGTTGGTCTCGATGACGTCCGCGCCCGCTTCCAGATACTGGCGGTGGATCTCGGAGATGACGTCGGGGCGCACCAGCGACAGCAGTTCGTTATTGCCTTTGACGTCCTTGCCGTGGTCGGCGAAACGCTCGCCCCGGAAGTCTGCCTCGCCCAGCTTGTAGCGCTGGATCATGGTGCCCATGGCGCCGTCCAGGATCAGGATGCGCTTGCCCAGCAGGCGGGCGAATTCACCACCTTGGGTATAGGCTTCGGGCGGGTACGGCAGGCGGGGATACGACACGGGCAGGTCCGGGATAAAGTTGGCCAACGGCGGCGCGGATGTGGCTAAAAAGCGAAAAACGCCGAAAAAACAAGCCCTGATCGTAACAAAACGAGGTCCCGCGCGCCCTCGGGTGATACAGTTTCGGCCCCGAACCGGTGCTTTCGGCGCATTGGGCTGGCAAGAACGCAACACTTGCCTGCCCGCGTGCGAAAGGTAAACGGGAAACAGGAAGACGCCCCCCGGGCCGCCGCCGCCTTGCCACACAGCAGGCTGCCGGCAGGCCCCGCGTCCAGCCTGTGCTGCCCCCGCAACGGTCCCCATGCGCGCTTTGCGCCCATGGCAGCCCGATACCGGCCAGTTCGCTCGTCAGGAAGTCCATCGCCGCCGCGCCAGGCCAGTCTGGCCCAACGTGGCGCGGTGGCATCCTCCCATCGTGATTGGCCTGCGGGGTCGCGGGTCGCATCGAGGTTACGTAGATGAAAGCCCGCTCTATCCGGCGTTACGCCGGCGCCCTGCTCTGTTCCGCTCCGGCCATCGCCGCCGCTCAGCAAGCTGCCTCCCCCACCCCTGAACTCGACACGGTCACCGTCACCGCCCAGCGCGTGCCGACCGACGGCCGCACGCTGCCGGTGTCCATTTCGGTGATCACCGCCGAAGACATCGCAGCCAGCAGCGCCCGCACCATGCAGGACCTGCTGTCGACCCAGGCCGGCATCAACCTGATCAACACCAGCAGCTCCAGCGACAACGCCATTGTCGACCTGCGCGGCTTCGGCATCACGGGCGCCAGCAACACGCTGATCCTGATCGACGGCGTGAAGCAGAACACGAATGACCTGTCGGCCCCCAGCCTGGGCGTGGTGCCACTGGACCAGGTGGAACGCGTTGAAATCGTGCGCGGCAGCGGTTCGGTGCAGTACGGCGGCGGCACGACCGGCGGCGTCATCAACATCATCACAAAATCGGATTTCTCGAAAGAGCCGGTGACGGCCCGCGCCACCGCCACGTTTGGCAGCTACGGCCTGCGTCAGTACGACGCCGCGGTGGCCCTGAACAACCAGAAGGTCGGCGTAGACGCCTACATGCAGTCGCTGCACAGCGACGGCTACCGCGACCACAGCGGCGAGCGCCGCGAAGGCGGCGGCGGTGGCATCACGCTGCGCCACGACAACGGCTCGATCCGCCTGTACGGCCGCACCACCACGCAAAAGCTGGAACTGCCCGGCCCGCGCCTGATCAGCCCGTCGACGGGCGTGAACGAATTCCAGGACGACCCGCGCGGCTCGAAGAACGATGTGGACTACGTCAAGACCACGTCCACCACCTTCGGCCTGCAAGTGGAGCAAGCCATTGGCACGGGCATGCTGTACGCCGACCTGTCCACCCGCGAAAAGAAGCTGAACGGTCTGTCTTTCGACGGCTTTGGCGACACCTTGCGCGACCAGAAGCTGGAAGAGAACATTGCCAGCGTGCGCTATCGCCTGCCGATCAACGGCGGCCATAGCATCGTGTTCGGCGCCGACGCGCAAGAATCCAAGACCACCGCCGACCAGAACGCCTACTACGACTTCGAACCGTCGAAGTGGCAATCGCGCCAGCACCAGTACGGCCTGTTCGCCGAAGGCCAGATCCGCGCCACCGACAGCACCACCGTCACGGCCGGCGTGCGCCGCCAGTACGCCTCGGACGACCTGGAAGTGCTTAGCGGATCGGGCACCGCGTCGGACCGCAGCAACCACCTGACCGCCTGGCAGTTGGGCGTGCGCCAGGAACTGTCGGCCGGCTTCGGCCTGTACGGCAAGGTCGGCCGCAGCTTCCGCCTGCCCAACGCAGACGAACTGCTGTCGGTGCAAAGCCCGCTGGCCCCGCAAACGTCCACCGACAAGGAAATCGGCGTGACGTGGCAAGGCGCGGCCAGCAGCGCCCGCCTGTCGTACTTCCGCTATGACCTGACCAACGAAATCCAGTACAACCCGCTGGCCGACGGCATGTGGGGCCCGGGCACCGGCGCCAACACCAACCTGGATCCGACCCGCCGCCAAGGCATCGAACTGGAAGGCCGCACCGCCGTGTCCAGCAGCGTCACGCTGGATGCCAACCTGACCTGGATGGAAGCGCAATTCCGCTCGGGCACCTACGCGGGCGTGGACCTGGCCGGCAAGACCGTGCCGCTGGCGCCCAAGTGGCTGGCCAATGCGGGCGTGACCTGGCGCCCCACCGACGCCTTCCTGTGGAACGTGTCGGCGCAGTACGTGGGCAAGTCGCGCATGGACAACGACCAGGCCAACCAGTTCGACAAGGAACTGGACGCCTACGTGCTGTTCAACACGAAGGTTGCGTACAAATTCACGCGCAACATCGAAGGCGCCATCGGCGTGAACAACATCTTCGATCGCCAGTACGCCACCTACGGCATACGCGGTGGCAATGCGTCGTTCGAGATGCTGGGGCCGGTTGCCAACTACAACCTGTACCCGGCGCCGGGCCGCAATTTCTACGCGTCGCTCACGCTGCGCTATTGATGGCGGACATCCGATATAGTCGGCGTTCTTCGCTGACCTTATCGGCTCTTGCATGACGTTCGCACGCGCATTGATTCGCCCCTGCCCGGGGCGGTTCCTGAAGCGGTCCCTGGGCCTTCTGCTGGCCCAGGGTGCCCTGCTGGCCTGGGCGGCGACCCTGGCCGCGCCCTCGGTCGCAGCGTCGGCCGCAACTTCGGACGCCCCCTCGGTCGTACCTTCGTCCGCCCCCTTGGCCGCTACCCCGGTCGCAACGCCCGCCGACACCGCCATCCACACGCAGGACGACAAGGGCCGCCCGGTTTCCCTGGCCGCGCCCGCGCGCCGCGCCATCACGCTGGCCCCTCATGCGACCGAACTGGTTTACGCGGCCGGTGCGGGCGACTACCTTGCCGCCACCATCCGCGGCAGCGACTACCCCCCCGCCGCGCGCCAGGTGCCCGTCATCGGCGACGGCACACAACCCGACGCCGAACGCGTGGCCGCCGTCCGCCCCGACCTGCTGATTGCCTGGCAACCCACCGCGGCCCAACCCGTGGTGCGCGTCATGGACAAGCTGGGCGTGCCGGTGTTCTACAGCGACCCCTTGACGCTGGCCGCCATACCCGACGCCGTGGAACGCATGGGCGTGTTGTTCGGCACCCAGGCACAAGCCCAACCGGCCGCCGCGCAACTGCGCGCGCGCCTGGACGCCCTGATCGAGCGCTACGCCGGCCGCCGGCCCGTGCGCGTCTTCATCCAGGCCGGGCTGGACCCGATCTACACCCTGAACGACAGCAGCATCGTCAGCGACGCATTGCGCATCTGCGGCGGCGTCAACGTCTTTGGGCAGGCGCCCATCGTGGCCCCCCAGGTCAGCCTGGAAGGCGTGCTGGCGGCCCGGCCCGAAGCCGTGTTGGCGGGCGTAAGCCGGCCCGAGGACACAGCCCGCAACCTGACCGCCTGGCAGGCGCTGGGGCTGCCCGCCGCGCGCCTTGGGCACGTCTACGGCGTGGATGCCGACGCGCTGTATCGCCCTGGGCCGCGCCTGATCGACGCGGCCGAAGCCATCTGCGCCGACCTGGACCGGCTGCGCTGATCCGTTCTTGGTATTTGGCGCAATCCTTGAAAAACGGAACGCCGCTTCTCATGGACTTCGGCGTGCGGCGCGACATCGTGCTTTATCATTCGCGAAAGCCTTTCAGTCAGCCTACCGCGGGCATCGCTGTGCGCACCCGCCCTTTGAAACACCGCCATGACCACACAAGACACTCTCACCATCGCCGGACGCGCCTATTCGTCGCGCCTGCTTGTCGGCACCGGCAAGTACAAGGACTTTGAACAGACCCGCGCGGCGCTGGACGCCAGCGGCACGGAAATCGTCACCGTCGCCATCCGCCGCACCAACATCGGCCAGAACGCGGGCGAACCGAACCTGCTGGACTACGTCCCAACGTCTAAATTCACGCTGCTGCCCAACACGGCCGGTTGCTACAGCGCCGACGACGCCGTGCGCACGCTGCGCCTGGCGCGCGAACTGCTGGACGGCCACGATCTCGTCAAGCTGGAAGTGCTGGGCGACCCGCACACCCTGTTCCCCAACATGCCCGAAACCCTGAAGGCCACCAAGACGCTGGTGGACGAGGGCTTCAAGGTCATGGTCTATTGCACCGACGACCCCATCCAGTGCCGCATGCTGGAAGACATGGGCGCCGTGGCGGTGATGCCGCTGGCGTCCCTGATCGGCTCGGGCATGGGCATCCTGAACCCCTGGAACCTGCGCCTGATCATCGATCAGGCCCGCGTGCCGGTCGTGGTGGACGCTGGCGTGGGCACCGCGTCGGATGCCGCCATCGCCATGGAACTGGGCTGCGACGCCGTGCTGATGAACACCGCCATCGCTGGCGCGCAAGACCCGATCCTGATGGCCAGCGCCATGAAAAAGGGCGTGGAAGCCGGCCGCGAGGCCTTCCTGGCCGGCCGCATGCCCAAGAAGCTGTACAGCGGCGCGCCCAGCTCGCCCACCGAAGGGCTGATCACTGGCGGCCCGGGCGCGGCGAAATGAGCTCTCGCCAACAGGACGGCAACGCCCGTCCCATTCCCAACGCGCTGAGCATTGCCGGCGTCGACCCGTCCGGCGGCGCCGGCATCCTGGCCGACGTCAAGGCGATGAGCGCGCTGGGCGCCTATGGTTGCGCCATCATCGCGGCGCTGACGGCCCAGAACACGAAGGGCGTCACCGGCATCTCGGCCGTGCCGCCCGCGTTTGTGGGCTTGCAGATCGATACGCTGTTCTCCGACGTGCGCATCGACGCGGTCAAGATCGGCATGCTGGGCCAGCGCCCGGTGATTGAAGTGGTGGCTGAAAAGCTGGCCAAGTGGACCCCGGCGCATGTGGTGTTGGACCCGGTCATGGTGGCCAAAAGCGGCGACCTGCTGCTGGAGAACGACGCCGTGGGCGCCATGCGCGAAGCGCTGCTGCCGCAATGCACGATGCTGACGCCCAACCTGCCCGAAGCTGGCGTGCTGCTGGAAGAGCGGCCGGTGGAAACCGTCAAGGAAATGCGGCGCGTGGCCGAACGCCTGCGCAACAAGCTGGCGCATTCGGGCGAACGCTGGGTGCTGGTCAAGGGCGGCCATCTGCCTGGCAACGAGACCATCGACCTGCTGCACGACGGCGACCGCATGATCGAGCTGCCCGGCCACCGCATTGAAACGGCAAATACCCACGGCACCGGTTGCACGCTGTCGGCAGCGCTGGCGGCCTTGTTGCCTCAAATTGGGGACGCACCGGAGGCGGCGCGCCGCGCCAAGGCTTATCTGACCGAAGCCATTCGCCACGCCGAGCGGCTGTCGGTGGGGTCGGGACACGGCCCGGTGCATCACTTCCACGCCTGGTGGTAACGGACGGCCCCAGCCCGGGGCTTGCTCGCTGGGTATGCTGATAATCGCGGCGCTTTTCGAAGCGCCGCAATCGTTTCCGGGCGCTGAAACACCTGCCTGCGGCGCGCGCCGTCACAGGCCGCTACGAATCGGTACAATGGCCGCCTGATTCCTCTGTTTTTTCCTGACCGTCATGAACGCTTCGACCCTGCCCGACGTAGAACAAGCCCGCTTCAATATGGTGGAACAGCAGATCCGCCCGTGGGACGTCCTGGACGCCAACGTGCTGCAAGCGCTGTTCGATGTGCGCCGCGAACAATTCGTTCCGCCGGCCCTGCGCGCCCTGGCGTTTTCCGACCTGGAACTGCCGCTTGAAATCAATGCGGTCAACACCCGCCAGACCATGCTCGCCCCCAAGGTTGAAGCGCGTCTGGCGCAAGAACTGCAATTGACCAAGTCCGACTGCGTACTGGAAATCGGCACCGGTTCCGGCTACCAGGCCGCGCTGCTGGGCTATCTGGCCCAACAGGTGACCTCGGTTGAAATCGACAGCCGCCTGGTGACGTTCGCGCAGCAGAACCTGCAAATGAACAACGTCACCAACGTCAAGGTTGAAACCGGCGACGCCCGCAACGGCTGGGGCTCCACCGAATACGACGCCATTCTGGTCACGGGTTCGGTGCCGGTCGTGCCGGACGCGCTGAAGTACCAACTGCGCGTGGGTGGCCGTCTGGTCGTGATCGTGGGCCAGGCCCCCGTCATGACGGCCTGTCGCATCACCCGCACCACCGCCGCCAGCTTTGAAACGGTGAACCTGTTCGAAACCGTGATCAAGCCGCTGCGTGGCGTTGCGGTGTCGCAGTTCAAGTTCTAACCCCCCTCCCTGCCGCCCCGCGCCCGCCCCGCATCGGGGCCCGCGCGCCCTGGGACGGCCCGGCGTATCGTTGACAATCATGCGCGTCCGACTGCTTACGGCTTTACTGGTTTTTACCTGCGCCGCAAGCGTCGCTTCGTCGTCCGTGTTCGCGCAGAACCTGATCCAGGTCTGGCAAGCCGCGCTGGGCAATGACCCGATCTACGCCGCGGCCCGCGCGAACTATCGCGCCGGCCTGGAAAAAGAACCCCAAGCCCGTTCGCTGCTGCTGCCGCTGATCTCGGCGGAAGCTGGCGGCGCCTACCAGGAAACCCGCAGCACGCGCGGCCTGGGCGTGTCGTATAGCGGCGGGCGCGGCGTCTGGGATCTGGCGCTGACCCAGCCTCTGTTTGATTGGGGCCGCTGGCAGAACTACGAGCAGTCCAAACTGATCGTTGCCGACGTCGAGGTGCAACTGCAGCAGGCCTATCAAGACCTGCTGCTGCGCGTGGCCGACGCCTATTTCAACGTGCTGTATGCGCAAGACGCGCTGACCGCCACCGAGGCCGAAAAGGCCGCCGTGGCCGGACAGTTGGAATCGGCGAAGCGCAATTTCGAGCTGGGCAATTCCACGGTCACCGACACGTATGAAGCACAGGCGCGCTACGACCTGGTGGTGGCGCAGGAACTGCGCCTGCAGAACGATCTGGACGTGCGCCGCGACGAACTCGCCAAGATCATAGGGTCACCGCCTGGCGCGCTGGCCGAACTGCCCTACGGCGTGCAATTGCCGGCGCCCCAACCCGCGCGCGTCAACGACTGGAGCACGCAGGCCGAATCGTCCAGCCTGGAAGTGCTGCGCGCGCAATTACTGACCCGCATCGCGGGGCGAGAAATCCAGATCGCCAAGAGCGGCCACTATCCCACGCTGAACCTGCGCGCCACCAGCGGCAGCGCCAGCGACGCAGTCATGCGCAATGCCGCGCCGGGCAAGCCGATCGACAACACGGTGGGCGTGGTGCTGTCGATTCCGCTGTATTCCGGTGGCGGCGTGTCGTCGCAAGTGACCGAAAAGGTGCAGTTGGAACAGAAGGCCCGCCACGATTTCGAAACCGCGCGCCGCCAGGCAATTCAGGCCGCGCGCCAGTATTACACCGGCGTCACGAGTGGGCTGGCACGTATCCGGGCGCTGGAAGCCGGTGAAAAATCCAGCCGGGCAGCCGTGGAAGCCAACCGTACGGGATACGAAGTCGGCGTGCGGATCAACCTGGATGTGTTGAACGCGCAGCAACAGCTTTATGCGACGCAACGCGATCTGGCGCTGGCGAGGTATAGCACGGTGCTGTCGGGGTTGAGGCTGAAGGCAAGCAGCGGGATTTTGGCCGAGACGGATCTGGAAGCGATCAATCGCTTGTTGAGGGACCCGAGGTAAGGAGGTGATGGGTTGCGCGCGATGGGCGCTTGGTCGTTCATGACCGATGTGCCGCGCTTCACCCATCCTACGCATCAAGGACAAGCGGCCTCGCTCGTAGGATGGGTGAAGCGCGCGATACCCGTCGCAAGAACCCCACCGAAGATCGCGCGGAATCCATCACCTTCCCGCGCAAAAAGATGCGGCCCTTGAGCCGCATGTTTGTCAGCCGCCCTGAATCTTCTTCACCAGCGCCGTCGTGGACCGTTCGAATTCGAACGGGATCGCCACCGCGCGGCCGCCCCAGCTTTTTACCAGCGCCGTTTCCGGCAGCGTTTCCATGTCGTAGTCGCCGCCCTTGACGATCAGATCGGGCTTGATCTCGCCGATCAAGGCTTCGGGCGTGTCTTCGTGGAACGACGTGACCACGGTCACGCAGCCCAGCGCGGCCAGTAGCGCGGCGCGGTCTTCCATGCGATTCAACGGGCGTTCGGCGCCTTTGCCCAGGCGGCGCACCGACTCGTCGGTGTTCACCGCCACCACCAGCGTCGCGCCCAGCTGGGCGGCCTGATCCAGATACGTGGCGTGGCCGCGATGCAGGATGTCGAAGACGCCGTTGGTGAATACCAGCGGCCGCGGCAGGCGGCCAGCGGCGACGGCGGCGACGCATTCGTCGCGGGACAGGACTTTGGACTCAAAACGGGCGGCGGACATGCGGCGATTATATCCGCGCATCCGCCGCCAAGAAGCAGCATCCCCGGGGGCTCTCCGGCGAGCTTTCCCGGTCGCCCCGAAATATCAGGCGCCGCCCAGGATGATCTTCTTTTCCTTGGGCACGACCAGCGCCGTCATTTCCTTGCGGTAGCGATTCAGGTCTTTCACCGTTTCAAAGCTGCGATCCATCAGCTTGGACAGGATGTGCAGGATGCGGCTGGCGACCTTTTGTTCCCAGATGCCGTCAAAGCGAATCTGCGTGTCGAGCCAGTGCTCCAGCCAGCCCGGCTCGGGCAGGCGCGATTGCACGGTGTCGTTGGGGAACAGGTCTTTGTTCACGTGCAGGTTGGTCGGGTGCAGCGCCTGCTGGGTCCGGCCGGCCGAAGCCATCAGCACACCGATCTTCGAGAACGCCAGGCGAGCCTGTTCGCTGGTGTCCTGGCCGCGGTCATGCAGCGCGCGGCGCATGTATTGCAGGTACGCGCCGGCATGGCGGGCTTCGTCTTGCGCCACGGTCTTGTAGATGGCCTTGATGACCGGTTCCGTGTGCCATTCGGCGGCACGGCGATACCAGTGGTTCAGGCGAATCTCGCCGCAGAAATGCAGCATCAGCGTTTCAAGTTCGGGCGCAACGTCGAATTCAAAGCGCACGTTGTGCAGCTCTTCTTCGGTGGGAACCAGGTCCGGACGGAAGCGGCGCAGGTATTCGATCAGCACCAGCGAGTGCTTCTGCTCTTCGAAGAACCACACCGACATGAATGCGCAGAAATCGCTGTCGCCGCGGTTGTCGCGCAGAAACATCTCCGTGGCCGGCAGCGCCGCCCATTCGGTGATGGCGTTCATCTTGATCGTTTGCGCCTGCTCGTCCGAGAGCTTGCTGCGATCGAAATCCCCCCAGGGGATGTCATGAGCCATGTTCCAGCGCACCGCTTCCATGGTCTTGAAGAGTTCAGGATAAAGCATGGTCTGCCCTTGTATTCGTCCCGCTTGTGGGGCGATAGAAATTAATGAATGGCGCACGCGTCTTGTCGGCGTAACGCTGCATTCATCCACCGCAGCGCTATTTTTCGCCGTTTCCCGCGAAGCTATGATGACCGTTTCATGAATGAAACATGACAGCGTTCGTCTAGATCATCGCGCCGCCTACCGGGTCAAGGCCCATATTGCGACCCCGATCGCAAGAGCCACTACCCCAACCAGCGCTGCAACCAGCCGGTTGTTCTGTTCCTGGGCGCGCCGCAAGTGAATCATCTCGGCCAGCAGCGCTGGCGAGACATTCGGACGGCTCAGGTGGTCATGGACTAGCCTGGGCAAGGCGGGCAGCATTTGCGACCACTGCACGGCTTCTTTTTCCAGGCTTTGGCGCAAGCCCTTGAATCCGACACGCTGACGCATCCAGCGTTCCAGATACGGCTTGGCGGTCTTCCAGAGATCCAGGTCGGGGTCGAGCTGACGGCCCAAGCCCTCGACGTTCAGCAAGGTCTTTTGCAGCAAGACCAGTTGCGGCTGGATCTCTACATTGAACCGGCGCGACGTCTGGAACAGGCGGAGCAGAACCTGCCCCAGCGAGATCTCGGACAGCGGCCGGTCAAAGTACGGTTCGCAGACGGCGCGCACGGCGCCTTCCAGTTCTTCTTCGCGCGTGTCGGCGGGCACCCAGCCGGATTCAATGTGCAACTGCGCCACACGCCGGTAATCGCGATGGAAAAAGGCCAGGAAATTCTGCGCCAGATAGTTTTTATCGAACTCGGACAGCGAGCCCACGATGCCGAAGTCAAGCGCGATATAGCTGCCCAGCGTCTCGGGGCGATCCGACACGTAGATGTTACCGGGGTGCATGTCGGCGTGGAAGAAACCGTCGGTGAACACCTGCGTGAAGAAGATTTCCACCCCGGTGCGCGCCAGCGTCGGGATGTCGATGCCCGCCTCGCGCATGCGTTGCACCTGACCCACCGGCATGCCGTACATGCGTTGCATGGTGAATACGGTGGATGCGGTGTATTCCCAGATCACCTCGGGCACGATCAACATGTCGCCCCGGCCGGATTCCGGGCCGAAATTGCGGCGCAACTGACTGCAGTTGGATGCTTCGCGCACCAGATCCAGTTCGTCGTGCAGGTATTTGTCGAATTCGGCCACGACTTCGCGCGGCTTCAGGCGGCGGCCGTCGGCGCCCAGGCGTTCGATGATGCGCGCCACGATCTTCAGCAGCGACAGGTCTTTTTCGATGATGCCCAGCATGCCCGGCCGCAGCACCTTCACCGCGACCTCGCGGCCGTCGTGCAGCACGGCGAAGTGCACCTGCGCGATGGACGCCGACGCCACCGGATCCACGTCGAACTGCGCGAACAACTTGTCGGGCGGCGCGCCCAGCGCGGCCTCGATGCACGCCGCGGCCTGTGCCGACGGGAACGGCGGTACGCGGTCCTGCAGCAGAGCGAGCTCGTTGGCGATATCAGCGGGGATCAGGTCGCGGCGGGTGGACAGCACCTGCCCGAACTTCACAAAGATGGGGCCTAGCGATTCCAGCGCCAGGCGCAGACGCTGCCCGCGCGGCTGGCGCGGACGCGTGCCCAGACGAATGACGCGCAACAGGCAGGTGGCCAAGGGATGGTTCAGGCTGGACAGGACCAGTTCGTCCAGGCCATAGCGCAGCGATACGACGATGATGCGAAGCAGGCGCAGCAGGGGAAACATGGATCAGGCACCCCGCTTTGCGCTGGCGGACGCCAGACGGGTTTGCAGCGCGCCGGCCGAACGCACCAGCGCATCCGCGCGCGCGTTCAGCTCGGCCAGGTCCAGGCGCCATTGTTCCAACGCGGGGCGGCCCACCAGCACGCCGCTTTCTTCGGCCAGGTATTCAGACACGTTTTCGGCCAGCCGCTTGCTGGCCGTACGCGCGCCATCGGCTGCCGCGCGCGCGCCGCCCACGATGCGCAGCGCCGCGATATCGCCCACCACGCGGGCCAGCGCATCTTCGGGATCCCAGCGCAATTGCCTGGACAGATCCGCCACCACCTGCGCCAGGGCCGCATCGCCAGAAATGTGCGTGGCTTCGGCGAAATCAGGCGCGTCACGCTCTGCCCCCAGGCGCGGCAAGGGCAGTTTTTCAGGGGCGACCGTCAAGGTCACGTCCGGCACCACGGCGGGGTCAGCTTGCGCCGCCTGCCCTTCGGTATCGATCGTCAGGGCCAAGGTGAATCCGCCCAAGGCGAATCGCACGGTCTTGCCGGCGTGCCTGGCCAAACGCTCGCGCGCCCAGTCCTCACGCCGCAACAAGGCGTTGAGCGCGCTGACAGCCATTCGCGAGGGGGTGGGCAGGAACGAAAAAGGCAGCATGACGGTTTGCAACGACCCGGTGGCCGGGGTTGCCGAAATTAGTGGGTAAATCGGGAGTGTAACGGGTTAGATGCGAGCGTGTTTCACGTAGCGAGACAAGGAAAAACCGGCCCATCTAGGGCCGGTTCAATTGGATGCCGGGCGGCATCCTTCAGCAGAGGACAGGGTCAACCCCGGTCAAACAGCGTTTAGCTGGCCAGATCCACGGGGATCTGCTGAATACCAGCCAACAGCCAACCGCCGTTGGCGGGCTTGAACAGGTTCCAGACTTCTTCGAAACGGAAGGCTTCGGTACCCGGGGCTTCGCGCAGCATGCCGGAGAAGCGCACGCTGGCCAGGTGGCCGTCGGACACTGTCTCGATACCCAGCATTTCAGCGTTCAGCAGGACCACTTCGGTCTTGTTGGGCGCCGCGCCGCGCTCGGCCAGTTGCGGCTTGAGCTCGGTGATCAGGTCATCGGTCAGGAAGTCGCGCAGGCCGTCGGTGCTGCCGCTGTCCCACACTGCCTGGATGCGGACGAACTGCTCCTTGGCCTGTTTCAGGAACGCCGGCGTGTCGAAGTCGCCCGGCACGAACCAGTTGTTGTCCTCACCCGCCTTGGGCAGCACGGCAGGCGGCGCCACGGGTGCGGCGGCAGCGGCCGGAGCGGCAGCGGCGGTCGGCTTCAGCGCTTCACGCCACATGGGCTGCTGTTGCTGGCCCGGTGCGTTGTTGGCGCCATTGAACGCGCCTTGCGTTGCCGCACGCGGACCGGCGCCACGCAGGCGGCGGATGATGAACATGACGGCGAACACAACAGCGGCGATCAGCAGCGCGGAACCGAGGAATTCGGCGAACGCGCCCGACAGGCCCATGCTGGACAACAGGGCGGCGATACCCAGGCCAGCGGCGATGCCGGCGATGGGGCCAAGCCAGCGCGACGCGCCGCTCTTGGCGGCGGCGCCCGCGGCACCGGCCGTGGCCGCGCCAGCAGCCGCCGGGGCCGCGGTGGCGCCGGCCGTATTGTTGGTGGCGGTCGGCGGCGTGGTGGCCTGGCGCTGCTGGGTCACATTGGAGGATTGACGGCCGAAGCTGCCACCACCACCCGCGCGACGAGCTTCGGCATCAAACGATGCCGTAACCAACGCCGCGCCGGAAACGGCGATGAGCGCCGCGGCGACAAACCGCGAAAGACAGAATTTGGACATAGAGTTTGCTCCCTCGTACTCGCGCCCCCGCTGCCCCGAGCAGCAAGGAGCCCCACGGACAGTGGGACCTATACGCGACTTTCTTACAGTAATCTGAACGTCGTAAGAATAACGGACAAGCGACTGCCTCACAAGTTCCCCGTGAGTGGTCGCCTCAGCCGATGAACACGCCGGCTTCAGCCCAGGCGCACGCCTTCGTGCAGGGCGGCGATGCCGGCGGTCAGGTTGAAATACTGCACCCGTTCCAGGCCGGCGGTGCGCAGCATGTCGGCCAGGGTGTCCTGGTCGGGATGCATGCGGATGGATTCGGCCAGATAGCGGTAGCTGGCCTCGTCGTTGGCGATTTTCTTGCCCAGCCAGGGCAGCACGTTAAACGAATACCAGTCGTAGGCGGGCGACAAGGGCTTTGCCACGCGCGAAAACTCCAGCACCAGCAGCTTGCCACCCGGCTTCAACACCCGCGCCATCTCAGCCAGCGCGCGGTCCTTGTGGGTCATGTTGCGCAGGCCGAAGGCCACGCTGACACGGTCGAAATACCCGGTGGGGAACGGCAGGCGCTCGGCGTCGCACACGGCGGTGGGCAGCAGCAGGCCGGCATCGGTCATGCGGTCGCGGCCCACGCGCAGCATGGAATCGTTGATGTCGGTCAGCCAGACCTCGCCCGTGGGGCCGGCGCGCTTGGCGAACGCCTTGGCCAGGTCGCCCGTGCCGCCGGCAATGTCCAGCACCTTCATGCCGGGGCGGATGGCGGCGCGGCCTATGGTGAAGGCCTTCCAGACGCGGTGCAGGCCGGCCGACATGAAGTCGTTCATGACGTCGTAGCGCTGAGCGACCGAATGAAAGACTTCAGCGACTTTACGGGCCTTTTCGCCTTCCGGCACCGTTTGAAAGCCGAAATGCGTGGAAGAGTCGTTGGATGGCGTGGAATGTTGCGATTCGGAGGGGTTTTGCATGGTGAATTCCCGATATATCGGGCAATGGTAGCCTATCGGGCAGGGGCCGACGGCCCGAAATCCGGCCCGGCAAGCCCGCCACGGTCACATACCTGAAATATTGCGGCCATACTATCGCAATGTTCGCGCCGCGCCGGCGCTCAGAAGCGTGCCAAATTCGCCATGTCCAGCACCATCCTCGTCGTCGAAGACGAACCCGCAATCCAGGAACTGATCGCCGTCAACCTGTCCTTCGCGGGGCACAAAGTGCTGCGCGCCTTCGACGCCGACCAAGCCCAGACCCTTATCCGCGCCGAATTGCCCGACCTGATCCTGCTGGACTGGATGCTGCCCGGCACCTCCGGCCTGGCCATGGCGCGCAAGCTGCGCAATGACGAGCGCACCCGCGCCGTGCCGGTCATCATGCTGACCGCCAAGGGCTCCGAACAAGACAAGGTGGACGGCCTGGAAGCCGGCGCCGACGACTACATCACCAAGCCGTTCTCGCCCAAAGAACTGATGGCCCGCATCAAGGCCGTGCTGCGCCGCCGCGCGCCCCAGTTGACCGATGACGTCATCGACGTGGGCGGCCTGAAGCTGGATCCGGTGACGCATCGCCTGTCGGGCAACAGCCAGTCGTTGCAGATCGGCCCCACCGAATTCCGCCTGCTGCACTTCTTCATGACCCACCCCGAGCGCGTGTTCTCGCGTTCGCAATTGCTGGACCAGGTCTGGGGCGACCACGTGTTCGTCGAAGAGCGCACCGTGGACGTCCATATCCGCCGCTTGCGCAAGGCGCTGGAGCCCAGCGGCCATGACGCGCACGTGGAAACCGTGCGCGGCAGCGGTTACCGGTTTACGGCACAGCTTCCGACGCGGTAAAACTCCCGCACGATGATCTGGCTGCGCACACTTTTCCTGGTCGCCCTGTGGGCGGTTGTTTCACTATTGGCGCAATGGCTCATAGGCGATCCGTTGGGCTGGATCGTGTTTTCAGCCGCGCTGACCGCCATGCTGCTTTGGCGCAGTTGGCGCCTGACGCTGGTTTCCCACTGGGCCAATAACCCGGACACGTCTCCCCCCGCTTCCGTCGGGCCTTGGGACGACATCCTCGCCCCCCTCTACCGCTACACCCGGGCCCGCGCCCGGGAACTGGCCGAAACCCGCGATGCCATGCAAGGCATGCTGGCCGCCGCCCAAGCCTTGCCGGACGGCGCGGTCACGCTGAATGAAGATTTCCAGATTGACTGGTGCAACCGCATGGCGCGCCAGCATCTGGGCTTGCGCCTGCCGGCCGATCGGGGCCACAACCTGCTGAACCTGCTGCGCGCGCCCGAATTCGTGGAATACGCGCATCGGCCCGCGTGGCCTGAGCCCATCCTGGTGCGCCTGGGCCAACAGGGCCAGGAACGGCTGATGATGATGCAGCTGACCGCTTACGCCAGCAACCAGCGCCTGCTGATCACGCGCGACGTGACGCAGATCGAACGCCTGGAAACGACGCGCCGCGACTTCGTCGCCAACGTCTCGCATGAACTGCGCACGCCGCTGACGGTGCTGGCGGGCTTTCTGGAAACGCTGCGCGACATGCCGGCCGACGCGCTGCCCGCGGAACAGCGCGAGCAGTACATCGACATGATGCACGAGCAGGCCCAGCGCATGCAGGCCATTGTCGAAGACCTGCTGACCTTGTCCACGCTGGAATCGTCACCGGGCAGCGACCCGCGTGCCGTCAACATGGGCGCGCTGCTGCAAAAAGCGCGCCAGCAGATCGAAGCACTGTCGGGCGGCCGCCACGTGCTGGAATGGCATATAGACGAAGCGCTGGACGTGCTGGGCGCCGAAACGGAGCTGACTTCCGCGCTGTCGAACCTGCTGACCAACGCGGTGCGCTACACGCCGGACGGCGGCACGATCACCGTGCGCTGGGAACGCGAAGCCGATGGCGGCGCGCGCTACAGCGTGCAGGACACAGGCATCGGCATCCCCGCGCGCCACCTGCCGCGCCTGACCGAACGCTTCTACCGCGTGGATCGCGGGCGCTCGCGCGCGGTCGGCGGCACCGGCCTGGGGCTGGCCATCACCAAGCACATCGCCATGCGCCATGACGCCGAACTGCTGATCACCAGCGAACCCGGCAAGGGCAGCGTTTTCTCCCTGCGTTTTCCGCCCGAACGCATCGCCGTGGACGAAGCCGAATAAGGGGTTGCGGCCCCGGCTGCAAGCTCGACTGCACCCCCGGCTGCGAGCTTGGCCGCAACCCTGCGGCGCCGTCGGCTGCCCCCCGGCCCCGCCCGCGCCGCGCTTGCGGCGCGGGTGGTAAATTCCGGGCCATGCGCATCCTGGTCATCGAAGACGAACCCAAACTGGCCGACTACCTGAACAAGGGCTTGTCGGAACAGAGCCATGTCGTGGACGTGGCGCGCGACGGCGTGGACGGCCTGCATCTGGCGCTGGAAGGCGCGTACGACCTGATCGTGCTGGACGTGATGCTGCCTGGCGTGGACGGCTTCGGCATTCTGGCCGCCGTGCGAGCGCGCAAAGACACCCCCATCCTGATGCTGACCGCACGCGACGCGGTGGAAGACCGCGTACGCGGCCTGGAAGGCGGCGCCGACGACTACCTGGTCAAGCCCTTTGCCTTTTCGGAATTGCTGGCGCGCGTGCAGGCGCTGTTGCGCCGGGGCCGCGCGCAGGAGCCCACGCTGCTGCGGCTGGCCGACCTGGAACTGGACCTGGCCAGTCGTCGCGCCCAACGCGGCGGGCGTCGGCTGGACCTGACCGCCAAGGAATTCAGCCTGCTGGCGCTGCTGCTGCGCCGCCAGGGTCAGGTGCTGTCGCGCACCACGCTGGCCGAACAGGTGTGGGACATGAATTTCGACAGCGACACCAACGTCATCGACGTGGCCGTGCGCCGCCTGCGCAGCAAACTGGACGACCCCTACGAGGCCAAGCTGCTGCATACCGTGCGCGGCATGGGCTACGTGCTGGAGTCGCGCAGCCAGCCGCTGCCGGCATGAAGCCACCCCGCATGCGCTCGATGCAAGCACGACTGACGCTGCTGCTGGGCGCCATTGCGCTGCTGGTGTCCAGCCTGGCGGGCGCGACCTTGTTCTGGGCGCTCAAGCGCGAAGTCGAACGTCAGGAAATCACCGAGGTCAGCGGCAAGCTGGAACTGATCGATCACTTGATCGACATGCAGAACAGCGCCAGCGGCCTGCAAGACCTGGCCGCCACCTTTGACCAGATGCGCGCGGGGCAAGGCCAGTTGGGCATCTGGATCGTGGACGCGCAAGGCCATGCCGTCTATGGCGGAGCGCCACCTGAAACGCTGGACATGGTCAACGGCCGGCAGGTGGTGCTGCAAACCGCCGACGGCGGCCGCATGCGCGGGCTGCGCGTGGCCATGAACGACCGCATCCTGCCCGGCGCGCAATTGACCGTGGCGGTCAGTACCCGCGCCAGCTCGCAATTCCTATACGCCTACGGCACCGCGCTGGTGCTGATCTGCGCGCTGTGGGTGGGCGCGACCGTGGTGCTGGCGGCCTGGGCCGTGCGACGCAGCATGGCCCCCACCCGCCGCCTGTCGGAGCAAGCCGCGCGCATCCAGCCCGACAATCTGGCGCACCGCCTGCCATTGGAAGACACCGACCGCGAACTGCACGACCTGGTGCGCTCGTTCAACCGCACGCTGGAGCGCCTGCAAGCGGCCTATCAGCAGATGGAAGGCTTCAACGCCGATGTGGCGCATGAGCTGCGCACGCCGCTGGCCACTCTGATCAACGGCGCCCAGGTCATGTTGTCGTCGCCCCGCGATGCCGCCGAACTGCGTGACGCGCTGGAATCCAACCTGGAAGAACTTGAAGACCTGAAGACGCTGGTCAACGACATGCTGTTCCTGGCCCGCGCCGACCGGGGCGAACAGGCGGCCGACCTGGCGCCCGTGTCATTGGCCGCCGAAGCGCGGCGCGTGGCGGACTACTACGAGGCCATGCTGGAGGCGCAAGGCGTGCGCCTGCGCTGCGAGGGCGACGCGACGGTGGCGGCCAACCCCGGCCTGGTGCGCCGCGCGCTGGCCAACCTGATCGCCAACGCCATCAAGGCCACGCCAGCCGGAGGCGAAATCGTGCTGAGCTGTTTCGCACAAGCCCCGGGCGCGCGCGTGGAAGTGCGCAACCCCGGCACGCCGA
This sequence comes from Achromobacter sp. JD-1, assembly GCF_038594925.1. NCBI lineage: Bacteria > Pseudomonadati > Pseudomonadota > Betaproteobacteria > Burkholderiales > Alcaligenaceae > Achromobacter > Achromobacter sp. JD-1. Next base: position 150,004 of record NZ_JBCGCS010000012.1, on the reverse strand, counting down.
TTCCGGCGGCGGACCTGCCCCGCATCTTTGACCGGTTCTTCCGGTCGGGCGCATCACGCGCGCCGCGCAGCGAGGGCCATGGCCTGGGACTGGCCATCGTGCGCGCCATCGCCCGCATGCATGGCGGCGATGTCGATGCGGCGTCTGACGCGAACGGCACGGTGGTGGGCATCACACTGCGCAATTCGGCCCCGCCCCCGGGCGAACATTACAAATCCGTAATCTAGGCGACAGAATCAGGTCACCCCGGTTTTCCTAAAGTGTCATCACGGTCACTCCTTCAAGGACTTTCGTGAAAGACGCTCTGCCCCGCTTGCGCCCCGCCGCAAAGCCCAAGGGCACCTCATCTCTTGCCCGCCGCCGCTTTGTGCAAGGCCTGGCCACGGGCGGCGCGTTGGCGGCGCTGGGTGGCTGGCGCGCCGCCTTGGCCGCGCCCCGGCCCATGTCCACATCCGCCGAACTACGCGGCACCGAGTTCCATCTGGAGATCGGCGAAACACCCGTGAACTACACCGGCGCGGCCCGCATCGCCACCACAGTCAACGGGCAACTGCCCGCGCCGATACTGCGCTGGCGCGAAGGCGACACGGTCACGCTGCACGTCACCAACCGGCTGCGCGAACAAACATCCATTCATTGGCACGGCATTCTTCTGCCCTCCGACATGGACGGCGTGCCAGGCCTGAGCTTTAACGGCATCGACCCCGGCCAGACGTTCACCTACCGTTTCCCCGTGCGCCAAAGCGGCACCTACTGGTATCACAGCCACTCGGGTTTTCAGGAACAGACCGGCCTGTACGGCGCCATCGTCATCGACCCGCGCCACCACGACCCTGTTGCCTTCGACCGCGAGCACACCGTGCTGCTGTCCGACTGGACGGACGAAGACCCCATGCGGCTCTTCAACAAGCTCAAGGTCATGCCCGACTACTACAACGGCATCCAGCCCAGCGTCCAAAGCCTGTCGGCCGACGCGCGCGAAAACGGCTGGCGCGCCGCGCTCTCCGAACGGCTGATGTGGGAGCAGATGCGCATGAACCCGTCGGACCTGGCGGACGTGTCTGGCGCCACCTATACCTTCCTGACCAACGGCGCCACGCCCGCTGGCAACTGGACGGGGCTGTTCAAGCCGGGCGAACGCGTCCGGCTGCGCTTCATCAACGGCTCGGCAATGACCTACTTCGATGTGCGCATTCCCGGCCTGAAGATGACGGTGGTGGCCGCCGACGGGCAAGACGTGCGGCCGGTGGAGGTAGAGGAATTCCGCATCGGCGTGGCGGAAACGTATGACGTCATCGTGGAACCGCTGGACGCACGCGCCTACACCATCTTCTCGCAAGCCATGGACCGTTCGGGATACGCCCGCGCCACGCTGGCGCCGCGCGCCGGCATGCAGGCGGACGTGCCCGCGCTGGACCGCGTGCAACTGCTGGGCATGATGGACATGGGGATGTCGCATGACATGGGTGGGGGCATGAAAGCCCCCGTGGAAAATGTCGGCGACACGAACCATGGCGCGATGAACCACGGCGCCGTGCCCGGCATGGAGCACGGCGACGCGCACGACTCGGGGGCAGGCCAAGGCGGCATGGTCGAGGTCCAACATCCCTACGCCACGGAACGCGGCGTGGGCAATTCCATGTTGCCCGACCAGGTATCGACCCGCCTGGACGACCCGGGCGTGGGCCTGCGCAACAACGGCCGCCGCGTGCTCACCTATGCAGACCTGCATTCGCTGCGCGAACCCGACGACAACCGTGCGCCATCGCGTGAAATCGAACTGCATCTGACGGGCAATATGGAACGCTATATGTGGTCATTTAACGGCGTGAAATTTTCGGATGCCAAGCCCATCGTGCTGCGCTACGGCGAGCGCGTGCGCTTTGTGCTGGTGAACGACACGATGATGACGCACCCCATCCACCTGCATGGCCTGTGGAGCGACCTGGAGTCGCCCGACGGCGCCTTCCAGGTACGCAAGCACACCATCACGCTGAACCCCGCGCAGCGGCTCAGCTACCGGGTCAGCGCCGACGCCCGCGGGCTATGGGCTTACCACTGCCACCTGCTGTATCACATGGAGGCCGGTATGTTCAGAGCGGTCGTGGTGGAGTAAGCGATGAAGCTTTCGATGAAAACCTTGATGACATCGAACACACGGCGACTGAAGCTGTGCGTCCTGGCAATGGCAACGACGCTGGCCGCGGCGGGCGCGCAGGCGCAGTCGCCCGCCGTGGATCACGGCGCGATGGACCACTCCAGCATGGACCACGGCGCGACGCCGCCAACTGCTCCGGCCGCGTTGGATCACGCGGACATGAACCATGACGCCCCCGCTTCGGGCTCGCCCCCCGTGGGCAGCCTGCCGTCCAGCGATGGCGGCAGCGAACGCGGCTATGACAGCTATGGCATCCACCCGCACATGATGGACAACGCGCCCGCCTGGCAGGTGCTGTTCGACAAGTTCGGCGTGTCGCGCAACCGCGATGGCCAGAATGCGCTGAACTGGGATGGCCGCTTCTGGTTCGGCACCGCCACCGACCGCCTGGTCGTCAAGAGCGAAGGCGAACGCGAAAACGGCGGCGGCTCGGACGGCAAGGTCGAAGCGTTCTGGAGCCACGCGGTATCGCCCTTCTGGGATCTGCAACTGGGTGCGCGCCGCGACATCGGCTCAGGCCCCAAGCGCAACTGGGCCGCCTTCGGCATTGAAGGCGTGCTGCCTTACAACGTGGAACTGGAAACCACGGCATATGTGGGCGCGTCGGGTCGCACGGCGCTGGCGCTGAAGGCCGAGTACGACCTGCTGCTGACGCAACGGCTGATCTTCACGCCCGAGCTGGAAGCCAGCCTGTATGGCAAGTCGGACGCCGAACGCGGCATCGGGTCGGGCCTGTCGACGGGTTCGCTTTCCTTGCGCTTGCGCTACGAAATCACGCGCGAATTCGCGCCGTATATCGGCGTATCCTTTGAACGAAAGTTCGGCCAGACGGCACGCTACGCGTCGGACGCCGGCGCCAGCCGGTCGCAGACCGCCGTCATGGCCGGCGTACGATTCTGGTTCTGATGAACCTTGCCCTTGTCCATTACCCTGATCGGAGCATCATGAACGTATCCCGACTGACTCGCCTGGTTCTTGCCGCAGCGCTCTGCGCGCCGGCGTTCGCCACCGCCCAAGGCCCCGTCAAGGTCGAGGTCTGGAAGACGCCCACTTGCGGCTGCTGCGAAGACTGGGTCAAACACATGCGCGACAACGGCTTCATCGTCACCACGCATGATGTGCAAGACACCGGCCCCATCCGCCGCAACGCGGGCATGGCCGACTACGGCTCTTGCCACACCGCGATGGTCGACGGCTACGCGGTCGAAGGCCACGTGCCCGCCCGCGACGTGCGCCGCCTGCTGCTGGAAAAGCCCAACGCCGCCGGCCTGGCCGCCCCTGGCATGCCGCTGGGTTCGCCGGGCATGGACGGCCCCGAGTACGGCGGCAGGAAGACGCCGCACGACGTGCTGCTGGTCGGCAAGCAAGGTGGCGCCCAGGTATTCCAGGGCTACCGTTGAAACAATTCATCCACACCGTCTCAATGGCTACTCCTTGCACTGCAGCAAAAATGCGCCACAATAAATAACAAGCTTTCTCACCACCCCCTGGCAGTCATGGCAAAAATCGTCCTGTTCGAGAACATCCACCCGAGCGCCCGCGCGGTCTTCGAAGCCGCCGGCTACACCGATATCGTCACGCACGCAGCGGCCTTGCCGCCGTCGCAGATGCACGACGCCCTGCGCGGCGCGCAAGTGGCGGGGATCCGTTCTCGCACGCACCTGGACGCCGCCTTGCTGTCCAGCCCCGACCTGCGCGTGGTGGGCTGCTTTTGCATCGGCACCAACCAAGTCGATCTGGACGCGGCCATGCAGCGCGGCATCCCGGTATTCAACGCACCGTTCTCCAACACCCGCTCGGTGGCTGAATTGGTGCTGGGCGAAGCGATCCTCCTGCTGCGCCGCATCCCGGAAAAGAACGCTCGTGTGCACTTGGGCCATTGGGACAAAAGCGCCTCGGGCGCGTTTGAAACCCGTGGCAAGACGCTGGGCATCGTCGGCTACGGCAACATCGGCTCGCAGATCAGCACGCTGGCCGAAAGCCTGGGCATGCGCGTCATCTACCACGACGTCGAAGCCAAGCTGCCGCTGGGCAATGCACGGCCCGCCGGCACGCTCAACGAGTTGCTGGAACAGGCCGACGTGGTGACGCTGCACGTGCCGGGCGGCAAGTCGACCGAGAACATCATGAACGCCGAGACCATCGCGCGCATGCAGCGCGGGGCCATCCTCATCAACGCCTCGCGCGGCACGGTCGTGGACATCGACGCGCTGCACGCGGCACTGAAGTCCGGCCATCTGGCCGGCGCGGCGCTGGACGTGTTCCCCACCGAACCCAAGAGCGCCGACGAACCGTTGGCCAGCCCCTTGATCGGCATGCCAAACGTGATCCTGACCCCGCACATTGGCGGCAGCACGCAGGAATCGCAAGAGAACATCGGCCGCGAAGTGGCCGAAAAGCTGGTGCGTTTCATGCAGGCGGGCACCACCAAGGGCGCGGTCAATTTCCCCGAACTGCCCTACCTGGAACCGGCCGGCGCCACCCGCATCCTGCACGTACACCGCAACGCCCCGGGCGCGCTGGGCACCCTGGACAATCTGATGGCGCAACATGGTTTGAACATCGTCAGCCAGACGCTGCAAACCAAGGGCCAAATCGGCTACGTCATCACCGACGTAGAAGGCCAGGTAGACGACATCGTCATGACCACATTACGCAGCCACCCCATCACCGTCCGCTGCGACCGACTGTAGGATGGGTGCAGCGCGCGAAGGCAGCGGCAAGAACACTGCCGTGGTTCGCGCGTAACCCATCTAGCGGCGTTGCCTATCTGGCTGCTTTGTTGTGGTTTTACCGCTGCTTGATGGGTTGCGCGCGATTTAGAGCGGGTTTTTTCTGATGGCCCTGGCGCGCTTCACCCATCCTACGAGCCGCGGTCGCCTGTGGGAGGGGGCTGCGCGAGGTTATGCGGACGCGGCTAAACATTCCGCCATTTTTTCCCGCACGCTGCCGGCATCGAAAGGCAGGCGGCCGATGATGCCGATTTCCCTGTAGAAAGCCTGTTCGCCCAGCGGCACCAAGCGCAAGCCCGTCACGTCCAACCCGCGCAACTGCGGCAGCAGCGCCACCCCCACGCCGTGGCGCACCATGCTGGCAATCGCCTCAATCTCATCCAGCTCCACGGCCTCGTGCACGTTGATGCGATGCTTCTTCAGAAAGATATCCACCACGCGCCCGCCAAAAGAAGCACGGTCATACCGGATGAACGGCTGCGTGGCCAGCAGCTCTCGCCACGGCGCCACCGGCATGGATTCCGGCATGGCCAAAACCACCGGCTCACTCAACAGACGCTGCCAACCCAGTTCCGGCGGCAGCGCAAACGGTGGGCGGATCAGCACGGCCATGTCCACCTCGCCCGCGTCCACCTGCCCCAAGAGCGATAACGACACCCCCGGCACCACGCGTACCCGCACGTCGGGATACACCGCGCGAAAGCGGCCCAGCGCTTTGACCAGCAAGTCTTGCTGCACCGACGCAATTGCGCCGATTCGCAGGGACCCGCTGACCTGCCCGGCGCCAGCCGTGGTGACCATGCGTTCAGCCATGGCCACCAGTTCTTCCGCCTGCGGCAACATCTCGCGACCATGGGCGTTCAGCACCGCCGCCCGCGCACTGCGATCGAACAGCGCCACCCCCAAATATTCCTCCAGACGCTTGATCTGGGCGCTGACCGCCGACTGCGTCAGGCCCAGATGCGTGCCCGCGCCGGTGAAGGTGCCGTCTCGCGCTACCGCGATGAATGTCTTGAATTCTTTGATCACGATCAATTTTTTTGAGGCTAAGAAACAAAAAATATCGTTTTTCAATCAAAAAAACAATCCCTAAACTAGGCACTGGTGCAAGCATCCGCATCGCCCTCACACCTTGAATGACCCGGAGTTCTTCATGACTGCCCAAACCAATCTGCCGCCGTTCCATTTGGCCTTTCCGGTTCGCGACCTGGCCGAAGCCCGCGCCTTCTACGGCGAAAAGCTGGGCTGTCCGGAAGGCCGTAGCTCGGACGAATGGATCGACTTCAATTTCTACGGCCACCAGATCGTTGCCCACCTGGCCCCAAGCGAATGCGGTCACAAGGCCACCAGCGCCGTGGACTCTCACAACGTGCCCGTGCGCCATTTCGGCGCCGTGCTTTCCATGGAACAATGGGAAGCCATGTCCAAGCGCCTGATCGACGCCGGCACGGAATTCGTCATTGAGCCCTACATCCGCTTCAAAGGCGAAGTCGGCGAACAAGCCACGATGTTCTTCCTGGATCCGTCGGGCAACGCGCTGGAATTCAAGGCGTTCAAGAACATGGATTCGCTCTTCGCCAAGTAATCCGCCTAACAGGTGTCGCGCCGTTGAACGATTCTTCAGAACCCCCTTCCTCGGCCTCTCCCCGCTGGCGCATCCTGCCCCAGGGTGACCGCTGCATCATCGTCTCGTTTGGCGACGGCATAGACCCCGCGCTGGGGCGCACCTGCCTGGCCGCCGCGCGCAAACTGCGCGACGCGCGCTGGGCGGGCGTCACCGACGTGGTGCCGTCCTTTGCCGCGGTCGCGGTGCACTATCGCCCCGACTACCTGGGCAACGGCCCTACCTGCGCTAGCCTTTCCGCCCGCATCGACGCCTTGCTGGCCGAAGGCATCCCCACCGACGCCGTGGGCGGACGCGACATCGACATCCCCGTTTGCTATGGCGGTGAACATGGCCCCGACCTGGCCGACGTGGCGCAAGCCGCGGGCTTGTCGCCCGAGGCCGTCATTGCCCTGCACAGCCAGCCACGCAGCATGGTCTTCATGCTGGGCTTTGCCCCCGGCCATGCTTACCTGGGCGTGCACGATGAAAAGTTGAACCTTCCCCGCCGGGCCTCGCCCCGCACCGCGGTCCCCGCGGGCGCCGTCGCGGTCGCCAACCGCCAGACGGTGATCTACCCCAGCCGCCTGCCGGGTGGCTGGAACATCATTGGCGCCACCCCGCTGACCCTGTTCGACCCCGCCCGCGAACCCGCATCGTTGCTGCAGCCGGGCGATTCCGTCCGCTTCGTGCCGATTTCGCCCGAGGAATTCGACCGTATGCGCCAAGGCCAGCCATGAGCGTGACCGTTATCAAACCCGGCATGCTGTCCAGCTTTCAGGACAGCGGCCGCGCGGGTTACCAGCACCAGGGCATTCCCGCCGCGGGCGCCATGGACGAGCGCGCGCACCGTCTTGCCAATGCGCTGGCCGGCAATACGGGTGACCCCGCCACCTTGGAAATGACGCTGGCCGGCCCCACCCTGCGCTTTGATGCGCCCACCTGTTTCGCCCTGGCCGGCGCCGACCTGGGCGCCACGCTGAACGGCCAGGACATCCCCGTGCACCGACCGCTGGTGGCCCAGGCGGGGGACATCCTGGCCTTCGGCGCTCGCCCGGCGACGGGCGTGCGGGGCTACCTGGCCGTATATGGCGGCTTTGCCTTGCCGCCCGTGATGGGTAGCGAAAGTACGTATCTGCGCAGCGGTTTCGGCGGATTCAACGGACGCGCGCTGATCAAAGGCGACCGCGTTGCGCTGCGCGCGCCCCTGGCAACAGACCGCGACGTGGGCCGCTTGCGCCAATCGCTGTGGAATCTGCGCATCTATCTGCCCGGCATCTTGGCCAGCAAGCGCCGGGGGCCGATCCGCTTTCTGCCCGGCATGCATTGGCTTGAGTTTTCCGAGGCCTCGCGCCAGGCCTTCACCACGGCGGAATTCCGTATCAGCCCACAGTCGGATCGCATGGGGTATCGCTTGGCGGGTCCGGCGCTGTTCATGGACGCACCGCGCCAGATGTTGTCAGAGGCCGCCAGCTTCGGCACCGTGCAGGTGCCCGCGGGCGGCGAAGCCATCATTCTGATGGCCGACCGGCAGACAACTGGCGGCTATCCCAAGATTGCCCAGGTTGCCACGGTGGACCTGGCGGCGCTGGCCCAGGCTGCGCCCGGCCAAACGCTGCGTTTCGAGCCGATCGACATGGACGAGGCGCAGCGTCTGGACGCCGAGCGCGAACGCGCCTTTGCGCAATTACACGAGGCGCTGGCGCCGCTGCGCGCCACGCTGCTGTCAGCCGATGGCGTCAGCGTGACGGATCAGACGCGGGCGTAGCGGGCCGGCGCGTCCGCCGAAACCTGACCCGCGGCTTCGTGATAAGCCTCAAGAATGCTCGGCAGCACTTCCGTCACATAGGTGCGCGTCAGATCGGCCGCGCGGTCGACGTCGCGCAGCGCCAAGGCCTGCGTGATGCCGTGGGTGTACGACTGGATCACATGGGTTTGCACCGACCGCTTGGCCAGCAGGAAGCGCAGTGGCTCTACCTGTTCATAGAGCTTGCTCAACATACTGGTCAGCGGGGTATTGCCCGTATACCGGGCGCAGGCCAGATAGAACTCGCGCGCGGCCGCGATGCAGGCCCGCGCATCGCGCTTGGCCATCGCGGACGCGATGGCCTGGTCATAGCTGCGCAGTTCGGCCAACAGCGGCGCCAGGTCTTGCATGTCGGCCAGCTGGCGCAGGCAATACGCCTCCAGTTCGGCGCGCAGCATGTACAGATGACGGATCTGCGCTTCGGTATAGAGCGTGGCCCGAAAGCCCTTGCGTTGGATATGCGTGACCAGGCCGCTCAGTTCCAGCAAGCGCAGCGCTTCCCGGATCGGGCTGCGGCTGGTGCCGAAACGCTGCTCCAGTTCTTGCTCCCGCAAGGGCTGCCCGGGCCGGATGGTGCCATCCACTATCAACGCACGAATTTGTTCCTGCAGAAAATACGGAATCGTGGCGGGCGCTTTGACGTCCAATCGGCTCCCCTTGTACTGCGCGAGGCATGGTATGAGACAGCGAGAAGATACTAGAAATCTATTGAAACACAAATAAGAAAATTGTTGCAGAGCCGCTGTCGCCCGCCTGCCAGCCCTGGCGAACGGCTCAATGCCAATCGTCTCGGTACACAAACTTGGGCATTTGCCAGTTGAAACGCAAGGCCAGGAGCCGCAGCGCCAGCCCTGCCACCAGCGCCAGCGGCACGGCCGCATTGGCCGACAGCCCCAGGGATTGGCCACCCAGGTACAGCGCCCCGGTCACCACCGACACGCTGGCGTAGAGCTCCTTGCGAAACAGCAGCGGCACTTCGTTGCAGAGCACGTCGCGCAGCACTCCGCCCGCGCAGCCGGTGATCATGCCGCTGATCAGCACGACGGTAATGGGCAGTTGCATCATCTGCGCGACCTGGCAGCCGATGACGGTAAAGGCCACCAGGCCCAGCGCGTCGGCCAGGAGGAACAGGCTGCGCAGCCGCCGCATCACCGGCGCGATCAATGCCGTCAGGATGGCCGCGCCCCCCGTCATCCACAGGTACTCGGGGTGGATGACCCAGGTCAGCGGGTAGTGCCCCAGCAGCACGTCGCGCAACGAACCGCCGCCCAGCGCCGTTACGCAGGCAATGATGCACACGCCCATCCAGTCCATGTCACGCCGGCCGGCGGACAGCGCCGCGGTCATCGCTTCGGCCACGATGGCAACCAGGTACAGCGTGTGCAGCAACAAGGGGGATATGTCTGAGAGCATGAGAAACAGTCAGGAAAGGCGGTGATCGGACGTTGCCTGGCAAGAGACAGGCGACGGCGACAACGGCTGAACCGCAAGGCAAGGCCGGCCCCCATTGTATTGAGACTGCCCCCGCCCCGATCGCATTGCCACCCGCCCCGCCATCCCCTACGCTGGACCGTGCGTTGATATCAATCAATCCCCGTTTGGCATCGCGGCAGGACAATGGGGACATGCCCTCATGGGCAACAAAGCCAGGCTGCGCGGACGCGGGAGTCGCCACTCTGGCCACAACCGGGAGAAAACGTATGACACAACAAACAGGCCCCATCCTTTTGGCGACAGACCTGAGCGCACGCGGCGACCGAGCCCTGGACCGCGCGCTACAGCTCGCGCGTGAACTCGGCACTCAACTGATCGTGCTGCACGTCATGGAAAGCCACGCCACGCCGGCCCGCCTGACCACCCCGGTCTGGCGGCGCCTGTCCACCGACCACAAGGCGCTGGCCGAACGCGAGCTGGCCGAAGACCTGGCCGCCGCCGACGTATCCACCGAAGTGGTCGTCGTATCGGGCGACCCGCTGACGCACATCATCGAAACCGCCGACAGCTACGGCTGCTCGCTGATCGTGACCGGCACCGCCCGCGACGAAACCCTGGGCCGGCTGCTGCTGGGCACCACCGTGGAAAAGCTGGTCCGCCAGGCACGCCAACCGGTGCTGGTGGTGAAGACCCGTCCGCGCAAACCGTATCGCGACGTGCTGGTCGCCACCGACTTTTCCGCCGGATCCCGCCATGCCCTGCGTGCCGCGCTGCAACTGGTGCCCAACGCCAACCTGACCTTGTTCCACGCTTATGACGTGCCGTTCCAGGGCAAGGCGACCGTGCCCGACGACGCCGTCACCCGCAGCTTCTACAAGGGCGCGGAACAGAGCGCGCGCGAATTCACCGCCAACACGCCTGAATTGGCGGGCCTGCCACCGCCCAAGGTGGTGCTGGAACCCGGCCAGCCCGAAACCGTGCTGTCGGAATATTCATTCAACCACCGTTCGGACCTGGTGGTGACGGGCACGCATGGCCGCACCGGCATCCTGCGTACCGCCATCGGCAGCGTGGCCGAGCGCCTGCTGGAAGCGCTGCCCAGCGACGTGCTGATCGTCCGGCTGCAAGACGAAAGCTAGACGGCACATGGCGGCGCATCGCGCGCCGCCATGACTTCAGGCCTGCTCGCCCTGCTTTTCCATGGTGTCGATGGTGCCGCGCAAGACCTGCAACAGCACCAGGCCCGGCAAGGCGATCACCACCGTCAGCAGGAAAAAGCCCGGCCAACCCATGTAGTCCACCAGCGGTGGGGTCAGCGGCCCGGCCAGATAGGTGCGTCCCACCGCCGACAACGCCGATAGCAGCGCAAACTGCGTCGCGGAAAACCGCCGCTGGCACAGCGCCATCAACAGGCCCACGAAAGACGCGGTGCCCAAGCCGCCGCACAGGTTTTCAATGCCCACGCCGGTGGCCATCAGCCACAGCGTTTTCGGGCTGATGGCGATCAGCCAATACGCCAGGTTCGACACCGCCTGCAACAGGCCAAAGGCCATCAGAGACCGGTACAACCCCCAACGCGCCATCAAGGTGCCCCCGGCCAACGCACCGACAATGGTGGCGGCCAGCCCCAGCACCTTGTTGACCGTGCCGACCTCGGTGGGCGAGAAGCCCGCGCCGCGTATCAGGAAGGTGGTGGACAAAGCGCCCGCGAAGGCGTCGCCCAGCTTGTACAGCACGATCAGCGCCAGTATCGACAGCGCGCCACGGCGGGTGAAGAATTCATGCAGCGGTTCGCCGATCGCCTCGCCCAGGTTGCGCGGCGCGCGCGCGACGTGCTCGGGCTCGGGCGCCAGCAGCGTGGCGATCGCGCACAGCAGCATCAGGCCGCCCATCAGCACATAGGTATAGCCCCAGCCGATCCACTGGTCCGCCATGATCAGCGCCAAGCCGCCGGACGCGATCATCGCCAGCCGGTAACCCATGACCTTGACCGCCGCGCCCGCGCCGCGCTCCTCTTTGCGCAACACGTCCGTGCAATAGGCGTCGAACGCGATGTCCTGGGTGGCGGACAGGAAGGCGACCAGCACCGCCAGCATGGCCAGCGGCATCAGCGCGGTGGACGGCGACAGCGCCCCCATCACCATGATCGTCACGGCCAGCAGCAGTTGCGTCAGCAGCATCCAGCCCCGGCGCCGGCCCAGCAGGGGCGGCACGTAGCGGTCAACAAAGGGAGCCCAAAGAAACTTGATGGTGTAGGCGGTGCCCACCAGCGTAAGAAACCCGATTTCCTGTAGCGGCACCCCTTCCACGGTGGCCCAGGCCTGCAAGGTACCGCCGGTTAGCGCCAGGGGCAGTCCGCTGGCAAAGCCCAGGACCAGCAAGGGGGCCACGCGGGGGCTGGTATAGACGTTGGATACAGCGGTGATGACGGTCTCCTGAAACGCGGCGGCGTGGAGCAACAGGGTTGCGCCACGGGCTTGCGGCATTTTAGGGCCTGTTCAGCCGTGCCGTCAGGAGGATCGGTGTCGGAATGTCAGGGCGTGGCGAAACGGTACACCGCCAGCGTGCTGCGCCAGCTTGGGAACAGCTTGACCTCGTGCCCTTCGTTAAAGGTTGCGCGTTCAAGAATGCGCAGCTTCAGCTCGCCGGCCAGTTGCTCGAAATCGCGCAGCGTGCACAAGTGGATGTTCGGCGTGTTGTACCACTGGTAAGGCATCTGGCCCGTCACCGGCATGCGGCCGCGCAGAATGGCCCAGCCATGCGGCCAGTAGCCAAAGTTGGGAAAGGACACGATGCCGTGGCGAGCCACGCGCGCCATCTCGCGCAGAATGTGCTCGGTGCGATGCATGGACTGCAAGGTCTGCGACAGCACCACGGTGTCGAACTGCTTGTCGTCGAACAGCGCCAGCCCGTCTTCCAGGTTTTGCTGAATCACCTCGACCCCACGCCGCACGCAAGCGATGACGCAGGTGTCGTCCAGCTCGACGCCCGCGCCGCGCACCTGGCGATGGTCGCGCAGATGCGCAAGCAGCGCGCCGTCGCCACAGCCCAGGTCCAGCACGCGGCTGCCGGGGTCGATCCAGCCAGCGATGCGCGCCAGGTCGGGCCGCAGCGCGCTATGGGCATAGCGGGGGGTGACAGGAGTCATTCGGAGCGTCCTTCGGTCTGCGCGGCGCCGGCGGCCAGGCCTAGCTCGCGCGCGATACGTTCGTAGTAGCCGCGCACCACGGCGTGGTAGCGCGCGTCTTCCAAGAGGAAGGCGTCGTGCCCATGCGGCGCGTCGATTTCGGCATAGGTCACGGGGCTGGCGTTCTTCAACAGCGCGCGCACGATTTCCCGCGAGCGTTCCGGCGGAAAGCGCCAATCGGTGGAAAACGACACCAGCAGGAAGTCGGCCTTGGCCGGGGCCAGCGCGCGCGCCAGGTCGCCGCCCGTGGTGCGGGCCGGATCAAAATAATCCAGCGCGCGCGTAATCAGCAGATAGGTATTGGCGTCGAAATAGCGAGTGAACTTTTCGCCCTGGTAGCGCAGGTACGACTCCACTTCGAATTCAACGTCGTAGCCATAGTGATAGGCGCCGTTCTCGGCCGGCGCGCGTTGGGCACGGCCGAATTTTTCGGCCATGTCGTCGTCGGACAGATACGTGATGTGGCCGATCATGCGCGCCACCGACAGGCCGCGGCGCGGCACGGTGTCTTGCGCGTAGTAGTCGCCGCCGTGGAAATCCGGGTCGGTGATGATGGCGCGGCGCGCCACTTCGTTAAAGCCGATGTTCTGCGCCGACAAGCGCGGCGTGCTGGCGATGACCACGCAATTGGCCACGCGGTCGGGCAAGGTGATGGCCCAGCTAAGCGCTTGCATGCCGCCCAGGGATCCGCCCATCACGGCCGCGAAGCGGTCGATGCCGAAGTGGTCGGCCACACGGGCCTGGGCGCGCACCCAGTCTTCCACCGTCAACACGGGGAATGCCGCGCCCCAGGGCTTGCCGGTGGCGGGGTTGATGCTTGCCGGGCCGGTCGAACCAAAGCACGAGCCCAGGTTGTTGACGCCGATCACAAAGAAGATATTGGTGTCCACCGGCTTGCCGGGGCCCACCATGTTGTCCCACCAGCCGACGTCGCTGGGGTTGTCGGCCGCTTGCCCGGCAACGTGGTGCGAGGCGTTCAGCGCGTGGCAGATCAAGACCGCGTTGCTGCGCTGGGCGTTGAGCGTGCCGTAGGTTTCCACGGCCAGTTCGTAGGCAGCCAGCGACTGGCCGCTAAGCAAAGGCAGCGGCTCATCGAAGCGGATGAAGGTGGGTGCGACCAGGCCGACAGAACCGGGATCAACGGTGTCGGAAGTCGTGACGGTGGCGGGGACGAACCCGTTGGCCGGATCAGCGGCCAGATCACCGGCCAAATGTTGGGCAGGAGTGGTCATACGGACCTCTTTAGCTGGATTTATTGGAAGGCGCCCGCAAGCGGATCAGGCAAATCGGCGCCGAAATATGGGTGCTGCATGGGTACAGCGAAAAGAATTCTAGCACTGCTTGCGGATGCTGCAGCCACCTCAGGCTGGTGGGACAATCGTGCCTGCTGGCGGCGCCCCACTTTCGACCGGACGCGCGCCCCCCCCTGACAGGAAGGCTATGGCTCACATCTATCTGGACGAACTGCAACATCTGGCCGCCGCCGCGCTGGCCGCCGCCAGCGCCAATCCGGCCATGGCGGACAGCACCGCCCGCGCCTTGGTTTTTGCGGAAAGCCAGGGCATCAGTTCGCACGGTCTGTCGCGCGTGCCGTTCTATGCGGGGCACCTGCGCGCGGGCCGCGCCATCGGCTCGGCCGTGCCGAAAATCGTGCATGAACGCGGTGGCGCGGCGCTGATCGACGCGGGCTCGGGCCTGGCGTTTCCCGCCTGCGCGATGGCGGTCGAACAAGCCGCGCTGCGCGCCCGTGAACACGGCATCGCCTTCATCGGCGTGGCCAACAGCCATCATTTCGGTGAAGCCGCCTACCACCTTGAAGCCCTGGCGGACGCCGGGCTGGTGGCGTTGGCCCTGAGCAATTCCCCCGCCGCCATGCCCGCCTGGGGCGGCAAGCGCCCGCTGTTCGGCACCAACCCCATCGCGGCGATCTTTCCCCGGCGCAACGGCGCAAGGCTGGTGATTGATATGTCGCTGTCGCAGGTGGCGCGCGGCAAGCTGATGATCGCCGCGCGCGACAATCAGCCCATTCCGCTGGGCTGGGCGCTGGACGCGGATGGCCAACCCACCACCGACCCCAAGGCCGGTCTGGCGGGCAGCATGCTGCCGGCGGGCGGCGTCAAGGGAGCCATGCTGGCGTTGATTGTCGAACTCCTGGCCTGCGCGCTGACGGGCGCGCACTTCGGCTTCGAAACGGAATCGTTCTTTGTCGACGCGGGCGGCCCCGCCCGGTTGGGGCAGGCGTTCATGGCGATCGACCCCGGCGCGCTGGCCGGCAACAACGCCTATCTGGAACGCGTCGAGACCCTGGTGGACGCCATGCTGGAAGACGACGGCGTGCGCCTGCCCGGCGACCGTCGCCGCAAACTGCGCGACGCCGCCATCAAGCATGGCGTGGATATCCCCGACGCGCTCATGGCGCAGTTGCGCGACATGGCCGGGGCGGCTTGAAGTAGCCGGTGTGGCCGCGTCATGCTTCGCGTACCTGGCCGCGCCATGCTTCGCACCCCGCCACGTCCTTCTTCCCGCACCCAGCCGCGCCGCTATGCTCCGTGCGTGAACCACAACATCAGCGGCGCCAGCAGCAGGAACACCACCGTCGACACCAACACCGCGCCTGCCGCGGTGTCGCCCATCGTCGTGTAGCGCTTGGCATACATATAGCTGACCACGGCGCAGGGCATGGCCATCTGCAGGGTCAGCGCCCCGCCCAGCACGGGTTCCAGGTCCAGTGCCCACACTACGGCCAGTCCGGCCCCCAGGCCCACCACCAACCGGATCGCCGCCACCTTGGCGCCGTCGCGCAGGCCATTGGACGGGATCAGCGCCAAGGCGTGGCCCAGGCTCAGCAGCATCAGCGGCACCGTGACGGCGCCCAGCATACGGGCTGTTTCAATCAGCCATTCGGGAACTGGAATGTGCAACAAGCGCATTGCCACCGCCACCACCGACGCCAGCAAGATGGGGCTTTTCCAACTGCCCTTGGTGTTGACGCCGGGCAACAGCCGCACGGCCACCGTATGCATGACGAATGAGTTCACCGCAAAAAACGCCACCGCCACCGACAGGCCCGCGTCGCCAAACGCCAGTTGCGAGATCGGCAGCCCCAGGTTGCCGGCGTTCGGCAGGCACGCAGTGGGCAGCAACGTAAGCACGGGCAGCTTCCAGACCTTGAGCAGCAGCGCACCGATCAGCGCGCACAGCAGCAAGGCCAAGAGCGTAGCGCCAACAATGTCGGCCAACGCGCGGTCGTCCAGGTGGGTCGTGACGAAGGTGTGGAACACCAGCGCGGGGGTGGTCACCGAGGTCACCAGCGTAGTGATGAACGCGCCGCCAAAGGGGATGTCGCGCTTGCCCCAGAACACCCCGATGCCCACGCAGGACAGCAAGGGCAGCATCAGCACAATGGCTGAAAGGTAGAACTGGGCGATGGCAAACATACAGCTATTCCGTTAGAGATAAGGAGATCAATGCGCGTACGCATCAATGCTTGCGCAGCGCCCGTGGCGGCCGCAGCATGCAGCAACTTCAATGACGGGGCTTCGTACCCCCAGCCGCCATGACCGCCAGCCGTCGCATGCCCACTTTCCCGCGTTCGTCCACGTTCCCGCGGTCGTCCGCCTTTCAACGCTTGTGCGCGTTCCACCCAGAGCTTGCCCAGGGCGGCGGGCCGCTGTCGGCGCTGGGGCCACCGCTGGCGCCGCTCTCGCCACTATCAGCGCTGCCAGCCCCGAAAACGCTGTCCGACCGCCAGGCCATGTGCCTGTTCTGGTCGGCGGCGGGCAAGACCAGTTGGGAAACCAGCCGCATCCTGGGCGTCAGTGAAAGTACCGTGAATTTCCACCTGCGCAACGCCTGCGCCAAGCTGGGCGTGCGGGGCCGCAGGGCCGCGGTGGTGGCGGCGCTGCGCCAAGGGCTGCTGGACACCGTCATTACCTGACGGGGCTGGCGGGTTCTGGGATACCGCCAGAAACGCCGGCAGGGCTCGCCGGCTGGCTGGTCTGGCTGGCCTGGCTGGGCGCCCCGGGCTTGATCACCACTGACTGCAGGAATTCCCGCGCGCGTTCCGGGGGCAGGCTTTCCGTCGTGCCGGCGGCCACCGCTTCGATCAGCATCGTGTCGGTCACCCAGACCCTGGCCTGCAGCCATCCCGGCTTGCCCATGGCCTTGCCGTGCACCTCAATGACCTGCCCGTAGGCTGGCCATTGTGCGGGCGGCGGCGCCTGCATGTTGGTGTACAGGGACTGCATCAGCGCCATGCCCAGCGCCTGCCGGGCAGCCGGGTCCGCCGCCATCTCGGGCGGCAGCGGCGCGGACCCGATCGCGAACACGGCTTCGCCCACGGTCGCGGTGGACAGGGTAAAACGCAAGGTATGGGTATCCAGGCGCAGGTCGCGGCTGTCGGTGGACACGCGGTCCGGGAATGCCGCGCGCACATGGCCATCGGCCACGTCGACTTCCCGCCAGTTGTAACGGGGCGAGCACGCCGCCACCAGCAAGGCCAGCCCCACAATCAGGCCGGCTTTCTTGAACATGAAACGAAACAGCGATGAAATCGTCATTACCGTGACCCGACGGCCCATTCATTTCTAGGAAGGCTGAAATTGTCGCCGATTTCCATGACCCCCGCGCCCGACGGCACCCCCTTGGCCAACTATCTTTGGCCCGCCGCCCCCAATGTGCCCGCCCCCATCACCGGCCCCGGCACCCCCAGCGTCTACCTGATGCATGGGCTAAGCGAACACGCCGGCCGCTACGACCGCCTGGCCCGTTGGCTGGCCGCCCGCGGCTGGACCGTGGGCGCGCATGACCACCGCGGCCATGGGCGGTCGGGCGGCCCGCCCGCCACCCTGAGCCACCAGGACGATCTGGTTCACGACGCCGTGGACCGCCTGCAGGCCTGGACCCAGGCCCAGGGCCGCCCACCCATCTTGCTGGCCCATAGCCTGGGCGCGCTGGTGGCCGTGCGTGTCGCCCTGCGCCGCATGGCCGAACTGGACGCGCTGGTCCTGAGCTCGCCGCCCTTTGTCGTCAACGTGCCCCTGTGGGTGCGCCGCACGCTGACCTGGATGTCGCTGCATGCCCCTGACCTGCGCGTGCCCCACGGCCTGGCGCCCGCGCGTATCTCGCACGACCGGGCCGTCGTCAAAGCCTACCGGTCCGACCCCTTGGTGCGGCGGCGCATGACGGGCCGGCTGGCCCGCTTCGTCGATGAAAACGGCCGCGAATCCCTGCGCGAGGCCGGCCTGCTGCCCTGCCGCACCCTGCTGATGGTGGCGGGGGATGACTCCATCGTCGCCGCCGAAGGCAGCCGCCAATTCGCCCAGCGCGCGCCCGCGGAATTGCTGACCCTGCGCTGGTACGACAGCGCCTGGCACGAGATCTTCAATGAAACGGCCCCTATTTCTGATCCGGTTTATGCTGACCTGGACGAATGGCTGGCGCGCACGGCACAGGCATTGTCCCTGCCCCCTGTATTGACTCCCTCGGCACAGGAGGCCGGCACCCCGTAAAATCCCGCGACAGACCCCAACGAGAAGAATCCGTGACTGATACCGCCGCCAACCGCCTCTCCCGCCTAGAGGCCAACCGCTCGCTGCTGACCCAGACGCTGCGAGGCATTGAAAAAGAAGGCCTGCGCGTGGACGAGCAGGGCATTTTGTCCCGCACGCCCCACCCTGCCGGCCTGGGTTCGGCGCTGACCAATGAACACGTCACCACCGATTACTCCGAATCGCTGCTGGAACTGATCACGGGCACGCACACCGATGTGGATGCGCTGCTGGCCGAGCTCACCAACACCCACCGCCACGTCTACAGCGTGCTGGACCACGAGCTGATCTGGAACCAGTCCATGCCCGCCACGCTGCCCGCCGAAGCGGACATTCCCATCGCTTGGTACGGCAAGTCCAACACGGGCATGCTCAAGCATGTGTATCGCCGTGGGCTGGCCGAACGCTATGGCAAGACAATGCAATGCATTGCCGGCGTGCATTACAACTTCTCGCTGCCGGAAGATCTGTGGTCGGTGCTGGACACGCAGGCCGGCTCCGCGCAAGACCGCCGTTCGCGCGGCTATATCAGCCTGATCCGCAACTTCACGCGCTATTCCTGGCTGCTGATGTACCTGTTTGGCGCGGCCCCCGCGCTGGCCAGCGACTTCCTGCGCGGCCAGGACCACCCGCTGCAACGCCTGGGCGACCATACGCTCTACCTGCCCTACGCCACCAGCTTGCGCATGAGCGATCTTGGCTACCAGAACAAGGCGCAGTCGCAGCTCAAGCTTTGCTACAACGACCTCGACACCTTCCTGGGCCGCCTGTACGACGCCGTGACAAAACCCTGGCCCGATTACGAAAAGATCGGCACGCACCGCAACGGCGAATGGATCCAGCTGAACACCAACGTGCTGCAGATCGAAAACGAGTACTACTCCAGCATCCGCCCCAAGCGCGCCACCGGCCGCTGCGAACGCCCCATCACCGCGCTCGCGGAACGCGGCGTGCAGTACGTGGAAGTGCGCTGCCTGGATATCGACCCCGAATCGCCCGTGGGCATCGATGCCAGCACGAGCCGCTTCGTGGACGCCTTCCTGCTGTTCTGCGCGGCGTCCGACAGCCCCTTCTTTCCCGCTAACGGCTACTGTCAACGCAGCGCCGACAATTTTTCCACGGTGGTCAAAGAAGGCCGCAAGCCCGGTCTGACGCTGGACCGCGACGGCCAGGCCGTGGCGCTGCCGCAGTGGGGTCACGATCTTCTGGACCAGATCGCGCCCTATGCCGCTCTGTTTGATTCGGCCCTGGGCGGTACCGCCTACGCGGACGCCCTGGCCGCGCAACGGCTCAAGCTGGATCAGCCTGACACCACCCCGTCGGCACGCCTGCTGGAAGCCCTGACGCAAAGCGGCATGTCGTTTCACGACTACTCCTTGGCGCAAAGCGCCAAGCACGCCAACACGCTGCGTGCGCAGGCACTGCCCGCGGACGTGGCGGCGGCCTATCAGCAGGCGGCGGTGCAATCCACGCAGGAACAGCAACGCCTTGAGGAATCGGACACGGTGGACTTCGCCACCTACGTGGCCCGCTATCACGACGCTCTGAAAGCGCCGCGTAAATAAAGCGTATCGTTAGGGTTTGCGTTCGCGGCGCGCGTGCCCAACGGGCAGGCGCGCCGTGGCTCAATTCCTTATCCGTTACTCCGGAGGTTTTTTTCATGCGCCGCACCGCAACATTCCTGATGGCCCTGGCCGCCAGTGTGGGCATCGCCCACGCCGCGCCGCCGCCCATGCAGACCGTGGAATCGGTGGACCTGAAACGCTACGCCGGCATGTGGTACGAAATCGCGAATTTCCCGATGTTCTTCCAGCGCAACTGCGTGGGCGACACCACCGCGGAATACACCGCGAATGCCGATGGCACCGTCGGCGTGAACAATCGCTGCCGCACCAAGGATGGCGACATTGATTCCGCATCCGGCACCGCCACCGTCGTGGAAGGCAGCAACAACGCCAAGCTGGAAGTCACCTTCTTCAAGCCGTTCAAGGGCGACTACTGGGTCATCGGCCTGGACCCCGAATACCGTTGGGCCGTGGTCGGCACGCCCGATCGCAAGTACTTGTGGATATTGTCGCGTTCGCCCCAATTGCCCAAGGAAGAATTGGACAAGGCCCTGGCTGCCGCCAAGGCCCAAGGCTACGAGCTGGACGAACTGCGGTACACGCCGCAGAAATAACGCGGGCGTCCCACGCGGGGCTTTTGCGCGGGGGTTCAGCCCGCGCGATCAGCCCGCGTAATCAGCCCACGTAATCGCGGGCCAACCGCACCACCGTCACGCTGGGCTTCAACTGCCGCAACGACGGCATGATCAGCGTGCAGTTGTCGTAAGGCGTCACGATGGGCTGGCCGTCTGCCCAGCCGATCACCGAGCCGGCCTGCTCCAACGTTTCCAGGCCCGTCCATGGCTGCGCGAACGTCACATCCATCGACGGCGCGACCACGGCGTCCGTCACTTCCAGCACGCGCTGCGCCGCCGGGTCCGGCAAGCGCCAGCCGGCCGGCACATCAGCCGCGTCCAGCACCTTCGACTCCACCAGCATGCGGGCCACCATGTCGCGAGCGACATCGCGTGCCGCCAGCTCGCCATGGAAACCACATTCGATCAGCAAGGCGCAGGCGTCTTCACGCGCGGGGTCGCCGAACTGCGCGAAGTCACGCATCCGCACGCCGTCCTTGTGCCCCGCGTCCACGATCACGTGCTGCGGCGCTTTCAGCCGACGCGCCAGCGCGATGTTGCGCGGCAGCACGCCCGTCAGCAGCAAGGGCGCGCCCGGCTCGTGCATGGAATGCAGGTCCAGCAACCAATCCGCGCGCTGCACCCAGGGGCGCAGCTCAGCGCCGCGCTGGCGGTCGGGCGTGGTGGGGTTGTCCAGACGCTCGGCGCTCCAGACGCGGTTCATGTCTTCGGCCACAAAACGCGAGGCGTCATGGTTGGCGTGGTCAAAGCGATCGAAGGCGTTCAGGTTGCAAAAGGCCAGCGTCAGGCTGCCACGGCGCGGCTTGACGCCGGCCGCCAGCAGGTCTTTAAGTGCCCAGGCGCCGCACAGCTCGTTGCCATGCACCAGCGCGGTCACCATCAGCGCCCGCCCCGGCACGCCCGAATCAAAATGCCAGACGCCCGGCGTGTCGGTATTGCCCGCGCGCTCGGCGCTCAGGTCAGGAACGGGTAGCTTGAATTCCATGGTGTGATCCGCTTGATTCCGGTGTGGCAAGAGCTTGGGCTTGCGCCTGATTTATTGCGCTTCGATCTTGGCGGCCTTGACCAGCGCGCCATACTTCTTCGTTTCTTCAACCTGGTAGGCCGCCAGATCCACACCCGGCTTGGCGATTTCACCGCCCGCGTCCTGCAACTTGCCGCGGAACTGATCCGACTTCAGCGTCTCGTCCAGCGCGCCGCGCAGCTTGGCGACTACCGGCTCCGGCAGGCCGGCCGGGCCATACAGCGCGAACCACAGGTTGATGTCGACGGATTCAAAACCCGGTGTTGCGGCCAGCGGCGCGATTTCAGGCGCGGCCGGCGAACGCTTGTTTTCGGTCAGGCCCAGCGCCACGATGTTGCCGCTGCGTACTTGCGGCAGCCCCGAAGACAGCACCAGCATGCCGAAGTCCAGCTGTCCGCTCATCAGGTCCGTGACCAGGGGCGACACGCCACGGTACGGCACGTGTTCGGCGCGCGTACCGGTGGCCCGGTTGATCATTTCACCGGCCAGGTGCAAGGTGGTGCCCACGCCGGACGAGCCGTAATTGAACGTGCCCGCTTCCGCGCCACGCAGCTTCTGCAGATACTCCGCCGCCGTCTTGACGCCGGAATTCTTGCTGGCGGCCAGCAGCATCGGCTGCGACGCCACCAGGCCCAAGGGGGTGAAATCCTTGGCGCTGTCGTACTTCACCGCGGTGTTGATCATGCGGGCAATCACCATTTCGTTGGTGGAGCCCAGGAAAATCGTATAGCCATCGGGTGCGGCGCGCGCCACGCGCTGCGCACCGATGGTGCCGCCAGCGCCGCCCACGTTTTCAACCACGACGGTCTGGCCCAGGCGCTTGCCCAGCTCTTCGCCCAACAGGCGCGCGGTCAAGTCCAGGCTACCGCCAGCGGGGTAGCCAACAACCAGCGAAATGCTGCGGGAGGGGTAATCGGCGGCGACGGCGGACGGCGCGGCCGCCACGGCCGAGGCGGCACAAAGCGCAACAAGCGCTGCACGCAGCGTATGCAGGTGAGATTTCATGTTTTCTTCCTTGGGGTGCTGAGGTGGACGGCGTGGCCGTCTCGTTGGAGGTATAGGATTGTATTTTCACGGGTGCCCTGGCCACCCACTGTGCCGAAACGGCACATCTTCGTGCCGATCCGGCCTGGCCCAAAACGGCTGACGCAACGGCGCGCGTCAGACCTTGCGGTTGGCGGTGGCCTCCCAGGCGGCCTCCGCCAGGTCCGTCAAGCGCGCGCGCGGACGGTACAGGCGCACCTCGAAAGCGATCTCTTCGCTGCGGCCGCCCAGCGCGGCCAAGGCCCCGCGACGGCAATCCGCCGCCACCATGGACCACGGCAACCACGCCACGCCCAGACCCTTGGCAACGGCGCCGTGCGCGGCATCCAGCGAATCGCTGCGCACGAACGGTGTCAGCGCATAGGGCGTGGTTTCCAGGCGGTCGCCCACAATGCGCTCCATCGCCAGGCCGCCCGTGTAGGTGATCAGCGGCACCGGCTGGCCGCCGTCTTGCAGCGTATATCGGGTACGGCCACGCGCATCCACCTGGCTTACGGGCACCAGCTTGTCGGTGGCCAGCGTCATGTAGCGGTAGCGCGCCGGGCTCAAGGGCACGGACAAGGCCGGATGCTCGTAGCAGCACAGCAGGTCCACCTTGCCCTGCTCCAGCCGCACCACCAGGTCTTTGGCCTGGCCGGTCGACAGTTCAACCTGCGTGCCTTCGGTCAGCACCTTGGGCGTGCGATGCCGCAAGCGCGCAATCCAGTCCGCCACCAACGTGCGGGCCAGGCTGCGGCCCGTGGCGATGCGCAACACGGCTTCGCCACCCGCGCCCGAGCTGCTGATGCGATGGCGCACCAGCCCCATCTGCTCGACCACCTGCGTGGCCGTCCGGAGCAGCGCCTCGCCTTCCGGGGTCAGCGTCACGGGCAGGTGCTGGCGTTCGACCAGCGGCGCGCCCGCCCAGGCTTCCAGCGCGCGGATGCGCCGCCCGAACGCGGGGTGGGTCACGTGGCGCAGTTCGGCGGCGCGCACGAAACTGCCCGTGCGCGCCAGCGCGATCAGGTCTTCCAGGAGTTTCAGGTCAGCCATGCGCGGCGGCCATCAGCGCTGGCCCTCAACGGGCGGCCAGCCCCATCATCGCCAGCGTGGCCCGGGTCAGCGCGCTGTCCGGGTCTTCCAGCTCGTTGACCAGGTCAAAGTGATTGCAGTGCGGCGTGGGAATGCGGGTGGACGCCAGGCCCGCCGCGTTCCAGGCCGCCTCGAACGCGCTCGTCTGGTTCTTGAAGCCCTGCGTCTCCAGCCCGCCCACCGCCAGCAGCATGGGGCCGGCGCGCTCGGGCAGATTGAAGATGGGGCTTTGATGCGCGGCCTGCTCCGGCGTCAGTCGCAGCCAGGTGTTGGGCAGGATGTCGCAGAGCGGACGCAGATCGAACAGGCCAGACAAAGCCAGCGTGCCCTTGATGATGTCGTCCGGCACGCCATAGCGCGCGGGCCAGCCGGGTGCCGCCAGCATGCCGGCCAGGTGGCCGCCGGCCGAGCTGCCGCTCACGTAGATGCGCTTGGGGTCCACGCCGTAGGCCGCCACGTTCTGGTACAGCCAGGCCACGGCGGAACGCACTTCGCGCACCACTTCGCCCAGCGTGGCTTCGGGCACCAGCGTGTATTCCAGCGTGGCCACCGCCGCGCCCGCCGCGTTGAAGGCCTCGGCCATCACGGGCGCGTCTTCCTTGCGCTGCGCGCGCCAGTAGCCGCCATGAATGAACACGAAAAGCGGCGCGGGCGCGTGCGACGCGGCGGGCAGGAACAGGTCCAGCCGTTCGTCCTGGCCCATGCCGTAGCGCAGGTCCAGCACGCCGGGGCGACGCGAGCGTACTCGCGCCGACGACTCCGCGTAGCGGCGCACGCAGGCGTCGAAGTCGGCCACGGATTCGCGCGCGTTGTATTGCACGTCGCGCTCGGCGATAGAGGAAAAGAAAAGATCGATCTCGGCGTTATGCATGTCGTGCCTGGGTGTCGGGCTGTGAAATGATGCGTTCGATGAATTGCGCGGTCTTGCGATAGTGCGCGGCCAACATGGCCACGGAACGCTCGGCGTCGCGCGAGATCGCGGCGTCCAGCAGTTGGCGGTGTTCGTCGTCGACGTTGCGTTCCGGCCCATAGGCCGTGGCGCCCGCGCGCGCGGGGCGGCGGTAGCGCTCGGTTTGCGCATACAGCTGCGTGGACAGGTCCAACAGCCAATGCGAGCGGCATGCGCCAATCAGCGCATGATGGAAATCCAGGTGGCGCGCTTCCAGCAGATCTTCCAGTTCGTCGGACGGGGCTGACGCTTCGCCCGCCCGCTGCGCCGCCAGCGTCAGCGCGTGATAGGCGCCCACCAGCCGCGCTTCCCAGGCGTCGTCCGCATTCGCCAGCGACCGGCGCAAGGCATCGCAGTCGATCAGGATGCGGGTTTCACAGGCGTCCCACATTTCCTCGACCGACAAGGGCGCGATGCTGAAGCCGCGCGACGTGGTGTTCACCACCATGCGTTCGCTGCGCAAGCGGTTGAGCGCTTCGCGGATGGGCGAAAAACTGCTGCCGTAGCGCTGCTTCAACAATTCCAGCCGCAGCGACTGGCCCGGCGCGAAAACCCCGCTCATGATGTCGCGCCGAAGCAGGCGGTAAACCTGCTCCGACAGCGTGATGTCTTCCACGTCGGCATTCCCGGCCGATCCGGAATCGTCCTGGCGGGAAGCTTTGATTCTTGGCTTCAACATGCTCTCCAGATGTCAGCGGCGTGTCCGCTGATCCGCGCACAGGCGGCCCATTCTACTCGCGCCCGTGGGCGGCACGCGTGGGCTCGGCCACCTCATATCCCCAGATACCGCTGCGCCAATTCGGGTTGGGCGGACAGCTCGGCGGGCTTGCCAGACCAGGCCACGCGGCCCTTGTCCACGATGTAGTGTCGGTCCACCAGCGTGGCCATCTCGGGCAGGTTCTTGTCGATGACCAGAATGGTCTGGCCCTCGGCCTTCAGCGACCGCAGGCAACGCCAGATCTCCTGGCGGATCAGCGGCGCCAGCCCTTCGGTGGCCTCGTCCAGAATCAGCAGCTTGGGGTTGGTCATCAGCGCGCGGCCCACCACCAGCATCTGCTGCTCGCCGCCCGACAAGGTGCGCGACGACTGCGCGCGGCGTTCTTTCAGGCGCGGGAACAGGGTGTAGACGCGCTCCAGGTCCCAGCCGCCCGATGAGCCTCCCGCGGCCGCGCGTGCCGTCGCCACCAGGTTTTCCTGCACCGTCAGCGAGCCAAACACGCGCCGCCCTTCCGGCACCAGCCCCACGCCCAGGCGCGCCACCGTGCTGGGCGCAGACCGGCCCAGCGTCTGCCCCCGGAACTGCACCGCGCCGCCGGTGGCGGGCAACATGCCCATCAGGGTCTTGACCGTGGTGGTCTTGCCCATGCCGTTGCGGCCTATCAGCGAAATCACCTCGCCTTCGCTGGCCTCGAACGACATGCCGAACAGCACCTTGCTGGATCCGTAACCGCCCGTCAGGCCGTCAACCTTCAACATGTTCTTCTCCCAGGTAGGCCGCGCGCACGTCCGGATGGCGGCGCACCTCGTCCGGCGTGCCGCTGAACACCACGCGGCCATAGACCAGCACGCTGATGCGGTCGGCCAGCGCGAAGACGGCGTCCATATCGTGTTCGACCAGCAGCACGGCGTAATCGCCCTTCATGCCTTGCAGCAGGCGCGTCATGCGCGCCGATTCCTCGGGCCCCATGCCGGCCATGGGTTCGTCCAGCAGCAACAGGCGCGGCTCGCGCGCCAGCGCCACCGCCAGCTCCAGTTGCCGCCGTTCGCCGTGCGCCAAGTCGGCCGACCGCACATGACGGCGCTCAGCCAGGCCCACATGCGTCAGCCATTGCATGGCCTCGGCCTTCAGGCCGGCGTCGCGGCGCGGATCGGACCAGGCGCCAAACGCGGGGCCGTCCTTCAGCATGCGCGACAAGATCACGTTTTCCAGCGCGGTGAATTCGTGGCAAAGCTCGGTGATCTGGAACGAACGCCCCAGGCCCAGCCGCGCCCGCTCGAACGCGCGCAGCCCGGTCACGTCCCGCCCGTCCAGATGGATGGTGCCGGAATCGGGCCGGATCTCGCCGCAGATCTGCGCGATCAGCGTGGACTTGCCCGCGCCGTTGGGGCCGATGATGGCGTGGATTTCGCCGGCCCGCACATCCAGGTCCACCCCATTGGTGGCCACCACCGCGTCAAAGGCCTTGCGCAACTGCGTCAGCCGCAACAGGCTTGCTTGGGGGTCAGTCGACATGGCGCGTCTCCAGCAATTTGCCGAACAGGCCCTTCTGGCCCCACAGCACCACCAGCACCAGGATCGGCCCCATGTACAGCAGCCAATGCTCGGTCAAGGACGACAGCATCTGCTCCAGCCCCAGGAATACCGCCGCGCCCGCAATCGGGCCCAGCAAGGTGCCCACGCCGCCCAGGATGACAATCGCCATCAGCTCGCCGGACTTGGTCCACGCCGCCATGTCGGGCGTCACCAGCCCGGCATAGTTGGCCCACAGCACGCCCGCCAGCCCGGTGCCCACCGCCGACAGCACGAACGCGCTCAGGCGGTACGGCGTGGGCGCCACGCCCAGGTTCAGCGCGCGCCGCTCGCTTTGGCGCAGCGCCTGCAACACCATGCCGAAGCGCGAATTAGTGATGCGAATGCACAGCAGCGTCCACGCCGTCAGCAGCGCCAGGCACACGTAATAGAACACCATGGGGCTTTCCAGATTGATGCCCGGCAACACGTTGCGCTGCGTAATCATCAGCCCGTCGTCGCCGCCATAGAACTGCAGCGACACCAGGATGAAATACACCATTTGCCCGAAGGCCAGCGTAATCATGATGAACTGCACACCGCGCGTGCGCAGCGCCAGGTAACCGAAGACCCAGCCCGCCAACGCGCACACGGCCAGCGCAATGGGCCACACCACCAACGCGGCATTGCTGCCGGCCCAGCCGAAGATGGGCCCCGCTTCGGCCGTGTGAAAGGCAATGATGCCCACCGCGTAGCCACCCAGGCCAAAGAACATGGCGTGGCCAAAGCTGACCATGGCGCCGTAGCCGATCACCAGGTCCAGACTGACCGCGGCCAGCCCGTAGATAAGAAAGCGCGTCACCACGCCAATCAGGAACGGCGAACCCGAGGCCAGCGCGGCGGCGGGCAGCAGGATCAGCACCACCAGCCCAGCCAAGCCCCAGCGGGCGCGATTTGAAAGTGTTTTTGCCATCATCATCCTCGCGCCGGAAACAAGCCGCCCGGCTTGGCGATCAGCACAATCGCCATCAACACATAAATGCTGGCCGACGCCATGCCGGCGGCCAGCGGGTCCGCCGTGGCGGGCGAGAACATCGTGGACAGCAACTGCGGCAGAAAGGCACGGCCCAGGCTGTCGACCATGCCCACCAGCAAGGCGCCCGCCAAGGCGCCGCGCACCGAGCCGACCCCGCCAATCACGATGACCACGAAGGTGGTGATCAAGATGCGTTCGCCCATGCCGATTTCCACCGCCAGCAGCGGCGCGGCCATCACGCCGGCCAAGCCGCACAGCAACGCGCCCAGCCCGAACACCAGCGTGTAGAGCTTGCGGATGTCCACACCCAGCGCGTCGACCATTTCACGGTCATCCGCGCCGGCTCGGATCAGCATGCCGATGCGCGTGCGGTTCACCAGCCACCACAAGCCCACCGCCACCAAGGCGCCAATGGCGATGAACGACAGGCGGATCAGCGGATACTGAAAGCCCGGCGCCAGCGTCACCGCGCCTTCCAGGAACGACGGGATGCTGACCAGCGGCGGACGCCGGCCAAAGATCAGGCTGACGGCTTCGTTCGAGAACAGCAGCAGGCCGAAAGTGGCCAGCACCTGGTACAGGTGATCGCGCTTGTACAGCTTGCGTATCACCAGCACTTCGACGGATATGCCGTACAGCCCCGCCCCCAGCAGCGCCGCCAGCACGCCCGCCAGGAACGAGCCCGTGGTGCCGATGGCATAGGCCGCGCAGTACGCGCCCACCATGTAGATCGAGCCATGCGTCAGGTTGACCACGCCCATGATGCCGAAGATCAGCGTCAGTCCGGCCGCCAGCATGAAGAGCATGGCGCCGAACTGCAGCCCGTTAAGCAGTTGTTCGAACAGCAGCGTCATGATGGCATCTTGCAGAATTGGGCGTAGGCGTCCTTGTCGTCAGACACCAGTTTGCGGACCAGATGCGGCGCCAGGCCGCCCGCGCTGTCCTTGTCGATACGCATCAGGTACAGGTCTTGAATGGGATGCTGATTGGTGTTCATGCTGAAGTTGCCGCGCAAGGACGTGAAGCCGGGCTTGCGCAGCGCCGCGCGGAATTCCGCCGCCTTGGATAGATCACCACCCGTGGCCTTCAAACCCACGCCGATCAACTGCGCGGTGTCGTAGGCCTGCATGGCGTAGTCGGTGGGCACGCGGCCATAGGCTTCCTTGAAGGCTTTGACGAAGGCCTGCGACTGCGGGTTGTTGAAGTCTTCCGACCAGATGCCCGTGGTGTAGGAACCCAAGGACGCATCGCCCGTGGCCTGGATCATGCGCGCGTCCATCGAGAAGCTGGGCATCAGCATGGGGATGCTCTTGTTCAAGCCCGCCGCCGCATACTGCTTGACGAAGTTGATGCCGGTGCCGCCCGGATGAAACTGGTAGATGGCGTCAGGCGCCAGCGAACGCAGGCGCGCCAACTCCACGGAAAAATCCGACTGGTCGAGCTTGGTGTAGATCTCGGCCACCACCTCGCCCTTGTATGTGCGCTTGAACCCTTCGATGGCGTCGCGGCCAGCCTGGTAGTTGGGCGCCAGCAGCACCACGCGCTTGTAGCCCAGTTCATTGGCCGCCACGCCGCCCGCCGTGTGGAAGGCGTCGTTCTGGTAAGACGCCACGAAATAGTTGGGGTCGCACTTTTCGCCCGCGAAGTTCGACGGGCCAGGATTCAGGCTGACGTAGAACCCGCCTGACTTCACCACGCCCGGCACGACGGCCGCCAGCACGTTGGAGAAGTTCACGCCGGTAAAGAGCTTCACGCCCGATTGCACCAGGCGGTCGGCGGCCTGCTTGGCGTTGGCGGGCTTCAAGCCGTCGTCTTCGATGACCAGTTGCACGGGAACCCCGCCCAGCTTGCCGTCGCCTTCCTTGATGGCCAGGTTGAAAGCATCGCGCTCGTCTTCGCCGATGTAGCCGGCCGGCGTGGACAAGGTGGCGATGAAGCCGATCTTGACGGGCTCGGCGGCGCGCGCGGCGCTTGTTGAAAAGGCCGCGCCCAGCGCGACGGACAACGCGGCGGCCACGCCGCCCAGATGCTGTTTCTTGATCATGTTTTCCCCTTGAAGACTGCGTTGCCCGCCTGGCGGCAGGCCTGAGCTAAACCGCCACCACCGGATGGCGCAGCGTGCCGATGCCTTCCACGCACGCCACCACCACATCGCCCGGCCACAACCATTCCTGCGGCTTGCGGCCCGCGCCCACGCCTTCCGGCGTGCCGGTGGCGATGATGTCGCCCGGTTCCAGCGTGATGCCGGCGCTGATGTCCGCAATCAGGAACGGCACCTTGAACAGCATGTGGCGCGTGTTCGATCCCTGCTTCTTTTCGCCGTTGACCGTGAGCCACAGGTCCAGCACCTGCGGGTCCGGAATTTCGTCGGCGGTGACGATGCACGGGCCAAACGGCGCGTAGGTGTCCTGGCCTTTGGAATAGATCCATTGGCCCGCGCGACGGCAGTCGCGCGCGCTCATGTCCAGCATCACGCTGTAGCCGAACACGTAGGACAGCGCATCGGCCTCGGCCACGCGCGAGGCACGGCGGCCCATGATCACCGCCAGCTCCACTTCCCAGTCCAGCTGCTGCGTAATCTTGGCGTTGTGCTCGATGGCGTCGCCCGGGCCGATCACGGTGGTGGGCGGCTTGGAGAAGATCACCGGCTGCTTGGGCAGGTCGGCCGAGGTATCCAGCGTGCGGCTGGATTCCGCCACGTGTTCAACGTAGTTCAGGCCGATGCCGAAGATGTTCTTGCGCGGACGCGGAATGGGCGCCAGCAGCTTCACGTTTTCTTGCGGCAGCGCCGTGCCCACCGGCCACGCGCCACGGTAGGCATCCATCAGGCGGCTGGCCTGCGCCACGGCTACCGGGCCTAAGTCGATGAAAGCCAGCATGTCGTCGGGCAGGTCCACGCCGCCGGCGCGGCCCAGCAGGGCCAGGTCGATTACATAGCCTTCGGCCAGCGCGCCAAGCCGCGCGGCAGCGGTGGGATGAGCGCGAAAAGTCACCAAGCGCATAGGAACTCCATTGATTCAGGACGAGTTGAGTAGGAAGAGTTAAATCAGGACGAGTTGAGCCAGGCGCGCGAGCAAGCCCCGCGCGGCGGATAAAAATTCGAATGGGGGGGCGGTGCTAGATCAGCACTTGATGGCCGTCGTTTTCCTTGAGCGCTTCTTCGCGGTAGAGCGCCAGCGACCGCATCACGGGCAGGTCGTTGAAGCAGAACAGGCAGGCGTCGTCGTTGCTGGACAGGTTGGCGTGTTCGTGGATGGCCCAGGACGGCACGCAGAAAATATCGCGTTCGGTCCAGTCATAACGTTTGCCGTCGATGATGGAAAAGCCGCTGCCCTTGGCCACCTGGTAGATAAAGCTGCCCGTGTGGCGATGGGCCTTGGTGTGTTCGCCCGGGCGCAGCAATTGCATGCTGGCGCCGATGGTCGGCATGACCGAGCCGCCGGTGGCGGGGTTCACGTAGTCAAGCAGGATGCCGTCGTACGGGCTGCCGGCGGTGGTGCGCGCATAACGGCGCAAGGCCTCGTAAGTGGGCTCCCATTCGTACTTGAACAGCGGCGAATACGGTTTGGTCCAGCCCGACACTTGCGGGCGCAAGGCCGCGTTGCCCCAGGCGGCGCTGGTGTCGTCCACCGGATGGGTCACGGTCTGGTTCAGGTCGGGATGCACGGCGTAGAAGCCCGCCTCCAGGGCATTGACCAGCGGAATGTCCAGGCCGTCCTGCCAGATGCAGGTGGTGCCGTCTTCGGCCACGCCGTGCTCATGCCAGGTGCCGTTGGGCGTCAGCACGAAGTCGTTCGCGCCCAGCGTCATCTTGTGCCCGTCCACCACGGTGTAGGCGCCCTGGCCTTCCATGATGAAGCGCAGCGCCGAATGCGAATGCTTGTGGGCCGAGGCCAGTTCGCCCGGCTGCATCACCTGCAAGCCGGAATACAACCAGCCCACGGCGGCGGCCACATCGCGCCGGCCGGGGTTGTTCAGGTAGATCACGCGGCGGCCCGCTTCCTCGGGCGACACCAGTTCGGCCGATCGCAGCACATGCGCGCGCAAGTCCTGGTAGCGCCACACCACTGGCACCGACGCCGAACGCGGCGCCCAGGGTTCAATCTTGTTCGCCACGGTCCACAAGGCGCCGGTTTCCAGGCGTGCCAGCTCCTGGTAATAGGCAATGCGTTCGGGCGAGTCCGCCACATTGGCGCGGCCTGCGGTGTCCTCGCGATAGGCGTCGTACCGGTTCGCTTCCATCCCTTGCCTCTTTTTTATAAAACCGTGAAGATTTTCGAAAATAATAGAGGCGAGCGGAATTTCGGGCAACGATTGCCCGCTAGGGGTTTTCCCGCCAAGCAAGAATTAGTTGGTGCGACGCTTCAAAATACTGTACAAAAACACAGTTCGACGTGATACATTTCGCTCGCCCAAAAACCTGTCATCCAGGGAGAAACCTGTGTCAGAAGCCGCTCATCTTGTTCAGTACATCGTCGTGCCCTATCGCGCCGCCGCCAACGGCGTGGCCCCTGGGGAGATCCGTCCAGCCAGCAGCGAATTCGGCGCCATCCGAATCGCCAATTCCATGGCTTCCAAATTCGCGGGCGTGGCCGCTTATGAAGTATGGATCGACAAAGAAACCGGCGACATGGAATCGCCGCGCATCCTGACGCAGATCGGCACGGTGCCGTCGCTGGATGATTGAACGCAACAAAGCCGCCGCGCGTATTGAAGCGAATTTCAAATCCAGGGGGGTTTGATATTCAGGGAGCTTGATGGCCGTATGACTGGATGGCCGCCCTGATGTGTAGACGTTGGTGTGCAGACGCTGATGTGTACACGCTGATGGATCCCGGGTTTCGAATATCGAATCCGGGATTCGACTTTCTATGCCACGTCGTTCTGCATCAGGTATTGCTCGTCACTGCATGATGTGTGGTGCGCCCGACAGGAATCGAACCTGTATCAAGAGCTTCGGAAACTCTCATTCTATCCATTGAACTACGGGCGCAGCGCAAAGAGGCGACATTGTACCTAGTTTTGAGTGGCCTGCATGAAGCGCATTAAATCTTCTGCGAATCTCATCGAAAACCCGGCCAGAGGCATTGGACGTGCGTCCCTGACACCGTTATATAATCCAGCGTTTGCTTGCAGGCGGATGCCCGACTTGTTCGCCGATTTGTGCAGTTACTGATTTTCTGTTGCCGCCGTCAGGCGCCCCACCCGTTAGCAGGATTTGGTCATGAGCAACGAGCAGGAACACATAGAAGAGCACTCCTCCCCCATCAAGACCCCCAAGCAACTGGTCGTCACGATCGTCCTGTCTTTCGTGATCCCAATCGCCATCATCATCCTGTTGGTGAACATGGTGGTCTCCGGCGACAAGACCGGAGCCGGCTCGGACACGCTGACCCCGGAAGCCATTACCAAGCGCATCGCCCCGGTCGCGGGGTTTGAACTGGTAGACGCCAACGCGCCCCGAGTCTTCAAGACGGGCGAACAGGTCTTTGCCGCCGTCTGTACGGCCTGTCACACCGCCGGTGTGGCCGGCGCACCCAAGATGGGCGACAACGCGGCCTGGGCGCCTTTCATCAAGGCCGGCTACGACACCATGCTGAACGTGGCCCTGCACGGCAAGGGCGGCATGCCCGCCAAGGGCGGCAACCCCACGCTGTCCGACTACGAAGTCGCGCGCGCGGTGGTCTACATGGCCAACAAGTCCGGCGCATCGCTGCCCGAACCCGCCGCCCCCGCCGAAGAAGGCGCGAAGAAGGAAGCGGATGCTGCTGCGCCGGCCGCTGGTGCGGTTCCGGCAGCTACTCCTGCCGCTGCTCCTGCTCCTGCTCCTGCAGCTGCCGCTGCATCTGGCGCCGCGCCTGCTGCCGCTCCCGCGCCCGCCACTGCCGCCGCTCCCGCCGCCGCAGCGCCGGCCGCCGCTGCGCCGCAACAGGCCGCCGCCGTCAACCCGGCCGGCGAAAAGCTCTACAAGAGCGTCTGCTTCGCCTGTCACGCCACCGGCGTGGCCAACGCGCCCAAGTTTGGCGACAAGGCCGCCTGGGAACCCTACATCAAGACCGGCATGGACGCCATGGTGAAGGTCGCCATGCAAGGCAAGCCGCCCATGCCCCCCAAGGGCGGCGCCGCCAACGCCTCGGAAGAAGACATCCGCGCAGCCGTCCAATACATGGTCGACCACGCCAAGTAGGATGGGTGAAGCGCGGCAGGATTCAGGCCACTGAGATACCGCCCAACGCGCGCAACCCATCAAGCAACCGTACAAATAAGAAACCCCCTGAAGAAGAAACTCAGGGGGTTTTTTCTTGCCTGGATCAGATGAAGCTTCGGGCGCTGCCTGATGGGTTGCGCGCGTTGCCCGTCAGAATTCTTCTGCCGACTTTCGCGCGCTTCACCCATCCTACGTGTCGGACGATTTCAGCAGCGACAGGCCCAATTGCACGCGGCGTTGTAGCCAGAGGCTGGGGCGGTAGCGCGGGTCGCCGGTCACGCGTTGCATGCTCTTCAGGATTTCCAGGATGCGGTCGGCGCCCAGCTTGTCGCCCAAGGCCAACGGACCCACCGGGTAACCCAGACCCAGCGTCACGGCTTGATCGATGTCTTCCGGGGTGGCGATCTGCTGCTGCGCGATGTCGCTGGCGATGTTGACGATCATGGCCACAATGCGCTGCGCAATAAAGCCCGGCGAGTCTTCGATCACCGTCACCGGCACGCCATCGGCGGCCAGCAGCGCGTGCGCGGCATCGCGCCATTTGGCTTCGGTGGCGGGCGACACCATGATGGTGCGGCGCTTGGCGCCGTCGAAGGCATACAGCGTGTCCAGGCCCACCGTGCGGCCGGCGTTCAAGCCTTGGGCGGACACCGATGTCGACACATCATCACCAAACGGCGTGACGACAACCAGCGCGTCGGCATCGGGAGTTGCACCTGTCACCAACGTAGCGCCCAGCTTTTCGATCAGTGCCGACGCGCGCGCGTAGCCTTCCGCGTGCTTGGGGCTGACCCAGACTTTCAGGCCTTCCGGCAGCGCCGGCACGGGCGGTTCGGCCGGCACCTGCTTCTGGCCGTCGGCGTAGACGTAGAAGCCTTCGCCCGCCTTGCGGCCGATCAGCCCGCCCGCCAGGCGCACGGTCGTGATCGGCGACGGGCGGAAACGCGCTTCGTCGAAGAACTGGCGGTAGATGGATTCCATCACCGGGTGCGACACGTCCAGCGCGGTCAGGTCCAGCAGTTCAAAAGGCCCCATGCGAAAGCCGGCCTGCTCGCGCATCACGGCGTCGACTTGTGCAAAGGTGGCCACGGCCTCTTGCGCCACGCGCAGGCCTTCGGTGTTCATGCCACGGCCGGCATGGTTGACGATGAAGCCGGGCATGTCCTTGGCGCGCACGGGCGTGTGACCCATGCGACGAGCCAGCGCGGCCAACGCATCGCCCACTTCCGGCGCGCTGCGCAGGCCATCGATCACTTCAACCACCTTCATCAACGCCACCGGGTTGAAGAAGTGATAGCCCACCACGCGGCGCGGGTGCTTGCAAGCGGCCGCGATGGCGGTGATGGACAAGGACGACGTGTTCGACGCCAGGATGCAGTCTTCCGACACCACGCCTTCCAGCGCCGCGAACAGGTCGCGCTTCACGTCCAGCCGTTCAACAATGGCTTCCACCACCAGTTGGCAGGCCGACATGTCGGTCAGCGCGGTGGCGGGCTCCACACGCTCCAGCGCGGCTTGAGCATCGGCGGCGGTCAGCTTGCCCTTTTGCGCCAGCTTGTCCCAGGTTTGGCGCAAGGATTCGCGCGCGGCCGCGATCGCATCGGCGCTGGTGTCGTACAAACGCACGCGCAATCCGGCTTGCGCCGCAATCTGCGCAATGCCGCGCCCCATGGCCCCGGCGCCCACGACGCCGATGGTTTGAATCTCCGTCATCAACTCTCTCCTGCCTGTATTGGAATGGATGGTGCGCGCCGCGGCATGGCGCGTGGCAAACGGGGCGGCTCACTGCCGTCCCGCCGCGATCAAGGCTGGCTTTGAGCCAGCGCCTGGATGTCTTCGGCCGACAAGCCCAGCTTTTCCGCCAGCACCTGCGCGGTGTGCTCGCCCAGCATGGGCGGCGGACGGCGGTATTCAACGGGGCTATCGGAAAATTTCAACGGGCTGGCGGCCATCGGCACCTTGCCGGCGGCCGGATGCGGCAGCTCGCGCTTCATCTGGCGCGCCAACACATGCGGGTCTTCGTAGACCTGGTCCAGTGTATTGATGGGGCCGGCCGGCACGCCCACGGCTTCCAGCGCGGCCAGCCAGTGATCGCGCGCGCCGGTGGCCATGCGCTCGGCCAGCAACGGCACCAGCTCGGTACGGTTCTTCACGCGCTGGGGATTGGTGGAAAAACGCGGGTCGGCCGACAACTCGGGCAGCCCGATGGCGCCGCAGTAATTGCGGAACTGGCTGTCGTTGCCCACCGCCACGATCAAATGGCCATCAGCCGCGGCGAACACTTGGTACGGCACCAGGTTCTGGTGCGCGTTGCCCGCGCGCTGGGGCGCCACGCCCGAGGTCATGAAGTTCAAGTTCTGGTTGGCCATCATGCTGACCTGGCAGTCCAGCAAGGCCATGTCGATGTGCTGGCCCAAACCGCTGTTGGCGCGTTCAAGCAGGGCGGCCAGGATGCCTACCGTGGAATACATGCCGGTCATCAGATCGGCCACGGCCACGCCGGCCTTTTGCGGACCGCCGCCGGGCAGGTCGTCGCGTTCGCCGGTGATGCTCATCAGCCCGCCCATGCCCTGGATCATGAAGTCATAGCCGGGGCGGCTGGCATAGGGGCCGGTCTGGCCGAAACCGGTGATCGAACAATAGATCAGGCGCGGGTTGATGGCCTTCAGGCTCTCGTAGTCCAGCCCGTATTTCTTCAGGCCGCCCACTTTGAAGTTTTCAACCAGGATGTCGCTTTGCAGCGCCAGTTCACGCACCAGCTCGGCGCCGCGAGGCGATGCGATGTCCAGCGCCACCGACATCTTGTTGCGGTTGGCGGACAGGTAGTAGGCGGCTTCGGTGGTGTCGTTGCCCGCTTCGTCCTTCAGGTAGGGCGGCCCCCAGGCGCGCGTATCATCACCCGCGCCGGGCCGTTCGATCTTGATCACTTCGGCGCCAAGGTCGGCCAGGTTCTGGGTACACCAGGGGCCCGCCAGCACGCGGGTCAGGTCCAGCACGCGGATGCCGGTAAGGGGAGCGGGACGTTGCGACATCTGTAGTCTTTTCGCTAGATGAGAAATGAAAACGTCCGGCTTGCGGCCATGCGCGAAGCCAGACTGGAATTCCGTCATGCTGGCGGCCCGGGCCGCCAGCGCGTCATACCCGGACGCGGACCGTTAGGGTCGCGCCCAGAGCACCATTCGTCAATCCGGATATTAGCTGTTTGGACACTCTGGCCGGATTTCCGCTTGCTGCCGGCTCAGGAATGCGCCTTGATCGTCTCGCGCGCGATCACCAGTTGCTGGATCTGCGAGGTGCCCTCGAAGATGCGGAACAAGCGCACGTCGCGGTAGAAGCGTTCCACGGCGTACTCGGACATATAGCCCGCGCCGCCGTGGATCTGGACGGCGCGGTCGGCCACGCGGCCCACCATTTCGGTCGAATACAGCTTGCAGCAGGCGGCCTGCATGGTGGTGTTTTCGCCGCGATCGCGCATGCGGGCGGCGTCCAGCACCATGCAGCGGGCGGCATAGAGTTCAGCCTGGCTGTCGGCGATCATCGCCTGGATCAATTGAAACTCGGCGATCGGCTGGCCGAACTGCTTGCGTTCCAGCGCGTACTTGACCGCGTCGGACAACAGGCGCTCGGCAATCCCCACGCACAGCGCCGAAATGTGCAGCCGGCCCTTGTCCAGCACGCGCATCGACGTCCGGAAGCCGTTGCCCTCTTCTCCGCCCAGCAAGGCGCTGGCGGGCACGCGGCAGTTGTCGAACACCACGTCGCTGGTCAAGGCGCCTGCCTGGCCCATCTTCTTGTCGGGCTTGCCGATGATCAGACCAGGCGTGCCGGCTTCGACCAGGAAGCACGAAATGGAATTGGCGCGGCGCTCAGGCGCGGTGCGCGCCATCACCGAGAACAGGCCGGCGATGGGTGCGTTGGTGATGTAGCGCTTGGTGCCGTTGAGCACATAG
This sequence comes from Achromobacter sp. JD-1, assembly GCF_038594925.1. Classification (NCBI taxonomy): domain Bacteria; kingdom Pseudomonadati; phylum Pseudomonadota; class Betaproteobacteria; order Burkholderiales; family Alcaligenaceae; genus Achromobacter; species Achromobacter sp. JD-1. The sequence continues at coordinate 111,822 of NZ_JBCGCS010000012.1, read as the reverse complement.
CCGTCGCCATCGCGCTCGGCGGACAGGCGCAGCGCCATGGCGTCCGAGCCGGCGTCCGGCTCCGTCAAGGCAAACGAGCCAATCAATTCACCGCTGGCCAGCTTGGGCAAATAGCGCGCGCGCTGCTCGTCGGTGCCCGCCAGCACGATGGCTTGCGAACCGATGCCGATGTTGGTGCCGGCCAGCGAACGGAACGCGGGCGAGGTCTGGCCCAGTTCGAACACCACGCGCACTTCCTCTTCCATCGTCAGGCCCAGGCCGCCGAAGTCGGGCGAAATCGACAAGCCGAACAGGCCCAGTTCGCGCATTTCGTTAACGATGTCCGGCGGCACCTGGCCGCTAGAGGCCAGTTCGTCTTCGGCGGGAATCAAACGTTCGTGCACAAAGCGGTGCACGGCGTCCAGCAACAGGTTCAGGGTTTCGGTGTCGAGGGCCATGATGGAAGTCTCAGTAGATAAGCAATGCGTTTCCGGACGGCGGCGCGATCAGGCGCGCATGCCGCCGACCAATAAATCGAAGTAACCGGCGGCGATGGCTTCGGCGCTATCGCCCTGGCCAGGCTTGTACCAACGCACCATCCAATTCAGCATGGACAGCACGGCGCGGCCGGTGGCGGCCACGTCCAGCGGGCGGAACACGCCTTGTTCCACGCCCTGGGCGATCAGTTCGCGCAGGCGCTTTTCGTAGCCGTCGCGCAGGCGGGCGGCGTCTTCGCGTTCGGGTAGCGCCATGCCGGAATAACCGATCAGCATGGTGACAAATTCAGCATGGTGCTGTTCAAAGTAGCGGGCGTGGCCCACCATGAACGCGCGCAGCCGGTCTGCGGCGCCCTGGGCATCGGCAACGTCCTGGCCGACGTTTTGCGTCAGCCCGTTCAACACGCCCAGGATGATGGCGTCGTAGATATCCTGCTTGGTGGTGTAGTAGTGATAGATGGCCGCCTTGGACACGCCGATGGCGGCGGCCAGGTCGGCCACCGAGCTGCCGTCGTAGCCGCTTTGCGCGAACAGCTTGGCGGCTTCTTCCAGGATGCGTTCACGCGGGGCCACCAGGGTGGGGGGCCGGCCAGCGCGGGCGCGTTTCTGAGCAGGAGGGGCGGAGGTCGCCATGACAGCCTTTGCAAGGGCCGCGCCTGAGGCTGCGGGCAGGCCGCGCGGGCCTCCATTGACAGCGGTTCGGCGCATGCCGTTAAATAAAGATTAATTAATTACCGGACGGTCGGTAGGTAATTATAGGCATATCCGCTTTCAAGGCTCAAGGCCCAATCGCGGAACGCCTTTTCTGGACTGACCTGAACACAACGCGACGACGCTATGCCCCACTCTCTTGTGACAGATTTGTATGGCCAGATGTCCCTGCCGGTCATCAGCGCCCCCATGTTCATCGTGTCCAACCCGCAACTGGTGATTGCGCAGTGCACAAGCGGCATCGTGGGTTCGTTTCCCGCGCTGAACGCGCGCCCGCAAAGCCTCTTGACCGATTGGCTGGACGAAGTCCAGGCCGGGCTGGCGTCGTACCGCGAAGCCAACCCCGGCGCTGCCGTGGCGCCGTTCGCGGTCAACCAGATCATCCACCAGTCCAACGACCGCCTGGAACAGGACCTGGCCGTGTGCGCCAGCCACCGCGTGCCGCTGATCATCACCAGCCTGCGCGCGCCGGGAGACCTGGTCAAGGGTGTGCACGACTGGGGCGGCAAGGTCTTTCACGACGTCACCACGCTGCGCCACGCCGAAAAAGCGCTGGAAGCGGGCGTGGACGGGCTGATCCTGGTGTGCTCGGGCGCCGGCGGCCATGCAGGCACCCTGAGTCCGTTCGCGTTGCTGTCCGAAGTGCGCCGTTTTTACGACGGCCCGCTGATCCTGTCGGGCGCCATCACGTCCGGCGCGCACGTACTGGCCGCGCTGGCCATGGGCGCCGACTTTGCCTACATGGGCACGCGCTTCATCGCCAGCCAGGAAGCCAACGCCAGCGAGGGCTACAAGTCCGCCATCGTCGAGGCCAGCGCGTCCGACATTCTGTACACCCCGTTTTTCACGGGCATTCCCGGCAACTATCTGAAGGCCAGCATCACTGCATCGGGGCTGGACCCGGCCAACCTGCCGCAGCCTGACAGCGGCGCGTCCAATTTCGGATCGACACGCGTCAAGCCGTGGAAAGACATCTGGGGCGCCGGCCAGGGCGTGGGCGGCATCGCCAGCGTGCTGCCGACCCGGGAGATCGTCGAGACGCTGCGCCGCGAATACGCCGAGGCCAAGGCGCAACTGAACGCCAGGTCGTTCGCATGAGCGCGGGCCTGACAGTCAGCCGTGATGGCGCGGTGCTGACCCTGGTCATCAACCGCCAGGACCGCCGCAACGCGCTGGACACGGCCACCTACGCGGCGCTGACCGAACAGATTTCCCTGGCCAGCGCCGATCAGGCGGTGTCAGCGGTGATCCTGACCGGGGCGGGCGAACACTTCACGGCGGGTAACGACCTGCGCGACTTTCAGGCTGAGCGTGGGGCGGGCGACAGCGCCGGGCTGACGTTCCTGCGGGCCTTGTCCTCCGCCGAGGTCCCGGTCATTGCCGCGGTCGAAGGCTACGCAATCGGCATCGGCGTGACGCTGCTGCAGCATTGCGACTTTGTCCACATCGGCGAAGGCGCCACGCTGCGCATGCCATTCGTGGCGCTGGGCCTGTGCCCGGAGGGCGCCTCCAGTCTGTTGATGCCCCGACTGGCCGGGCGTCGCGCTGCCGAATGGCTGTTGCAGGGCAAGGCATTTTCCGCCGAAGACGCGCGCGAAGCCGGCTTGGCGACGTCGGTTACGCCACAAGGCCAGGCGCTGGCCGCGGCCCAGGCCACGGCTGCTGATTTGGCGCGCCAACCGCCCGCCGCGCTGCGCCTGACCAAGGCCATGATGAAGCGGGCGGACCGCCAGGCCATTCAGGAAACGCTGGATTACGAAGCCCAGCAGTTCCGCGCCCGCCTGCAGACCGAGGAAGCGCAGGCGGCGTTCGCGAATTTTTTTAAGAAATAGGGACGAAGCGATGGGTTGCGCGCGTTGGGCTTTGGCGTTCTGACGTCGGGTCATTCGCGCTTCACCCATCCTACGGTTGGGACGTAGGATGGGTGCGGCGCGGCACGACCGACAAAAGAACCCGGCCGCCAACCGCGCAAACCCATCAAACAGCCGCCATCAAACAACACCGTTCAAAACGGTGAATCCGGCCGAAAATTCGGCGCCCGGCGTTCGCGCAACGATTGAATCCCCTCTTTCACGTCCGGCCCGCCAAACCCCATGAATTCCAAAGCCAGCGACGTATCAAAGCTTGGCCCCGCCATGCGCAGCCAGTTGTTCAGCGAATATTTGGTCCAGCGTATCGCCGTCTGCGAGCCTGCCGCCAGCTTGTTGGCCACCTCGAACGCGCGCGAAATCAGCTCGGCTTCATCCACGCACAACGACACCAGGCCGATCCGCTCCGCCTCTTCGCCGGTCACGGTTTCGCACAGCATCAGGTAATACTTGGCCTTGGCCATGCCGCACAACAGCGGCCAGACGATGGCGGCGTGGTCGCCCGCCGTCACGCCCAGACGGGTGTGGCCGTCAATAATGCGTGCATCGCGCGCCGCGATTGAAATGTCGGCCAGCAAACCCGCCACCAGCCCCGCTCCCACGGCCGCGCCGTGCATGGCGGACACGATGGGCTTGTTGCAATTGATGATGTTGTAGACCAGATCGCGGGCTTCCCGCCACACGCGGGTACGCACGTCGAAGTCGTCGGCCATCTGCTGCACCAGTTCCAGGTCGCCGCCGCCCGAAAAGCCCTTGCCTTCGCCCCGAATCACCACCACGCGGGTGTCGGGATCGGTGTCGATGTCGCGCCAGATGTCGGCCAACTCGCGGTGCATGCGGTCGTCCGCCGTGGACAGCTTGCCGGGCTGGCCGCCCTTGGCCCCCATGATCACCTCCAGCACCCCGCCGGGATGCCGGCGCAGCTTCAGGGATTCATAGGCTGAATAGTGTTGCAGCGTGATATCAGTCATTGTCTACTCCGCGTTGTCTTTAGCCGCTGCGCGAGCCTTCTGCCCGGCGCGTTTTTGCGCACTATAGTGGATACGCGGGCGCCCGCCCCGCCGCTTTCCCATGGAGCCTCAGCCAATGAACACCCTCGTCCCGTCCGTCGGCGCCCCCATCGACCGCGCCAGCCTGCCCGCCCTGTTCGCCCCCCGTGGGCAAGACACGCACAAAGGCAGCTTCGGCACCGTCGGCGTGGTGGGCGGCGGGCCGGGCATGACGGGAGCCGCGCTGCTGGCCGCCCGCGCCGCATTGAGGACGGGCGCTGGCAAGGTGCTGGTCGGCTTCGCCCAGGAAACCGCGCCGTTGGCGTGCGACCCGCTGCAACCCGAACTGATGCTGCGCGACGCCCGTTCGCTATTGGACTCGGACTGGGGCGTGACCGCCTGGGTGGCGGGCTGCGGCATCGGCACGGATGCGCTTGCGGCCAACGCGCTGTCGGAATTATTCGTGTTGCGGCGCGAAGCCCCGCTGGTGCTGGACGCTGACGGACTGAACCTGCTGGCCACGGGCGGCATCCAGCCCAATTGGGGCGCGGGCCCGCTCGTGCTGACCCCACATCCCGCCGAAGCCGGGCGCTTGCTGGGCGTAAGCGCCGCACAGATCCAGGCCGACCGGCCCGGCGCGGCCCGGCAACTGGCGCAGCGTTACCACGGCTGGATCGTACTGAAGGGCGCGGGCACCATCGTCTGCAGCCCGGCGGGCGACATACGGATCAACACCAGCGGCAACCCGGGTTTGGCCACGGCGGGTACGGGCGACGTATTGGCCGGCATGCTTGGCTCGTTGTTGGCGCAAAAACTGCCGGTGGACCAAGCCGTGGCCGGGGCAGTCTGGCTACACGGCGCCGCGGCCGACGCGCTAGTGGCCCAGGGAATCGGCCCAATCGGCTTAACGGCGGGTGAACTCGCTGACGCCGCCCGCGCCTTGCGGAACGAAAACTGGGGCAGCTTCCGCGGCTAAGTCCCCGTCAAATAAACATTTTTACAACATACTAGGGTTTTCCCTGAAAAGATCATTGCTTGTGACTAGGGTTATCCCTATAATGGTTTTCACCAAGACGAAACGGACTGGAGAAAGACCATGAGCGAACTGACCCTGAATAGCACTGCCCGCCTGACCGACGCGCTGGAGCGCGACCTGCTCCGCGGCGCCCTCGAGAACCAACCCAATTCCCATCCGCTGACCAGCCTGAAAAAGGCCGGCCAAGCCGTGATCGCCGCTGTCGCTAGCGTGTTTGCCTTCATCGACGAAGTGAACGAATCGATGAACAAGGCTCGCGCCGCCAGCTCGCGCTTCTCCGGCTCGCAGTGGTAAAAACAGCCGCGCTGGGCTGAAACCGCAATAGATATCCGCGGTTTCGCCCGGCGCGTTGCCGTTGTGCGGCCCGCTTGCCCGGCAAGCGCCCCAACGGCAGGCATTCGGTGCCGATGTTGGCACCTTTGCCGCCATTTTCGTTCCCCGCTGCACCCTCTTCTCGGCGTTTTCCCTAGCGCCAGATTCGCCGTTCTTCATTGACAACGCGCGAAGCCCCTATTGATAATCGGCCCCTTGCCGTTGTGCCAGGCGCCAATCCATCCCATTTTCTGCGGCCGAAAAAGTGTTCGGCCGCAGCCGCGGTGGTTTTTGCGCAGGCACGATCCGGTTCGTTATTCCTCCGGAGTTGTCACCATGAAGTTGCGCACCACCCTGGCCCTTGTGGCCGCCGCCATTCCCTTGGCAGCCGCTCAAGCCCAGACGCTGAAGATCGGCCTGTCGGCCGAACCCACTTCGGCGGATCCCCACTATCACAAGATGACGCAGAACGATGCGTTCTCCGCGCACGTCTACAATTCGCTGGTGGGCCGCAGCGCCGACATGAAGTTGAAGCCCCAGTTGGCCACGTCCTGGAAGAACCTGGACGACCTGACCTGGGAATTCAAGCTGCGCGACGACGTCAAATTCTCGAACGGCAAGCCGTTCACGTCCGAAGACGTGCTGTTCACGATCTGCCGCACGTTGAACAACGAAACCAACGTGTCGCAGTCCTACATGGACATGACCAAACGCATCGCCGACGTGCAGACGCCCGACGCGCACACCGTCATCATCAAGACCGCCGAACCCTTCCCGCTGATGCCCGCCGAGCTGGCCCGCTCGCTGCCCATCATCTGGAACGGCATTGTTGAGCACGGCAAGTTGACGTTCGACCCCAAGAAGGGTTGCGGCGTGACGGGCGCATGGCCCACGGTTGCCGACTTCAACAACGGCAAGGACGCCATCGGCACCGGCCCGTACACCCTGAAGTCCTACGTGAAGGGCACCGGCATCGAACTCGTCCGCAACGAGAACTACTGGGGCGAAAAGCCGGCCTGGAAGGAAGTGAAGTTCGTGCCGGTGCCGTCCGCCGGCCCGCGCCTGACCGGCCTGCTGTCGGGTGATTTCGACATGATCGAAAACCCCGCCGCGCGCGATCTGCCCCGCCTGAAGGACAACCCGAAGTTCGGCTTCGTGGCCACGCCGTCCACCCGCCTGGTGTTCTTCCAGCCGGACGTGGCGCGCAACCCGAGCCCGTTCGTCAAGAGCGCCGACGGCAAGAACCCGCTGCAGGACCTGCGTGTGCGCAAGGCTATTTCGATGGCCATCGACCGCAAGACCATCACCGCCCGCATCATGGACGGCATGGCCACCCCGGCCTACCAGTTCATGCCCGACGGCATGTTCGGCGCGCTGCCCAAGGCCCCGGAAATCAAGTACGACCCCGAAGGCGCCAAGAAGCTGTTGGCCGAAGCCGGTTACCCCAACGGCTTTGAATTGACGCTGTCGTCCACCAACGACCGCTACGTCAACGATGGCCAGATTGCCCAGGCCGTGGCTCAGTACCTGGCCCGCGTCGGCATCAAGACCAACGTGGACGCCATGACGGCCTCGATCTATTTCCCCAAGCGCGCCAAGCGCGAGTTCAGCTTCTCGATGGGCGGCTGGCCGGCGGAAACGGGTGAAGCCTCGGCGCTGTTCCAGTTGTGGGTCGCGTCGCTGGATTCGCCCAAGAGCCTGGGCACCAGCAACTACGGCGGCTTCTCCAACGCCGATTTCGACAAGGTCTACAAGGAAGCCATCGTGACGGTTGACGCCCCCAAGCGCGAAAAGCTGCTTGAGCAAGCCACCCAGATCGCCCTGGACAACGTGCCGCTGATTCCGCTGCACTTTGAAAGCAGCATCTGGGCGTTCCGCAAGGGCATCACCTACGAAGGCCGCCGCGACCAATACACCCTGGCGACGTCGGTCACGCCCGAAAAGAAGTAATCTGGTTCGTCTGAACCGTAAAACGGCTGCCTCGCGCAGCCGTTTTCTTTTGCCGGATCCCTATACAATTCCCCCGCTTCATCGGAGTTCCTCATGCCCACGCCATCCCCCGCGGTTCAGCCGCGCCCCTTTCTTCTTGCCTGTCCGGATTTGTCGTCGGAGCGTTTGGGCAATACGGATACGCCCGGCGTCTGGCATTTTGATTCCGGCGTGCCGGGCAAGCGGGTGATGCTGAGCGCATTGATCCACGGCAACGAGCTGTGCGGCGCCTGGGCATTGAAGGAAGCGCTGGCGGCCGGGCTGCGCCCCCGCCGGGGCTCGCTGACCCTGGCCTTTTGCAACCTGGCGGCATTCGACCGGTTCGACTCCACCAACTACGCGCCCGCGCGTTTTGTCGACGAAGACATGAACCGCGTCTGGAGCGACGACAAGCTCAGCGTGCCGATCAGCCAGGAACGCCGCCGCGCCGCGCAGATCCGCCCGTGGGTGGAACAGGCTGACTGGCTGCTGGACTTTCATTCCATGAGCAATTCCGACGTGCCGCTGCAACTGACCGGCATGGAACAGCGCAATATCGACCTGGCGCTGGCGCTGGGCAACCCCGCCACCATCATCGCGGACGCGGGCCATGCCGCCGGCGTGCGCATGCGCGACTACGGCCGCTTTGGCGAAGCCGGCGACAACGGCACGCGCTCGCTGCTGATCGAATGCGGCTTCCACGGCGCGCCCGAAGCGCGCGGCGTGGCGGTGGACCAGATGGCGCGCTTCCTGGTAGAAGCCGGCACGGTGGACCGCGGCGATATCCCCGACACCTGGTTCGCGCCCGCCGCAACGGCCCAACGCGCGCTGCGCGTCACCCACGCCATCGCCGCCAAAAGCGCGGACTTCCGTTTCGACCAGCCCTGGAAGGGCCTTGAAACCTTGGCCACGGCGGGCACCGTCATCGGTTGGTCCGAAGGCGAAGCCGTTGTCACGCCCTATGACGACTGCGTGCTGATCATGCCGTCCACCGCCAATCTGCGCCCTGGCGTCACCGTGGTCCGACTCGCGCAAGCTATCGTCTGACTTTGAAAAACCCCTGGCCATATCGGCCAAACACGCCAAGTCAACACTCGGCGCCAAGCAACCCTGAGCCCACCAAGGAAATCATCACGTGGCCTTGTTCATCCTGCGCAGACTGATACAGAGTCTGTTCGTACTGCTGGCCGTTTCGGTCGTGGTCTTTTTCGCGGTGTATGCCGTGGGCGACCCGATCGAATTGCTGGTCAGCCCCGAAGCCAGCCAGGCAGCTCGCGAGGCGATGATCGCCCGCCTGGGCCTGGACCTGCCGGTTTGGCAGCAATACACCGGGTTCCTGTGGCGCGCGCTGCACGGCGACCTGGGCACGTCGTTCGTGCACGGCATCCCGGCCATTGAACTGATCGTGCAGCGCATTCCCGCCACGTTCGAACTGGTCATCGTGGCCATCATGCTGACCTGTGTGATCGGGATTCCGCTGGGCCTGGTCGCCGGCCTGTACCGCGACGATTACCTGGGCCGGGGCATCATGTCGTCGTCGGTACTGGGCTTTTCTCTGCCGAACTTCTGGCAGGGCATGATGCTGATTCTGCTGTTCGCCGTGTGGCTGGGCTGGCTGCCGGCCACCGGGCGCGGCGATACGGTCACCGTGCTGGGCGTGCGCCTGTCCATCCTGACCGCCGACGGCTGGTCGCACCTGATCATGCCGGCCATCAACCTGGCGCTGGCCAACATTGCGCTGGTGCTGCGCCTGACCGCGTCCGGCGTGGTCGAGGCGCGCAGCCAGGACTACGTGAAATTCGCGCGCGCCAAGGGCGTCAAGCCCGGCCGCATCGTGCGCCGCCACATCCTGCGCAACATCCTGATCCCGGTCGTGACCGTGATCGGCATGGAGTTCGGCAGCCTGATCGCCTATTCCACCATCACCGAAACCGTGTTCGCGTGGCCGGGCATGGGCAAGCTGCTGATCGACAGCGTCTACCAGTTGGACCGCCCCGTGGTGGTCGCCTACGTGATGCTCATCACCCTGATCTTCGTGGTCATCAACCTGGTTGTGGACATTCTGTACGCCGCGCTCGACCCGCGCGTGCAGCTCGTGGCCCCCGCTCAATAATCCGCCATGGCTAACATTCCCAATTCCGGCCGCACCCGCACCGTCCAGCCTTTGGCCGAGACCCCGCAGCGTGCCTCCATCCTGAAGAAACTCCGTGCGCGTCCCACCGTGCGCGGCTCCGTGATCGCGCTGGCCGTCCTGATCATCCTGGTGGTTTTCGCGCCCTACTTCGCGCCGCAGAATCCCTATGACCTGGCCAATCTGTCGCTGCTGGACGGCCGCCTGGCGCCGCGCCAGGCGCTGATGGACGGCAGCATCGCCTGGCTGGGCACCGATGACCAGGGCCGCGACATGCTCAGCGCCATCCTGTATGGCTTGCGCATCAGCCTGATGGTGGGCCTGTCGGCCGTGGTGCTGGCCACCGCCATCGGCGGCGCCATCGGTCTGATTGCCGCCTACGTGGGCGGCCTGGTCGACACCATCCTGATGCGCATCGTCGACTTCATCCTGGGCTTTCCGACTATTCTCGTGGCGCTGGTGCTGCTGGTGGTGCTGGGGCGCGGCGTGGACAAAGTCATCCTGGCGCTGGTGCTGGTGCAGTGGGGGCACTATGCCCGCATCATGCGCAGCCGCGCGCTGCAGGAACGCCGCAAGGAATACGTGGAAGCCGCCGCCAACCTGGGCTTTCCGGCCTGGCGCATCATGGTGTTCCACCTGCTGCTCAACTGCCTGGGCCCCGTCATGGTGTTCGCCACCATCCAGATCGCCACCGCGATCGCGCTGGAAGCCACCCTGTCGTTCCTGGGCGTCGGCGTGCCGATCACCGAGCCGTCGCTGGGCCTGTTGATTTCCAACGGCTTCCAATACCTGCTGTCCGGCGACTACTGGATCAGCCTGTTCCCGGGTATCGCCCTGCTGGTGCTGATTCTTTCCATCAACATCGTGGGCGACCGCCTGCGTGAAAGCCTGGATCCCAAGCGATGACGCCCGCCCGTCGCCTGTGGCGCAATGGACTACTGAAATGAGCGATATTCTTCTTGATGTGCGCGGCCTGCGCACCGCATTCCATACCGAAGCCGGCGCGTATCTGGCCGTCGATGGCGTCGACCTTACCGTGCGCCGCGGCGAAATCGTGGGCCTGGTCGGCGAATCCGGCTCCGGCAAATCCGTGACCGGTTTCTCGCTGCTGGGCCTGATCGACCCGCCCGGGGAAGTCGTCGACGGCGAAGTGAACTTCAAGGGCACGGACCTGCGCAAGTTCACGGAAGAGCAGATGCGCCAGTTGCGCGGCAACCGCATCGCCATGATCTTCCAGGACCCCTTGATGACGCTGAACCCGGTGCTGCGCATCGGCGAGCAGATGATGGAAGCCATCCTCACGCACGAAAACGTATCCCGGGCACAAGCCGAGGAACGCTGCCGCGAAGCGCTGGAGATGGTGGGCATTCCGTCGCCCGAAAAGCGGCTGAAGAGCTACCCGCATGAGTTCTCCGGCGGCATGCGCCAGCGCGTGGCGATCGCCATCGCCATGCTGAACAAGCCCGACCTGATCATCTGTGACGAGCCCACCACCGCGCTGGACGTCACCATCCAGGGCCAAATTCTCTACCGCATGCAAGAGATTTGCCGCGAGCACAACACCGCGCTTATCTGGATCACGCACGATCTGGGCGTGGTGGCCGAACTGGCCGACCGCGTGGCCGTCATGTATGCCGGCCGCATCGTGGAAAGCGGCCCGGTTGAACAGGTGCTGGAATCGCCGCGCCACCCCTACACCCGGGGCCTGTTGGATTCGATGCCCGGCGCCACCCAACCCGGCGCGCGCCTGCACCAGATCAACGGCATGGCGCCCAGCCTGGCGGGCCGCCCGTCGGGCTGTGCGTTCCGGCCGCGCTGCCCCAAGGCGGTCACGCGCTGCACCGAACAAGCCCCCTCTGTTACCACCGAAGGTCCGCGCAGCTACCGCTGCTACGTGCCGATAGCCCGCGAGGCACAGCAAGCATGAGCCAAGCCGATACTCCCGTCATCGAGCTCAAGAACGTCCACAAGCGATTCGAACAGCGCCCCGACCTGGCCCAGCGCATCCTGGCCCTGACCGGCCGCCCGCTGGACCGCCGCACGGTGTATGCCGTGAACGGCGTGGACCTGTCCATCAAGCGCGGCGAAGTCGTCGGGCTGGTGGGCGAGTCGGGTTGCGGCAAGTCCACGCTGGGCCGCGTCGTGGCTGGCCTGCACCGGCAGACCGAAGGCGAACTGCTGTACCAGGGCCGCGATGCCGTGCGCCTGCGCGGCGCCGACAAGCTGGCCTATACGCTGGGCGTGCAGATGATTTTCCAGGACCCGCAAGCGTCCTTGAACCCGCGCCAGCGCCTGCGCCAGATCCTGGGCGAATCGCTCAAGGTCCACAAGCTGGCGCCGCCAGCCGAGATCCCCTCGCGTATCGACCAGGCCTTGAAGGAAGTGGGCCTGGACGCCGAATACCGCGACCGCTTTCCCCACCAGATTTCCGGCGGCCAGCGCCAGCGCATCGGCATTGCCCGGGCGCTGATGGTGGCGCCCAAGTTCCTGGTGTGCGATGAACCCGTGGCCGCGCTGGACGTGTCGATCCAGGCGCAGGTGATCAACCTGTTCATGGACCTGCGCGAGCAGCACGGTTTTACGTATCTCTTCATCAGCCACGACCTGGGCGTGGTCAAGCACATCTCGGACCGCGTCGCGATCATGTACCTGGGCAAGATCGTGGAGATTTCCACGTCGGCCGAGATCTTCGCGCGCGCCAACCACCCGTACACTCAGGCCTTGATGGCCGAGGTGCCGGACGTGGCCCGCCGTGGCCGCAAGTTCACACCGATCAAGGGCGAAATCCCGTCGCCGCTGAACCCGCCCCCGGGCTGCACCTTCAACCCCCGTTGCCCCCACGCCATGCCGCGCTGCCGCGAGCAGGCGCCGGCCCTGAAAGAAATCTCGGCGGGCCACTGGTCGGCCTGTCACCTGAACGAAGCGAGCGCCTGATGAAACCCTCCGACATGTCCAACGTGGACCGCATCGCCATCGAAATGGGCCATGCGGGCCGCAACACCATCCAGTACATCGACGAGGACCGCAACTCCGACCGTCCGTTCAAGCTGCAAACATATCGCCCCTACGGCTACACGCCCGACCGCCCTGTCGTCATCGTGCAGCACGGCGTGCTGCGCAACGGCGATGAATATCGCGACTTCTGGGTCGAAGCGGCCGACAAGCACAAGCTGCTGATCGTGGCGCTGACCTTCTCCAACGAAATCTGGCCCGGCGTTGAAAGCTACAACAACGGCCGCGTGTTCTCGGCTGGTGGCAACCCGCGCCACATCGATGGCTGGACCTACGCGCTGGTGGGCAACGTCATCAAGGACATGATCGACGGCGAAATCACCGACGGCCAGAACGTCTACCTGTTCGGCCACTCGGCCGGCGGCCAGTTCGTGCACCGCCTGATGAGCAGCCAGTCGCACGCGCCGTTCAAGGCCGTGACGGCGGGCAACCCCGGCTGGTACACGCTGCCCACGTTCGACTACCCGTTCCCCGAAGGCATGGACGGCGTGGGCCTGACCGAAGAGCATCTGGTCAAGCTGCTGGCCTACCCGATGACGATTCTGGCGGGCGATCAGGACATCGCCACCGACGACCCTAACCTGCCGTCCGAACCCGCCGCGATGCGCCAAGGCCCGCACCGCTTTGCGCGCGCCAAGAACTACTACGAGTTCGGCAAGCAAGAGGCCGAGCGCCGTGGCGTGCCGTTTGGCTGGACGCTGCAAGTGGTGCCCGGCATCGGCCACGATGGCCGCGCCATGTCGGCCGTTTGCGCCAGCCTGTGGTTTGACGGCAAGATGCCCGACGACGCCGAACTGGCCCGCCTGGCCGGCCAGCAGGTCGCCTGATTCTGATCGCCAACTCTTTTTCATTGCTGAACACCGAACCCGCCATGTCCAACACCCAGAGCACTGAACAGATCGTCGCCGGCATTCAAAGCTGGCTGCAATGCGAATCGCCGTCCAACTTTCCCGAAGGCATCGCCGCCATGGCGCGCATCATCGCCGACTACGCGGCCGCCGCGGGCCTGACGGTGGAGCTGTCGTCGCTGGGCCCCACCACGGGTCCGCTGCTGTACGCCACCAACCGCGCCCCCGGCGACACGCGCCCCGGCATCCTGATCCTGGCGCACATGGACACGGTGCATCCGGTGGGCACGCTGCTGGAGAACCCGGTGCGTATTGATGGCGACCGCCTCTACGGCCCGGGCAGTTATGACATGAAGGCGGGCATCTACCTGGCGCTGACCGCGCTGGCCGGCGTGGCGCGGCCCGGCGCGACGCAACTGCCGGTGGACTTCCTGGTGGTGCCGGATGAAGAAACGGGCAGCCATGCGTCCCGCGTGCATATTGAACGCTTTGCCGCCAACGCCAAGTACGCGCTGGTGTGCGAGCCGGCCCGCCCGAACGGCGGCAAGTGCGTGACGGCGCGCAAGGGCACGGGCATGCTCAACCTGAACGTGAAGGGCCGCCCGGCACACGCCGGCATGCAGCACGAGAAGGGTCGCAGTGCAATCCGCGAAATGGCGCACCAGGTGCTGGCATTGGAAGCCATGACCGACTATGACCGCGGCATCACGGTCAGCGTGGGTACGATTGCGGGCGGCACGGTCACGAATACGGTGCCGGCGTTGTGCCGCTGCGTGGTGGACTTCCGCGTGCCCGACATGGGCGCCGCCGAAGACGTGCTGCGCCGCATGCGCGAGTTGTGCGCGGTGGGGCCGGATGTGGAACTGGACATCAACGTTGAACTGAACCGCCCGCCGATGGTGAAGACGGACGAGGCGGCGGCCTTGCTGTCGCTGGTGCAGGGCTACGCGGATCGGGCGGGCTTCCTGCTGGAAGACGCGCCGATGACCGGCGGCGGCAGCGACGCGAACTTCACGTCGGCGATGGGGATTCCCACGCTGGACGGGTTGGGCGCTGATGGGGATGGGGCGCATACGCTGAATGAGTATGTGCTGGTGTCGACGCTGGAACAGCGGCTGAAGTTCTGGGAATTGCTGTTGAAGGAATTGGCGTAGGGGTGATGGGTTGCGCGCGATTTACGGCGGTGTTCTTTTGAACTGCGGTTCGCGCTTCACCCATCCTACGATGGTCGGGTTGATCCACCGGCGGCTGTTGGCTTGTGCGCGTTGCACGGTGGTGTTCTATTGAACGGGTGATTCGCGTTACCGCGGATCGTAGGATGGGTGAAGCGCGCGGGGTCCCTGGCAAGGGCGCCGGTGGCCCATCGCGCGTAACCCATCTTGCGGTGGTCACGGGTTGATCCACGGGCGGTTGATGGGTTGCGCGCGATCTACGGTGGTGTTCTTTTGAACGGTATCTCGCGCTTCACCCATCCTACGTCGAATTTTTCTATTTTTTTTACCGAAAATTATTATGTCCGCCGCTTCTTCCAGCGCCATTGCCTATGGCCTTGCCACGCTTGCTGCCGATGGCTCGGTGCTTGACACCTGGTATCCACGCCCGTCGCTGGCCGAGGGTACGCCCGCTGCCGGCACGCGCCGCCTTACGCCTGAAGAAGCCCGCGCGGCGCTGGGCGAACATGTGGCCACGGCCCTGATCCGCGACACGCGCCGCAAGGTGGATATCGTTGCCGTGCGCACCGCCATTGCGTCGCTGGATGAGCCGCCCGCCGATGCGCATGACGCCTATCTTCGGCTGCATCTGCTCAGCCATCGCCTGATCCGCCCGCATGATGCGAACCTGGATGGCTTGTTCGGCGTGCTGTCCAACGTGGCGTGGACGTCCGTGGGGCCGTGCGCGGTGGATCAGGTGGACGCCTTGCGCTGGCAATTGCGCGCCACGGGGCAAACGCTGGAAATTCGCGGCGTGGACAAGATTCCCCGCATGACGGACTACGTCGTGCCCAGCGGCGTGCGCATTGCCGATACGGCACGCGTGCGTCTGGGCGCGCACTTGTCGGCGGGCACGACCGTGCTGCATGAAGGCTTCTGCAACTTCAACGCCGGTACGCTGGGCGCCTCGATGGTCGAAGGCCGCATCAGCGCGGGCGTCATTGTGGACGACGGCAGCGATATCGGCGGCGGCGCGTCCATCATGGGCACGATGTCTGGCGGCGGCAAGCAGGTGGTATCCATCGGCAAGCGCTGCCTGCTGGGCGCGAACTCAGGCATCGGCATCTCGCTGGGCGACGACTGCGTGGTGGAAGCCGGCTGCTACATCACCGCTGGAACGCGGGTGCTGACGCCGGAAGGCGCGGTGGTGAAAGCCGCGTCGCTGGCGGGCCAGCATGGGTTGCTGTTCCGCCGCAATTCACAGACGGGCGTCGTGGAAACACTGGTCCGCACCGCGGCCTGGGGTACGCTGAATCCCGCGCTGCACGCGGGGCATTGATCCTCGTAACAACAATCACCAAACCCCATGCAAAAGGGCCGCTCGTAACGCTTGGGGCGGCCCTTCATCATTACGTATCAAGCAAGCCCGTTACGCTGCTTGCGGGACGACTCCCGTCAGGCGTATTCCGCCGTTTGACCCAACTGGTCGTACACCAGGTTCACCAGCAGATCCGAGCTGAGAATGCGCGTTGCCACGCATGAAAACACGGTCTTGCCGTTGTCGTCTTGCAGGGTGATCGTTTCGGTCCAGTCGTTCAGGTCTATGCGCTGCAACGATTCATAGGGCCAGGTGGCGCCATCAATATGCAGGCCTTCGGCCGACAGGGCCAGTTCCTGCATGTCAAAGCCGGGAAACTCACCGGACTTGATCGTCCGGAATGCCACGCGCTTGCCGTCGGCCATCAACGCTTCCAGCACGGGCAGGCGCTGCGCGACGTAGCGCGAACGGAATGCATCCAGGAGCTGGGCGAAGTTGCTGACGTCGCCGGACACCACGGTCCAGTCTTGCGTCGTGCTGGTACGGTAGGCAAATTGGTGGATCGGGCCTGCCGTTGCGCCCGCTTCAGCGGGGAACAGGCAAAGATCCAGTACATCCGCGAAGGCGGTGTAGCTGCGTGTGTCGCCTTGCTGGCGGACCACGCCCTTGTCATGCAATTCAAAGCGAAGCGGGGCGTTCCCCGTGTGCGTAAACACCGCCAATGCGTCTGAGACCTGCGGGGTTTTGCTATCTGTCATGCAACTTCCTTATTGAGTTGGGGTGCTTTCGCGGCCCAGGACGTCGCAAAGTCATTGCGACACGCATTCTCCCTTATATGGGCGATACGTGCTTGATGACCCCTATTTATCGGCCATTTTCGACGATATTTGGCCGGATTTTGCTCAAAATACCCGTTACGGCCCTGGCGCGATCGGCGCGAAGGGGTAATGCCGGACGTCGCCGCCCCCGGCGATGATGGCGGTGGCTTCGGGCACTTCCTTCCAGACGCCGGGCATCTCGCTCAAGGGTTCGGACAAGAGCAGGAAGGCGTCTTCGTCCAGCGCGGCAATCTGCGGATCCTGCGGATACAGCTCGCGCAAATGGCGCACGCAGGTGTTGTGGAACAGGCTGCGCGACTCTGCCTCGCTGGAATAACGCACCGCAATCAGCCTTTCGCCGTCCAGCGCGCACACCGTCATGTTGATGGGATGCGTCACGCCGTGGCGGCGGCCCGTTTCTTCCACCGCGCCCACCATGCGGGCCAGCGCGGGAATCGGATCTTCCTCCAGGCCAAAAGTCAGTGCCAGCAGGAACATCACCTCGGAATCGGTGGACCCTTCCATCGATCCGAAATAGGCCGGCGCAATCATCAGCATCAGGTCGCGACGCAGCAAGGGGTAGTCGCGAATCACCCCGTTATGCACAAACAGCCACTGGCCGTGGCGAAACGGGTGGCAGTTGGTTTCTTGCGCGGGCGTGTCGGTGGCCGCGCGGATATGCGCCACGAACAGCGGCGCGTGGATGGCGCGCGCTGCTTCGCGCAAGTTGCGATCGTTCCAGGCGGGGTGCACGCTGCGGTAGCGGAACGGCGGCTCGATGTGGCTATTGGACAACCGACTGTACCAACCCAGGCCAAAGCCATCGCCATTGGTCGTGGTGACGCCCAGGCGCGAATGCAGGCTCTGGTCGATAAGCGAATGCTTGGCCTTGAACAGCACGCTTTCCATCTGTAGGGGACTTCCGGTGTAAGCCAGCCAACGACACATGATGCGCTCCTTCAAGATGGACCTGCCCAGTGTAGGAGCCAGCCGCAATTTTCTACAAGCCCGCATGCGCGCGTCCCGGCATAGTGGCCACTTTCCCGAATCCGCCAACGCCAACCGTGAACATGCCCTTATCCGTCCCCGCCCCCAATATGGGCTTTTCCAGCGACAACATCGCGGGCGCCAGCCCCGAAGTGATGCAGGCGCTGCTGCGCGCCAGCGCCGGCCAGGCCCAGCCCTATGGCGCCGACGACAGCACCCTGAATGTGCAGCGCCGGCTGGCCGAGCTGTTCGAGCACGAGGTCGACGTGCTGCTGGTGCCCACCGGCACGGCCGCCAATTCGCTCAGCCTGGCCGCGCTGACGCCGCCCTGGGGCGCCGTGCTGTGCCATGCGCAAAGCCATATCGCCAATGATGAATGCGGGGCACCCGAGTTCTACACCCATGGCGCCCGCCTGATGCTGCTGGGTGGCACCGACGCCAAGATCGACCCGGTCGAACTGGCCGAGCAAGCGCGGCGCAAGGTGGGCGACGTGCATTCCGTGCAGCCGTCCTGCGTCAGCATCACGCAGGCCACGGAAACCGGCAGTGTCTACACCCTGGATGAGATCCAGGCCATCGGCAGCGTCTGCCGCGATGCGGGCTTGCCGCTGCACATGGACGGCGCGCGCTTTGCCAACGCGCTGGTCAGCCTGGACTGCACCCCGGCGGAAATGACGTGGAAGGCGGGCGTCGAGATCCTGTCGTTCGGCGCCACCAAGAACGGCGTGCTGGGCGCCGAGGCCATCGTGATGTTCAACCCTGAGCGTGCGCGCGACCTGGCGTTCCGGCGCAAGCGCGGCGGCCATCTGTTGTCAAAGATGCGTTTGCTGTCCGCGCAGATGGAAGCGTATCTGGATGATGGCCTGTGGCTGCGCAACGCGCGCCAGGCCAACGCCATGGCCGCCCGCCTGGCGGCAGGCATGCAAGGCCTGCCCGGCGTGACGCTGCAAGGCAAGGCCGACGCCAACATCCTGTTCTGCCAGTTGCCAGCCGCCGCCATCGACGGCCTGCTGGCCGACGGTTTCCGCTTCTATCACGACCGCTGGGGTCCGGGCGTCGTGCGTCTGGTGACGTCCTTTGCCACCACGGAACAAGACGTCGACCACTTCCTGTCGGCGTTGCGCGCGCGGGTGGGTTGAACCGGCCGGCGGGCGCTTTCGGCCTTACCTACACCGCCGGTTGATAGGCCGAAGGCGGTGCTCCGTAGGCCGCACGAAAGGCGCGGTTGAAATGGCTTTGATCATAAAAGCCCACTTCCGCCGCCACCTCGGCCACCGACATGCGCGCGGTGGCCAGCACCGCGCAGGCCCGCTCCAGCCGCAGCCGCACCAGCCAGGCGTGGGGCGTCAAGCCCGCCGAGTGCGTGAAGCGCCGCAGGAATTGAAAACGGCTGAGTCCGCACAACCGGGCCAGGTCGTCCAACGCGATCTTCTCGCTCAAATGCGCATGGCAGTAATCCCGCACGGCCAGCCGATGCGCCGCTGACAGGCCGCCTTTGACCTGCTGCGGCGTCACTGTGCGCGTGCGCACGAACAAGTCGGCCATCAAGGCCAGTGATTGCGACTGCCGCGCCAGCGGTTCGTCCGGCGCGCGCGACATCCACACGTTGTGCAAGGCCATGAAGCGCTGCGCCAGCGTGGCGTCTTGCAGCAGCGTGCCGAAAAACTGCTCGCGGGGCGCGGCATTCGATACGTCTTCGATCCAGTTGCGCATCAGCGCCGAAGAAATCCGAAACGTCTTCAGCACATAGGCCGAACCCTGGTCGTCCGCCCCCATGCCGTCATGGATTTCACCGGGCGGCATCAGCGCAATACCCCCTGGCCCCAGCAGAATGCTCTGCCCGCGAAAGTGCTGGCGTTGCACACCGTGGGTCACCAGGCCGATGTGATAGTCCTCGTGATAGTGGCGGTCGAACTGGAATTCGCTGAGACGCGCCTGCCCCAGCACCAGCCCCGGCGTGCCGGACACGGGCAGATAGCGGACGTCGTCTTTCATGGGACGGGCCGCGCGCTACTTCTTCAGCAGTGCTTTCAACATGGCCATGCGCTCCTTGGGGTTCATGGCGGCGGTGGCTTCGTCTTCCTGCACGCGCACATCGCCCAGCCCCATCTCTTCAATGAAGCGTGATGGCTCGCGCACCAGGTCTTCGCGCGCACGGCGGCGGCGCTTGCACCAGCTAAGGTTCAGGCTGCGCTGCGCGCGGGTAATGCCCACGTACATCAGGCGGCGTTCCTCCTGGATGCGCGTGGCCAGGTTTTCGGCCGCGCGCGCGGGGTCGCCCACTTCGTCGTCCTTGCCCAGGTGCGGCAGCAGGCCTTCTTCAACGCCCGCCAGGTACACGTGCGGATACTCCAGGCCCTTGGACGCATGCAGGGTCGACATCTTCACCGCATCGGGCTCGTCTTCCTCGCCGCGTTCCAGCATCGTGACCAGCGCTACGTGCTGCACCAGATCGAAGAGCGTCATGTCGTCTTCTTCGGCCTTGCGCTTGAGCCAGCCGGTCAGTTCCAGCACGTTCTGCCAGCGTGTTTGCGCGGGCCGTTCTTCGAACAGTTCGAACAGATGGCGTTCGTACTGTATGGCTTCCAGCAGGTCGTCCAGGATGACGCCGGCGGGCTCGGCCGGCGCCGCGTCCTTGCCGGTGGCGCCACGCCCGGCGCGCCACTGCATGCGGCGGATGAATTCCGCAAAGGTGCGCAAGGGCTCCAACTGGCGCGGCGCCAGCAGGCTTTCCAAGCCGGTTTCGGCCACGGCGGCCAACAGCGATAGTTCGCGCGTGGCCGCGTACTGGCCCAGCACCTGCAACGTGGCCTGGCCGATGCCGCGCTTGGGCGTGGTGGCCGCGCGGATGAACGCGGGGTCGTCATCGTCGTTGGCCAACAGGCGCAGGTACGACAAGACGTCGCGCACTTCCGCCTTGTCGAAAAAGCTTTGCCCACCCGAGATCGTGTACGGAATCTTCAGGTTGCGCAGCGCCTGCTCCAGAATGCGCGACTGATGATTGCTGCGGTACAGGATGGCGAAATCCTTCCACTGCGCCTGGCGTTCAAAGCGCGAGGCCGACACCTTCATGGCGATGGATTCGGCTTCCTGCTCTTCGCCATCCATGGCGGACACCAGGATGGGCTCGCCCACGCCCAGGTCGGACCACAGCTTCTTGTCGAACAGCTTGGGGTTCTTCTCGATGACTGCGTTGGCGGCGGCCAGAATGCGCTGCACCGAGCGGTAATTCTGTTCCAGCTTGATGAGCTTGATGTTGGGGTAGTCGGTGGTCAGCTTGGCCAGGTTTTCGATGGTGGCGCCGCGCCAGGCATAGATGGCCTGGTCGTCGTCGCCCACCGCCGTGAACATGGCGCGCGAGCCCGTCAGCAACTGCACCAAGCGGTACTGGCACACGTTGGTGTCTTGGTATTCATCCACCAGCAGGTAGCGGACGCGGTTTTGCCAGCGCGTGCGCACCTCTTCGTTGCTGGACAGCAGCAAGGCGGGAATGCGGATCAGGTCATCGAAGTCCACCGCCTGATAGGCCGCCAGCGTGGCGGCATAGCTGCGGTAGATATTGGCGGCTTCCACGTCGCCCGGCGTGACGGCTTCGCGCGCGGCGTCGTCGGGTTCCATCAGCGCGTTCTTCCATAGCGAAATAATGCCCTGGACGTGCCGCAGCCGCGCCTTGTCGGTGGTGGCCAGCAGTTCCTGGATGATGGACATGGCGTCATCGGCATCCAGGATGGAAAACGTGGGCTTGAGCCCGGCGTTGCGCGCTTCCTCGCGCAGCATCTTCACGCCCAACGAGTGGAACGTGCTGATGATCAGGCCCTTGGACAGCTTGCGGTCCACCAGCGTCTTCACGCGCTCGTCCATCTCGCGCGCGGCCTTGTTGGTGAAGGTCAAGGCCACCACGTTGCGGCCCATGTAGCCGCATTCGCGCAGCAGATACGCAATTTTCTGCGTGATCACGCGCGTCTTGCCGCTGCCGGCGCCAGCCAGCACCAGGCACGGGCCGTCCAGGTACAGCACCGCTTCTCGTTGAGCGGGGTTCATCCCTTGGGCAATGGCTTCGTTGGCGGACATGTTGAACCTTAAGCTAGATTTCAAGCGGATCGACTTCCAACTGCCAGCGCACCCGCGCCTCGTTGGCGATATACGGCAAGTGGTGCGACCACGACGTCAGAAAGGCCTGCAAGGCCGGCCGGCTGCTGCTTTCCACCAGCAGTTGGGCACGCTCGATATTCGCCACCCGCACCACCCGCAGCGGCACCGGGTCGTACAGCATGATGGCGTCCAGGCCGGGAAAGTCGACGGCCCACTCCCCTTCCGGCAGCACGCGCGCGCGCTCCAGGAAAGCTTGCGCCACTTTCAGTTCGCGCGCTTCGGCCGTCAGCAGGGCTTGATAGACGAAGGGCGGCAAGCCGGTGCTTTCGCGTTCGTGCAGGGCATGGCGCGCAAAGCCCGCGTAGTCATGGCGCAGCAAAGCCTGATACACGGGCTGCTCGGGGTAGCCGGTCTGGATCAGCACCTCGCCGTTGCCCTGGTGGCGGCCGGCCCGGCCCGCCACCTGCATCAGCTGAGCAAACAGACGCTCGGGCGCGCGGAAGTCGTGCGCGAACAGCATCGAATCAGAATTCAGCACGCCCACCAGGCCCAGCCGCGCAAAATCATGCCCCTTGGCCACCATCTGCGTGCCCACCAGGATGTCGACCTCGCCCGCGTGCACGGAGGCAAACAGCGCTTCGGCACTGCCTTTCTTGCGCGTGCTGTCGGCATCGATGCGCAGGATGCGCGCCCCGGGGAACAGCTCGGCCAGATGCTCTTCGATGCGCTGGGTGCCACGGCCCATGGGCGCCAGGTCCTGGTCGCCGCACTCCGGGCACGCACGCGGCACGGGCGCCTGGTAGCCGCAGTGATGGCATTGCAGCCGATGGCCGCGCCCATCCGTGCGATGCAGCACGGTGAATGCGGTGCAGCGCGGACAATTGCTGACCCAGGCGCAGGACTGGCAATGCAGCACCGGGGAATAGCCGCGCCGGTTCAGAAAGATCAGCGACTGCTCTTTGCGTTCCAGCCGCTGGCCGATGGCCTCCAGCAAGTGCGGCGACATGCCGTGCTTCATCTGCAGGCGGCGCGTGTCCACCAGACGCATCGACGGCAGCGTGCTGGAGCGCGCCCGGCCCGGCAGCGTCAGGCGCAGATAGCGGCCGCGCTCGGCGTGCTGCCAGGTTTCCAGGGACGGCGTGGCCGAGCCCAACACCACGGGAATATCCAGATCGTGCGCGCGCCACACGGCAAGGTCACGCGCCGAATAGCGCAGGCCGTCCTGCTGCTTGTAGGAAGCGTCATGCTCTTCGTCCACCACGATCAAGCCCAGCTTGCTCAGGGGCGCAAAGATCGACATCCGCGTGCCCAGCACCATGCGCGCCTCGCCGCGTTGGGCGCGAGCCCAGGCCTGCAACCGCTCACCGTCGGACAAACCGCTGTGCATGACGGCCAGGCCATCCGGCCCCACCAAGGCTTCCAGACGCGCACGCAGCGCGGCTTCCAATTGCGGGGTCAGGTTGATCTCGGGCACCATCAGCAGCACTTGCCGCCCCTGGCCCAGCACTTTTTCCGCCGCGCGCAGGTAAACCTCGGTCTTGCCACTGCCCGTCACGCCGTGCAGCAGCACCGGCTTGAAGCCGGTCAGTGCGCCAATGGTGTCCACGGCGGCGCACTGTGCGTCGTTAAGTTCCGGCGGCTGATCGGCCTTGGCCGGCGCACGCACCGGCTTGCGCTTGCGGTTGTCCAGGCGGGCCACCGGGCCGCCTGCTGACCGCTTGCCCTGATACGCGGTGGGCTTGCGCAACGGCGGCGGCAAGGTCGGCAGCATGACTTCGCCCAGGGGTCGCTGATAGTAGTCCGCCGCGAAACGCGCCATGCGCAGCCAGTCTTCGTCAAAGGGCGGCAGATCGTCCAGCACCTGTTCGATGGGCCGGATCTGCTTGGGGTCGTATGACGGCTCGGCCGGGTTTTCCACCACTACGCCGACCATCTTGCGCCGCCCGAAAGGAACAATGACCCGCAAGCCCACGGCGACAGGCGCGTCGCTGCGGTAGTCGAACGGGCCGGGCAAGGGCACGTCCAACGCCACCCGCACCCAGCAGACGGCTTCGGGAGTCGTTCCTGGCAACGGTTCAGACATGGAGGCTTGGACGGGTCATGAAAAGAGTTTTAATCCGAATGGCGGATAGAGGATGGGGGATGGCGGCGCCGGACAAATGCCGCCTGGGCGCGCCGGACGGCGGGAACGCCGCCTGTGGATAACTTTGGGGAAAAGGCTGGAGCAACGTCAATTTTAGGAATAAGCCAAGATTGCGCAGTACGTTGCAATCCGGTGGAAAACTCAGTTTTTCCATTTAAAAACAGTGGCTTATATAACGTTCCAAGATTGTAAACTAGCTTCTAAAGGGTTTTCCCCAAGCAAATTCTTGCTGTGCACAAGTACTTGCCGGGGCCCTCAAATGTCGGCCCTTGGGACCGAAGCGTTCACTCACTTACCCCCGCAGCGTGCGGCTGTGTTGGTGGACTTCATCGACCAATTCGGCTACGGCTTCCGGCGGGGTGAAACGCGAAATTCCATGTCCAAGGTTGAACACATGGCCGCCCTTGCCGACCGGGCCAAAAGCGTCCAGCACACGCCGGGCTTCCGCGCGGATGGCGGGGCCGCCGCCAAACAAGGCCATCGGATCCAGATTGCCCTGAAAGGCCACCGAGTCGCCCGTGCGGCGGCGCGCCGCGGCCAGATCCACTGTCCAGTCCAGCCCCACGGCATCGCAACCGCAAGCCGCAATCTGTTCCAGCCATTGGCCGCCACCCTTGGTGAACACGATGACGGGCACACGCCGACCTTCGTTTTCGCGGGTCAGGCCGTCAACGACCTTCTTGGTGTAAGCCAGCGAAAACTGCTGGAACAAGCCATCGGCCAACACGCCCCCCCAACTGTCGAACAGCATGACGGCCTGCGCACCGGCGGCGATCTGCGCGTTCAGGTATTGCAGCGTGGCTTCGGCGTTGATTTCCAGGATGCGGTGCAGCAGATCCGGGCGCGAATACAGCATGGTCTTGATCAGGCGGTAGTCGTCGCTGCCCTTGCCTTCGACCATGTAGCAGGCAATGGTGAACGGGCTGCCGGCAAAGCCGATCAACGGCACCTTGCCGTCCAGCTCGCGGCGGATCACGCCGACCGCGTCAAAGACGTAGCGCAGCTTGTCCATGTCGGGCACGGCCAGGCGGGCGACGTCTTCCTCGGTGCGCACCGGGTGCGCAAAGCGCGGACCCTCGCCTTCGGCGAAGTCCAGGCCCAGGCCCATCGCATGCGGCACCGTCAAAATATCCGAAAACAGAATGGCCGCATCCAGGTCGTAGCGCGCCAGCGGCTGCAACGTGACCTCCATGGCGTAGTCCGGATTTTGAGCCAGGCCCATGAAGGAGCCTGCACGGGCCCGCGTGGCGCGGTACTCGGGCAGGTAGCGACCCGCCTGGCGCATCAGCCAGATCGGGGTATAGGGCACGGGCTCACGCAGGAGCGAGCGCAAGAACACATCGTTCTTCAAGCTGGAAGCAGACACGACTATCCTCGTTGGTCGGAAGCCGTGATTTTACTTCCCTTGAGGCCCAAGGGCGGTTTAGTCACTCATCCTGCGTCCTTGTGTCGCCTGCCGATACGGCGCGGCCTCGATGCCATGCTTGCGCATCAAGGCCCAGAACGCCCGCCGATGCTTTTCGCAGGCCCGCGCAGCCTGTGCCACGTTGCCGCCATGGCGCGACAAAGCATGGCGAATGTAGTCGCGTTCGAATCTGTCGACCACCCGCGCTTTGGCCTGGCGAAACGATTCTTGCGCGGCTTCACGTCGAGTGTCGCGCAAGTTGGCCAGGCCTTGCTCCAGCACTTCGGGCGCCACCACGGGCCGCGCACCTTGCAGCGGCAGTGCCGGGCTGCCGCCTGGCGAGTGGTAGCGCGCCGGCGCCTCTTCCAGCCCGACCTGGTGCCACATGGGATGCGCGCCCGAATTGGGCCGGCGCATACGGCCCAAGCGCACGCGCATGCTTTCCACGCAAGCGGGTTGCGCCATGAAATCAGTGACGCCCAGGCCCAGCAGGTCTTCGATGGCGGGCGCTTTCATGCCGTCCATCAGCAGCAGCAAGGGCGTCGTCAGCGCATCGCCGGCGTGCGACAGAGCCATGCGCGCCCAGGCTACCGACGACGGCGCCACCGGCAGCACGCAGCTGTCATAACGGCGCAGCGACACGGCAACGCGGGCCAGCGCCTGCACATCCGCTGGCAAGCTCGGGGGCAGGCCGGCGGCGTCAGGCCCGGCCCCGGTTGGCGCGGCCGTCAGCGTTGCCAAGGGCACCAGGTGCAGGCGCACGCGAGGCAGCCCGGCCCGATACCGCGCCACCCAGTCGCGCATGGCGGCTTCATGGCCGGGCGCCAGCAGCACCCCGCAATCCAGGACTTCTCGCACGCTTTCCCCCAGGCTCGTTAGGCAAGCTTGAAGGCTACTGTTGCATAACCCGCCCAGCTATTCGTATCGAACGCATTGCGGTCGCCACGCGCAGAGCCGGCGCGGCTTGCCGACGCCGTTCGAGCGGGCATGAAAAAAGCGGCCCGGAGGCCGCTTTCTTCTTACCGGAGCAAGCCCCGGCGTACTACTTTGCCGCTTAGTGCGAACGGCCGCCTTGGCGCAGCTTGCGCGCCGCGATGGCTTGCGCAGCCAGCATGGCGAGTTCGGCTTCGACAACTGCGATGTCCGCCTTGTCCTTGGCGTTCGCCAGGGCCTCTTCGGCCTTCTTGCGAGCTTCCACGGCGCGGGCTTCGTCCAGGTCGGAAGCACGGATAGCGGTGTCGGCCAAAACCGTCACGCTGCCCGGCTGCACTTCCAGAATGCCCCCGGCGACGAAGATGTTTTCCTCGCCTTGGTCGGCACGAACGATCTTGACCGTCCCGGGGCGTATGCGCGAAATCAGCGGGGTGTGGCCGGGCAAAATGCCCAGTTCACCCGCTTCGCCAGGCAGCACCACGAACTTCGCCTCACCGGAGAAGATCGCTTCCTCTGCGCTGACGACATCCACATGCAGGGTAGCCATATCGGTTCCTTATTGCAGTTTCTTGGCCTTCTCGAAGGCCTCGTCGATCGAGCCGACCATGTAGAAGGCCTGTTCCGGCAGCGCGTCGCATTCGCCGTTCACGATCATCTTGAAACCACGGATGGTTTCAGACAGCGGAACGTACTTGCCGGGCGAGCCGGTGAACACTTCAGCAACGTGGAACGGCTGCGACAGGAAGCGCTGGATCTTACGCGCGCGGGCCACGGCCTGCTTGTCTTCCGGCGACAGTTCGTCCATGCCCAGAATCGCGATGATGTCGCGCAGTTCCTTGTAGCGTTGCAGCGTTTGCTGCACGCCACGGGCAACGGCGTAGTGCTCTTCGCCAACGACTTGCGGGTCGAGCTGGCGGCTGGACGAATCCAGCGGGTCCACGGCCGGGTAGATACCCAGCGAAGCGATGTCACGCGACAGCACGACGGTGGAGTCCAAATGCTGGAAGGTCGTGGCAGGCGACGGGTCGGTCAAGTCATCCGCGGGAACGTACACGGCCTGGATGGACGTGATCGAACCGGTCTTGGT
Source organism: Achromobacter sp. JD-1 (assembly GCF_038594925.1). Taxonomy (NCBI): domain Bacteria; kingdom Pseudomonadati; phylum Pseudomonadota; class Betaproteobacteria; order Burkholderiales; family Alcaligenaceae; genus Achromobacter; species Achromobacter sp. JD-1. The sequence continues at coordinate 84,537 of NZ_JBCGCS010000012.1, read as the reverse complement.
CGACGTGATGCGCTCTTGCAGCTTGCCCATTTCTTCAGCCAGCGTGGGCTGGTAGCCCACGGCCGACGGCATACGGCCCAGCAGTGCGGACACTTCGGTACCGGCCAGGGTGTAGCGGTAGATGTTGTCCACGAAGAACAGGATGTCGCGGCCTTCGTCACGGAACTTCTCGGCCATCGTCAGGCCCGTCAGCGCCACGCGCAGACGGTTGCCCGGGGGTTCGTTCATCTGACCGAACACCATCGCCACCTTGTCCAGAACGTTCGACTCTTCCATTTCGTGGTAGAAGTCGTTGCCTTCGCGGGTACGCTCACCCACGCCGGCAAACACCGACAAACCGCTGTGCTGCTTGGCGATGTTGTTGATGAGTTCCATCATGTTCACGGTCTTGCCCACGCCGGCGCCGCCGAACAGGCCGACCTTGCCGCCCTTTGCGAACGGGCAGACCAAGTCAATAACCTTGATGCCGGTTTCCAGCAGTTCCACCGACGGCGACAGTTCGTCGAAACGGGGAGCCGGTTGGTGAATGCCACGCTTTTCTTCGTGTTGGATCGGGCCGGCTTCGTCAATGGGACGACCCAGCACGTCCATGATGCGACCCAGCGTGCCGGTGCCGACGGGCACCGAGATCGGGGCGCCGGTGCCGGTGACTTGCATGCCGCGGCGCAGGCCGTCGCTGGAGCCCAGCGCAATGGTACGCACCACGCCGTCGCCCAACTGTTGCTGCACTTCCAGCGTCAGACCCTTCTCGGCGAACGAGGAGGACTCGTCGTCGGCCAGGGTAAGCGCCTCATAGATCTTGGGCATGTGATCGCGGGGGAACTGAATATCCACCACGGCGCCGATGCACTGAACGATGGTTCCGTTGCTCATGTCGATTCCTTGCTTGATAGCTTTAGATGGGAGCTGCCTGCCTTATACGGCGGCAGCGCCCCCTACGATTTCCGAAATTTCCTTGGTGATCGCGGCCTGACGGGTCTTGTTGTAGACCAGTTGCAGCTCTCCGATGACCTTCTTGGCGTTGTCCGACGCCGCCTTCATGGCGACCATCCGGGCCGACTGCTCCGAAGCCATGTTCTCGGCCACGGCTTGATACAGCAGGCCTTCAACGTAACGCTGCAGCAGGTCGTCGATCACGCTACGGGCGTCGGGTTCGTAGATGTAATCCCAGCTGTAGTCCGACTTCACTTCCGACGTCTTGGCCAGGCTCTCGGCGCCCGATTGATACGGATCGTCCAAACCACTGGCCAAGGGCAGCAGACGCAAGAACAACGGCTCCTGCTTCATCGTGTTGACGAAGCGGGTCGAAGCCACGTACAGCGCGTCGATGCGGCCTTCCAGGTAGGCGTCCAGCTGCACCTTGATCGCGCCCAGCAGGCGGTCCAGTTGCGGCTTGTCGCCCAGTTGCACTTCCTGGGAAACCAGTTTGGCGCCGATACGGGTCAGCACACCCACGCCCTTGTTGCCGAAAGCGGTCGCTTGCACGGCGATGCCGTTTTTCTCGAACTCTTTCAGCTTGCCCAACGTCACGCGAGTGATGTTGGTGTTCAAGCCGCCGCACAAACCCTTGTCAGTCGTCACCATGACCACGCCGACCGCCTTGACTTCGCGTTCGACCAGGTACGGGTGGCTGTACTCGGGGTTGGCCTGCATCAGGTGCGCAGCAATCTCGCGCACCTTGGTGGCGTACGGACGACCAGCACGCATCCGTTCCTGCGCCTTGCGCATTTTGGATGCGGCGACCATTTCCATCGCCTTGGTGATCTTGCGCGTGTTTTGCACGCTCTTGATCTTGGTTCGGATTTCCTTAATTCCGGGCATTGCGCTTTCCTGTGAAGACTGGCCGATGGGTTCCGCTCACGCCTCAACCATCCGGTAAGGACGGGTGAGGCGTTGCAGACGCCTAACCCATCACTTTCTTAAAAAGCACCGTGCTTCTTGAATTCCTGAACGGCGGTGGCCAGTTCGGCCTCGTCGTCCTTGGACAGTTCCTTGGTGTCTTCGATGCGTTGGATCATGGCCGCATGCTTGGCCTTCAACTGATCCTTCAGCGACTTCTCGAACGACAGCACTTGGGCCACGTCCACGTCATCCAGGTAGCCGTTGTTGACCGTGTACAGCGTGACGGCCAGTTCCCACACCTGCAGCGGCTGGTATTGCGGCTGCTTGAGCAGTTCGACCACGCGCTTGCCGCGTTCCAGCTGGCGACGGGTAGCATCGTCCAGGTCGGAAGCGAACTGCGCGAAGGCGGCCAGTTCACGGTACTGCGCCAAGTCGGTACGGATACCGCCGGACAGCTTCTTCACAACCTTGGTCTGCGCGGCACCACCCACACGCGACACCGAGATACCGGCGTTGATGGCGGGGCGGACACCGGCGTTGAACAGGTCGGTTTCCAGGAAGATCTGGCCGTCGGTGATCGAGATCACGTTGGTCGGAACGAAGGCGGACACGTCGCCGGCTTGCGTTTCGATGATCGGCAGTGCGGTCAGCGAACCGGTCTTGCCCTTGACGGCGCCGTTGGTGAACTTTTCGACATAGTCTTCGTTCACGCGGGCAGCACGTTCCAGCAGGCGCGAGTGCAGGTAGAACACGTCGCCCGGGTAGGCTTCACGGCCCGGCGGACGGCGCAGCAGCAGCGACACCTGGCGGTAGGCCCAGGCTTGCTTGGTCAGGTCGTCATAAACGATCAGGGCGTCTTCGCCACGATCGCGGAAGTATTCGCCCATCGTGCAACCGGCGTAGGCGGCCAGGTATTGCATGGCGGCCGAGTCCGAAGCCGAAGCGGCCACGACGATGGTGTATTCCATCGCGCCGTGCTCTTCCAGCTTGCGCACCACGTTGTTGATCGTGGAAGCCTTCTGGCCGATAGCGACGTACACGCAGGTGACGCCCTTGCCCTTCTGGCTGATGATCGTGTCGACGGCGACAGCGGTCTTGCCGGTTTGGCGGTCGCCAATGATCAGCTCGCGCTGGCCACGGCCGATCGGCACCATCGAGTCGATAGCCTTGACGCCGGTTTGCAGCGGCTGCGACACCGAGCGACGGGCGATAACGCCAGGCGCCACTTTTTCAATGATGTCGGTTTCTTTGGCGTTGACCGGGCCCTTGCCGTCGATCGGCTCGCCCAGCGTGTTGACCACGCGGCCTTTCAGTTCCGGACCAACCGGAACTTCCAGAATGCGGCCGGTCGTCTTGACCTGGTCGCCTTCGGAGATGCCGGTGTAGTCGCCCAGAATAACGGCGCCGACGGAGTCGCGCTCGAGGTTGAGCGCCAGACCGAAAACGTTGTTGGGAAATTCGAGCATTTCGCCCTGCATCACGTCGGACAAGCCGTGGATGCGGGTAATACCGTCGGTCACGGACACGACGGTGCCCTGAGTACGGACATCAGCCGAAGCGCCCAGGCCCTCGATGCGGCTCTTGAGCAGTTCGCTGATCTCGGAGGGATTGAGTTGCATATTGACTCCTGGAATCCTGTTAGTTGCCTTAAGCGGCGAGCTGATCGCGCATGCGGACCAATTGGGCTTGTACGGAAGTATCGAGCACCTGGTCACCGACAGCCACGCGCACGCCGCCGATCAACGACTGGTCGACGGTGACGTTGGGCTTGAGCTTGAGGCCGAATTTTTGTTCGAGCGCGTCGACCAGGTCTTTGACCTGGGCGTCGCTCAGTTCGAACGCGCTGGTGATTTCCGCCTGCGCCGTGCCCTCGTGACGATTGCGCAGCACCACGAATTGCGTGGCGATGTCGGGCAGCAGCAGCAGCCGGTCGTTTTCAACCAGCAGCTCGATGAAATTACGGGCGGCCTGGGGCAGTTCGGCCTTGATCAGGCCGGAGAACAGCTCGACGCGCTGCTTGTCACCCAGACGCGGGTCGGCCATGGCCTCGCGCACGTCGGGGTTGGAGGCGACCTGCGACATTTCGCTGACCAGGTCGGCCCAGGCCGGCAAGCCGGCCTTGTCGTCGCGCGCTGCGCTGAAGAGCGCTTCAGCGTAGGGCCGGGCAACAGTGGAAAGTTCAGCCATGACGGTCCCGGATTAAAGCTGCGCGCGAAGCTGGTTGAGCAGCTCGGCGTGGGCGCGGGCGTCAACCTCGCGCTTGAGGATCTGTTCAGCACCCTTGACAGCCAGCGCGGCAACATCGTCGCGCAGCGAGTCACGAGCGCGCTGGACTTCCTGCGCGGCATCCTGAGCGGCTTGAGCCACGATACGGGCGCGTTCAGCTTCCGCTTCACGGCGGGCTTGCTCGATCAGGGAGGCGGCTTGCTTCTCGGCCTCGATGATGCGGGCGTGGTTTTCGGACTTGGCAGAAGCCTCGATCAGACTGACACGCGCCTGGGCTTGAGCCAAATCGGCCTTGCCCTTCTCGGCGGCGGCAAGGCCGTCGGCGATTTTTTGGCGGCGCTCGTCCATCGCCTTCGTCAGAGGAGGCCACACGAATTTCATCGTGAACCAGCCCAGAACGAAGAACACGAGCATCTGGAAAATGATCGTCGCGTTCAGATTCACGGTCGTTCCTTTAACACCTTGCGGCTCCGACCGCACCCGGAAAGGGGCGTCACGGAGCACTCGATACTTTGCTGGCCGGCGACGGGGCTGTTGCCCACATCGCCGCCAACGTCATGACCCGCCTATTCGCCGGCGGGCGCTGCCTTAGCCGACGAACGGGTTGGCGAAGGCGAACAGCATGGCAATACCCACGCCGATCAGGAATGCCGCGTCGATCAGGCCGGCCAGCAGGAACATCTTCGTTTGCAGAGCGTTCATCAGCTCAGGCTGACGAGCCGAAGCTTCCAGATACTTGCCGCCCATCAATGCGATGCCGATGCAAGCGCCGATAGCACCCAAACCGATGATGAGACCGCAAGCGAGGGCAACGAAAGCGACGTTGGTCATGACAACTCCTTGGTTAGAAATCTGAAGTCAAAAATTGAAAATAAGGGGTACAGCTCAATGCAAGATAATCTTGCTATCCCACGCTGGCCGGGTGGCCAGCGCAGGAAATTCGGGGGATCAGTGGCCTTCGTGTGCCTGGCCGAGATAAACCAGCGTCAGCATCATGAAGATGAAGGCCTGAAGCAGGACGATCAGGATGTGGAAGATCGCCCAGATGGAGCCGGCCAGGATGTGGCCGATTCCCAAGCCGATGCTGGCGCCGTTAAAGCCGGTCCAGGCGCCACCCAACAGGGCGATCAGCATGAAAATCAGTTCGCCGGCGAACATGTTGCCGAACAACCGCATGCCCAGCGACACGGACTTGGCGGCGTATTCGATCAGGTTCAGCAGCAGGTTGAACGGGGCCAGCACAATGGCGCCCAGGCCATGCGCGTGGAACGGCGCGGTGAACAATTCTTTGACGAAGCCGCCCGGGTGCTTGATCTTGATGCCGTAGTAGAACATCAGCAGCAACACGCCCAGCGACATGCCCATCGGCACGTTCAGGTCGGCCGTCGGCAGAATGCGGTGGTAATAGAGGGGATCGCCGTGCTCGGCACCCAGGCCGGTCAGGCGCCAGATGGAAGGCAACAGGTCAACCGGCAGCAAGTCCAGCGCGTTCATCAGGATGATCCAGAGGAACACGGTGAGCGCCAGCGGGGCGATGAAAAGACGGCTTTTGGCGTTGTGGACGATGCCCTTGGCCTGGTCGTCGACCATGTCGACGATCATTTCCACGAAAGCCTGGAAGCGGGTCGGCACGCCACTGGTGGCGCGGCGAGCAGCGCGCCACAGAAAGAAAATGACGATCAGACCCATCAGGCCGGACCAGAACAACGAGTCGTAATTGATGATGTCGAACTGAGCAATTGCGCTCTGTTTTTCACCGGTATTGTTCAGATGCACCAGGTGATGCTGAATATACGCGGACTGAGGCGACACGTCGCTGGCAGCAGCCATTTGAATCCTACCCTATTTGCTGTATGCCCGAACCCTTGCGAGCCGGACGATTCCACGATCACGTTTGCCGCTACTTACTGCTCGGCGCTAAGACAACTTGCGGAACATCAAGAGCAAGAGATAACCCTTCAATGTGAGTATCAGACCCAGCAATGCGGCAGGCCAAACCAGGCTGTCCTGTGCAACACGCGAAAGCATCCACAACAACAACGCCGTTGCGAACAACTTGATCAACTCACCAGAGAGAAAGGTAAAGGGATTGGCTTTGCCGGCCCGAACACTGACAGCCAGGCGCAATGCAAACAATGCATTGGGTATGAAATACGCTCCCGCCCCCGCCAGCGCCGACCAACCAGCCGCCGCCCCTCCGACAACTCCCGCAATTACCGCTGCTGCGAGCCCCATGGCGCCTTGCGCCGCCAGTGCCAACAGGAGACCGCGGCTTGCCTGAGCATTCAACGCCACGCGATCCGCGTCGCTTAGAACCAGGACCTTGATGTCGTCATCGTTGATGCCATCACAGTTGATGCCACCCCCGCCAACTTCACCCCCACCCTGGCCCGACAACCCTCGCTGCTGCGCACTTTGCATTGTGTCTCGTACTGAGTCCCGCACTGTGCTTTGCATCGAGTTTTGCATTGGCTCATGCATCAAAAACCCCGCTACTTCTTGCCCCTGTCAGAACCGGCTTAGCCTGCGCAAAAGCAGTGTTATTCAACTACTTTTGCCTACCCGGCCGCCACGTGTTCTTATCCCGCAAGCGTCAAACCCGCAGAGTATAGCTTGAATCTTTTTTCCCAAGCAAATGAACTTTCGGGAGTTTGTAAGGTGCACGCAACGTCCCGGCAAGCATCGAAATTAGGGACGCGAACCCGGGCTGGCCGCACGCTGCGCAAGCCTTGCGCAGCGTGGCCTCGGCACGAAAAAGCGGCCCTTCATCGAAGAGCCGCTGTTGGTTCCGTCAGGCGGTTCTAAACCGCGACCAAGCTCAGTCTTCCTTGACCGGCGGCGGTGCCCACAAGCCGTCCAGCGCCGTATCCTGCGGCCAATACAAACGCATGCTCAACAGGAACGGGCCGTCGGCGGCCGGCGTGCTGACCCAGTTCGAACGCTTCCGGTCGCCCGGATCGCGGCGCTGGATGTAGATATCCAGCGAGCCGTCGTCGTTGTACTTCAGTTCATCGGTGCTGCGCAGCACGTAGCGATTGGCGGGATTCTCGGCAAAACCATGCTTGTCGTTATAGACATGCAGCGACCAGAACGCATTGGCCGGCGGCAGTTGGCCCTTGTCGAAATGCAGCACGTAGTCTTCGTTCGAATCCAGCTGGCGGCCCTTGGAGTCCGACATGGTCACCGGGTACAGCACATCTTCCGGCGTGGGCGCGCCCAAGCCCGCGTAGGCAATGGCGGCGCGACGCGAATAGTCGGTGCCATAAGTGCCAATTCCCGACAGCACCGTGTTCCAGTTATTGATCGGCGTGCCCAGGCGCGACACCCCGTCGGCAATGCGACGGCCGGCCAGCGGCTGCGCGTCGGCCAGCGCCTGTTGCACGGCCGGGCTCAAGCGTCCGTACGAGAACGGCTGGCGGCTGTCCAGGCCGATGCGGCGCATGCGGTCCAGGATCGGCGTGTCGTTGGCATGCGGCGGGTTGTTGCGCAACACGTCAAAGAACAGCGTAAAGAACGAGGCCGCGTCCATGCTGGCCGCTTGTTCGGCGGGCGTGCCGTCAGGCACGTTCACCGGCATTGGCATGGGCAAGCCACTGCCGATGGGCGCCGAGCCCACGCGCGAGCCGGTTTGCGGATAGGCGTTGCCGGCGTTGCGGTTGCGCGCAGAGCCGGTGGGGGTCGCGGCCATCGGCGCCATCATCGGCGAGGCCGTCATGCCGGCCTGGATCTGATTGACGGCGGCATAGTCCTGCGGCCCCTTGGCCTGCGTCCAGCCGATCAACCAACCCGTGGAGGTGGGGCTATGGATGACATCGACACCCGCGGGCACGCTGCCCTGCCAGTTGGGGCCGACGATGGCGAACGACTGCGCGCCGGAGCCGTTGGTGCGAGTACCGCGCGAGGCGAACACGTCGCTCCACATATCCAGCGCCGACAGCACCGAATAGCGGCCGCCGGTATCAGGCAGGTTCACGATCAAGGGCGCTTGCGACACGTCGAACCACAGGCTGGAATACAGCGCATCGGCGCTGGGCCACGGCGTGTCGGCGGCGCGCGGATCCGGGAAAGCGGTCTTGTGGCCGAACTGGTTGACCGGCGCACGGCCATCCAGGGGCGTCTGCACGGCGGTGGCCTTGCGGCGCGCCAGTTCCATCAACACCATCGGGTAGGCGTAGACGTAAGCGTCGATCGCCGTGTCGCGCAGTTCCTGTTCGCTCATTTGCGGGGCGGGCGCGGAAGAAGCCGGGTACGGCGTTTCCGAGACCAGCCGCAGGGTGGACTGCGGCGCTTGAGCCTGGGTGGCGGTCATGGCGCAGGCGCTCAACGCGCCGGCAAGCACCGCGGTTGACCACCGGCGGCGAGCAATAAATGTACGCATGCAAGGCTCCTTCTTTATCTTGTTTGCTAGCGAGCCGCCGCGCGGGACTTGCCAGTGGGGCAAGCCGCTCTGGCGCGGCACCTCTTGATGACGCCTAACCAGCATAGGGAAGAAGCCTGCAACAAGGTGCTGCCCAGACGTTTCAAGGCGCAACGGCCGCGCGCGGCCTCGGCGCCCATGAAAAAGCGCGCCGGAGTCGGCGCGCTGGGGATCCTGTCACGTGGCCGCGGGCATTTCGCGGCCGTAACAAGGCTTAACGGTGTTTAAAGTCAGGTTTGCGCTTTTCAGTGAATGCGGCCATGCCTTCCTTCTGGTCTTCCGTGGCGAACAGGGAATGGAACACCCGACGCTCGAACAACAGACCTTCGTTCAAGGACCCTTCGAACGCGCGATTCACGCATTCCTTGGCCATCATGACGGACGGCAAAGACATCGACGCGATGACAGTCGCGGCGTCCAGCGCCTCTTCCATCAGCTTGTCGGCGGCCACCACGCGCGACACCAGGCCGGCGCGTTCGGCTTCCTCGGCGCCCATCATGCGGGCGGTCAGGGCCAGGTCCATGGCCTTGGCCTTGCCCACCGCGCGCGGCAGGCGTTGCGTGCCGCCCGCGCCGGGAATCACGCCCAGCTTGATTTCGGGCTGGCCGAACTTGGCCGTATCGGCGGCGATGATGATGTCGCACATCATGGCCAGTTCGCAGCCGCCGCCCAAGGCGTAGCCGGCCACGGCCGCGATCACGGGCTTGCGGATGCGCTTCAGGGTTTCCCAGTTGCGGGTGATGTATTCGCTGCCGTACACGTCCATGTACGACCAGTCTTTCATGGCGCCGATGTCGGCGCCCGCGGCAAAGGCTTTTTCGCTGCCGGTAATGACCACGCAGCCGACGTCGGCGTTGTCCTCGAACGCCAGCAGCGCCGCGCCGAGCTCATCCATCAGTTGATCGTTGAGTGCGTTGAGCGCCTTGGGACGGTTCAGCGTCAGCAGACCGACGCGGCCCCGGGTTTCGACCAGTACAAACGACTCGCTCATTGAATGTCTCCAGTAGGAAGTATGAAATAAGATACGAGCATGAAAAAAGACAACGCTTGCCCCGTACTTTACCGCCTGACGCCCCATGACCCGGCCGGACACCGCTACCGGATAACCCTAACGATCGACGCCCCCTCGCCCGACGGCCAACGCTTGTCTTTGCCGGCCTGGATTCCTGGCAGCTACCTGATCCGCGACTTCTCGCGCCAGATCGAATCGGTGGCGGCTTACGCGGGCTCGCGCCGCGTGATTGTCGACAAGATCGACAACCACACCTGGCAGGCCGCCCCCACCGACGGCCCGCTGCGCGTGGAGTACGTGGTCTACGCCTGGGACTTGTCGGTGCGTGGCGCGCATCTGGACGAAACCCACGGCTTCTTCAATGGCACCAGCGTGTTCCTGCGCGTGCATGGGCAAGACCACCTGCCCTGCCTGGTTGACCTGGCGCCCCCGCGCGGCATCGACGGCTGGAAGGTCTACACCAGCCTGCCCGAAGCGGCGGGCCAGCGCGGCGCGGCACGGCGCCACGGCTTTGGCCTGTACCAGGCGCCCGACTACGATGCGCTGATCGACCATCCGGTGGAAATGGGCACGCCGCAGGTCACAAGCTTTACGTCCCATGGCGCCGAGCACGAACTGGTCTTCACCGGCGTTGCCCCCAATCTGGACCTGGCGCGCATCGCGGCCGACGTGAAGAAGATTTGCGACACGCAGATTGCATTCTTTGAACCGCGCACCAAGCGCGCGCCCTTCCTGGACAGCGCCAACCGCTACGTCTTCATGACCATGGTCACGGGCGACGGCTACGGCGGCCTGGAGCATCGCGCCAGCACCGCGCTGATGACCGCGCGCAAAGACCTGCCCGTGCTGGGCCAGCAAGGCCAGGGCGAAGGCTATCGCGGGTTTCTCGGGCTGGTCAGCCATGAGTACTTCCACACCTGGAACGTCAAGCGCATCAAGCCGCAAGCCTTTGCCCCCTACCATCTGGAGCAGCCCGACCTGACCCGCCTGTTGTGGGTATTCGAAGGTTTCACGTCCTACTACGATGATTTGCTGCTGCTGCGTTCCGGCGTGATCACTCAAACGGAATATCTGCGCTTGCTGGCCAAGACCATCACCAGCGTGGCCCGCACCCCGGGCCGCGCCAAGCAATCGGTGGCGGAAAGCTCGTTCGACGCCTGGACGCGCTATTACAAGCAGGATGAGAATTCGCCGAACGCGCTGGTCAGCTACTACACCAAGGGTGCGCTGGTGGCATTGGGCCTGGACTTGTTGATCCGCCGTGAAAGCGGCGGCCAGCATTCGCTGGACGACGTGATGCGCCTGCTGTGGACCCGCTATGGCCGCGACTTCTATCAAGGCAAGCCGCAAGGCCTGCCCGAAGACGCGCTGCCCGAACTGATCCGGGAGGCCACTGGCGTCGACACCCGCCGCTTCATTGCGCGCCATGCTTACGGCACGGCGGATGTGCCCTTGGCAGACCTGCTGGCCGATCAGGGCATCACGCTGAGCTGGAAAACGGCGATGAACATTCCGACTCTGGATGTGCGCCCCCGCAAGCAAGGTGACACGGTGATGCTGGCCACGGTGCTGGAAGGCGGCGCAGGCCACAAGGGGGGACTATCGGCGGGAGACGTGCTGGTGGCGCTGGACGGGCTGCGCGTGGATTCGCCGGCAGGCCTGGACATGCTGCTGTCGCAGTATCTGCCCGGCGACCGCGTGACGGTGCATGTGTTCCGGCGCGACGAACTGCGCGCGTTCCGCGTCAAGCTGAATGCGCCCGAAGCACTGGACTGCGTGCTGACGGTGTAGGAAAACGGGCGGGCCGCTTTATCCGCGCCCGCCCCCAATCACGGGTCCCTATTCGTAGAACAGCGTCACGGTGGCCGTGGTATTGATGTGTCCCGCCACCAGCGTGTCATCGGTCTGGTAGTAGCGCGCTACCAGCGGGATAGTCAGCATTTCCTTGTCAACCGTCGTCACGGCGGTTGTGAATTCGGTGCGGGTCGCAAGCGGTTGGACGAGATTGCTGCCAAGATCGCCCTGCAGCAATTGCACGCCGACGCCCCGCGCCATATCGGCCCCATGAGCGTTCTTGATGACGTGTTCCGGCGTGCCATCCGCATCGATCCGATAGGCCACCTTGACGCCTTGATCGCATTCCAGCTTGATGCCAAACGCCTTGTCCGCGGCCGTGGCGCCGCGATGGCCCAGGTGACGGTTGTTGATCGTAAGAAGCTCCACCTTCACCGTTTGCTCGCCGACCGTGCAGCCGCTGCTATTGGCTTCGTAGGCCACGTTACTGAACTCCACCATATTGCTGCGCAGCGCGCCGTAATAAACATCAGCGCGATGCGCGAAGGACACGCCGGATTTGATGGGGCCGATCTTGATGAGCTCGAACTCGAAATGCTGCGGCGGGTAATACTTGTAGTTTCCGAGCTTGAACCCATGTCTGGGGTAGTTCATATACACACCCCCTTCGTGCGTCCAGAATATCCGCATACCTATACCCGGAATGCCACTCTCATACACGTTTTTGTAGCCTGGCACCGCTTTCGCACCCGCCTGCAGACCATACGAGAACCGCTCGCCGACGGTGTTGCAATGGAGATAGGCAATACCCTCGTTAATCGTTTTCTTGTAGATCGTGCTGCCTATCGCCGCGTCTCGCGGTGGCTTCATTTCTTTCAAGTGCTGCGCGGTGATGGTCGTCGTCAAAGACATTCCGGTACATGCCGCCCAAGCCGGACGCGCCAGGCACATCAACAGGGCGACTCCAAAAACCGCCCTTCGCAAGTTTGTATTCATGACGCTGAATCCTGTAGAGCAAAGGGTTGGACGGACGTGCACGACAACTCCAACTGCGGGTAGTAATGCGCGTCTTCGGACGCCGCCTGCTCGTCCACCTGATAGATGGCCTGGCATTGCTGGTCGGCAGTTTCTCCCCACTTGACCGCCAACTGCCCTTGCCCTTGCAAGCCGCGCACAAAGGCCCGCCCCCCCTGGCCCACCAGCGTGACGGCGTCGATACCCGGGATGATGACTTCCGCGTCCATGGGTATCGTCGCACCACGATCACGCACCAGTTTCAACAAGATCGGCCGGCCCGCCACGGTGGGATAACGCAGCAACACGATCGCTCCCGCGCGCGGGGCAACCTGCTGTGACGTCATTTCCAGTTCAACGTCACGCGACGTGCCCTTGGGATCCAACGCGACCTCGTTGCGGCGATAAGGCATCAGGCCCGCCATGACGCCATAGCCGTTACTGCCGATGCGCCCTCGCGAGCCCGACACAATTCCGGCTCCGTAGGCGTCGGGGGCTTCAAGCACCGCCATCGTTTCACCCTGCGCCTGGGTCGCGTTGATGCCACCCGCGTGGGCGATCAAGGTGCCGCGCATGCCTGCGCCGTATTGGCGATAGCCGCTGCCGCCGCTACTCGACAAGGTGTAGTTCGCGTGCGCCGTGTCATAGCGCAGGCTGCCACCCTGATTGCGGCTGCCTTGGCCGTCGGTGCGGTTATAGGTTCCGTAAACGTTGTACCCGAACTGCCCCATATCACCGGCGGACCCGCTGACAGATGCATTGGCGCCGCGCTTGCCATTGCCATCAAGGTTCAGCGACGTACTGAGATATGCCGAGTTTGGCCCACGCCCCAAGGGCAGGTTGAGGCTAAGCAAATACTGGTTGCCGAAACGGCCACGATCGTTACGGGTGCGCACCAGACTGATGCTGACACTGCCCCACGCATAGCCGTTGGCGTAGCTGGCGTAGTAGCTGGTATCACGGCGTTGGTGGCGGTTCCAGTAGTTCTGCGACACGCCGGACAACGTCACGTGTCCGTAGCCTTCACCCAGGGGTTGGCTGACGTTGAATTGGAGGCGGCTGCGTTCCTTGCCGCTAAACACCGCAGCGCCGCGTGATTCGCGCAGGCGTGCAAATTCGCCAAGGCTCAGATAGCCCTCGCTGGAAAACCGGTACGCCACCACGCTGAAGTTCGTCGATGTAGGCTCCAGCAGCTTGCTGTAACTGAGCCGCACACTGCGCCCGCTTGAGGTGTTACCGGTGGATTTCATTGTGGCGTACGACTGCGTCAAGTCCGCCGCCAACGCGCCCAGCGGCGTACTCAAGGCAACGCCGCCCTGCATCGCCCGATACTGCTGCGCCGCGATGACGCCACCGTAGCCCGTCACCGTGTCGGACAACCCGCGCTGATACGTTCCCTGCACGAAGGCGGGCGGCGCATCCAGGGTGTGGTCGCGATACCGTCCGCCCGTCACGCTGAAGCGCGCGCTGCCGGGGCGCAACAATTGCGCCACCGACGCATAGGGCACCACGAACTGCTTGGTGCGTCCATCGGCTTCGATGACGGTCACGTCCAGGTCCCCGGCGTAACCGGTGTTGTAAAGATCATCGATGGCAAAAGGCCCGGGCGACACGGTCGTTTCGTACAGCAGGTTGGCGCCCTGGCGCACGCTGACCTTGGCCGTGGTGTCGGCCACGCCGCGCACCACCGGCGCAAAGCCGCGCATCGAATCCGGCAACATGCGTTCGTCGCTGCTGAGTTGGACGCCCGTGTACGGCATGCTGTCAAAGAGATTGCCGGGCGTGTAGAACTGCCCCAGCGTGAGCTGGGCGCTGGCTGCCGTCACGTCACGCTGCGCATAACTGCTTAACGCCTGATAGCGACTGCGCTGGGGAGCGCCCGGCCGATCGGTATAGCTGAATGACCCGTTGTGCCGAAAGCGCCAGTCACCCAGGTTCAGGCCCGCGTTCGCGCTGCTGAAGAACTGGCGCTCGGTGCGGTTGCCAAGGCGGTTGGACGACAGGTTGATGCCATACCCCAGAAAACCAGCGTCGATGCCCGCGTCCCATTCTTCCGGCGGAACATAGCCGCGCGCCACCGACTTCAGGTAGATCTGAGGAATGGAAAGATCGGCGCGCAGCTCGCCCATGTCAATCTGGAATTGGCTGGCGGGAGGAAGATGATCCGGGCCCAGGCAGGCCGTATCCGACGCGAGAGCGTCGGACGCCAAACCCAGGGCGGCAAGGTTTACACCTATCCGCGCCAACACCTTGGCCGGCAAGCACGGTTGCATGCTTGCATGGGCATTGGGCTTGGGCGAAGGCGAGGCCTTGACCTGGATCTGCTCGCGACCGACTCGATTTCCGTTCAGGTACAGATCCAATTGATAGCTGCCCGCCTCCAGCGGATTACCCTGCTGAAAGCGCGACAAGTCCAACGTCTGCCCTCGGCGATTGCCAAAGAACGCGGGGTTGAATTCGACCGCTTCGCTGGCTTGCGCCGCAGCGCTGGCCAAACCGGAGCACAGTAAAAGCCAGCGGCTGATGGAGAGACGGCGGAGCATGGCGCCGTTTAAGGATCAAGACGACTTTCGCGCCGAACCGTGGCGCCGTAGTCGTTGATCCATTCAAACACCACGGCGCCCTTGGCGCCCGCCGCGTGCGGCAGTTTTCCGTCGTCGAGTTGCGTGACGGAACGAGGGGCAAGCATGCGGCTCGGCAGCGACATTGTCCGCCCCTCCGGCAGCCTCAATTCGACCGAGGTCAGCGACACATGGAAAGCACTGTCGTTACGCACTTGCAGCGTGGGACCCTTGCCCGCCTGCACGACCCGCCAGCGCAATTGGGCGGCGGCATCCGCCACCGTTCCAGGCAGCCCCATTGGCCGGAAGAACAGCTTGATGCGGCTGCGGAAAGCCAATTGCATGTGGTTGGCAACCTGGGCGGACGGCAGGGGTGGTACGTCAAGCACGTTCATCCAGAACACGGATTCCCGGTCTGAAGGAATGTTGGCAGATGGCGCATAGGCAATGCGCAGCGTTTGCCCCTTGCCGGGATTGATGCGCGCAAGCGGCGGCATGATGATGAACGGCACGCTGACTTCATCCGGACCGACGTCCATGTCGCCGTCGTCAATCCACGCCTGTACCAGCGCCGGCTGGCTGCCGTCATTGCTCAGGCGCAGCGTGACTTCGCGTTCTTCGGCGGGGTAAATGATGCGCGTACCGCCCATCACCACGTTGGACTGGGCGGCTGGGGGCAGCAGGGTCGCGCATGCCAGGCACAGCAACGCGCAGAAGCGGCGAAACATGGCCTGGCGGGTACGGTCCGGAAGCCCCTCAAGCGTGCGCTCAAGGGGGATCGGCTTCATTCGTAGATCAGGTCCAGCAGGACTTCGGTCTGGACCGGGCCGGGCGTGGTGTTGGCGGTGGCCGCCAGGTATTGGGCGTAGAACTCGATCTTTGCAGCGTTGCCCTCGATGCTGACGGTTTCGGTGCCAGCGCCGTTGGACAGATGGATGGGCTGGTACTTGCTGTTCAGCAACTGGACTTGTGCGTTGGACGGCGTCTCACCGCCGCCGGGCGTGGCCTGGTTGATCAAGGCGCCCGTGGAGGGATCGACGCTCGAACCGGAATTAAAGCGCGTGGTGACCTTGCTGCCCGAGCAGCCGGTCAGGTCCAACGCGACCAGCTTGCGGCCGGCCACATCGTTCTGCTTGGCCAGCGCGCTGACGCTGACGGTGGTGAGATCCACCTGAAAGACACCTTGCTCGCCCAGATCCGCGATTTTGCAAGTGGACGGAGACACCTTGCCCGTGAACACCAACTTCACATCCGCTGCCATCGCGCTGCCGCACAACAGCAGGGACGAGAAGGCCAAACTTGCCGCAACAATCTTCTTATTCACCGAAATCTCCGAATGCCTGTTTCCCCATGTGAGGGATGGCAGTCATTGTTTCGATTTCACTCGGCAAGCAATATGAGAAAGTTCTCAAAGGAAAGACGCTGGAAAAATAGTGGCGTTGCCGCGCCACATATCCTGCTGGTGAACGACAGGCGTCAATTCACTTTGGCGCCCGACCTTTCGACCGCCTGCTTCCACGTATCCAGTTCGCGATCGATATGGCTGGCGAAGGCCTCCGGCGTGGACCCGACGGTTTCGTAGCCATAGCCCATCAGTTGCTGCTTCAAGGCGGGCACCGCCACCGCGTCGGCGATGGCGCGGCTTAGCGCGTTGACCACGGCGGGCGGCGTGCCCGCGGGCGCCAGCACGCCGTACCAGCCGTTGACCACGAAGCCGGGCACGGTCTCGGCCACCGTCGGCACATCGGGCAACAGGGGCGAGCGGCGTTCGCCCGTCACCGCAAGCGCCTTCAACTTGCCGGCCTGCACCTGCGGCAACGACGTGGAAATGCTGTCGAACATCAACGAGACCTCGCCGCCCAACAGCGCCACCACGGCCGGGCCGCTGCCTTTGTAGGGCACGTGCATCATGTCGGCGCCCGTCTGGCTCTTGAACATCTCGGCGGCCAGATGGCTGGTGTTGCCGTTGCCGGCCGACGCAAAGCTGAGCTTGCCGGGATGGCTTTTGCCGTAGGCGATCAGCTCGGCAATGTTGTTGGCCGGCGTGCCCAGGGGCGCGGCCACCAGCATCGGCAAGGTGGCCACCAGGGACACCGGGGCAAAATCCTTGCGCGTGTCGTAAGGCAGAGACGGGTACAGGCTGGGGTTGATGGCGTGGGCCGCCAGCACCATCAGCAGGGTGTAGCCATCGGGCTTGGCGCGAGCCAGTTGCGCCGAGGCGATCGCCCCACCCGCGCCGGGCTTGTATTCCAGCACCACGGGTTGGCCCCATTTCTTTTGCAGTTCCGCCCCCAAGGGGCGCGCCAGCATGTCGGCGCTGCCGCCGGGCGGGTATGGAATCAGCAAGGTGACGGGCTTGTCGGGATACGTGGGCGCGGCTTGCGCGACGCCCAAAGACGCCAGGCAGAGCGAGGCTGCGGCGAACAGGGAACGGATCATCAACGGTCTCCTAGGCCCGGGCGGGCGCTAACAATCAGGCGTAGCGCGGCGCGCCGGCCGGGTCCAGGACGATCGCGCGTGGCGTCGCCGGGAAGTTAAGCGGTGCGCCGGTAACGGAACGCAGGAAGGCGGCGTCAATGCCGGCGAGCATGGCGTAGACGCTCAACCCATCCCGCGTTACGTCGATCACCGCCAGGTCGGTATAGATGCGCGTCACCACGCCCTTGCCGGTCAGCGGATAAGTGCATTGGCGCAGCACCTTGGGCGTGCCATCGCGGCCACGGTGCTCCATGGTGACCAGCACCTGCTTGGCGCCCACGGCCAGGTCCATCGCGCCGCCCACGGCCGGTATGGCGTCGGCTGCGTCCGTTTTCCAGTTGGCCAAGTCGCCCTTTTCCGACACCTGGAACGCGCCCAGCACGGCGTAGTCCAGATGGCCGCCGCGCATCATCGCGAACGACACCGTGTGTTCGGTAATGGACGCGCCGCCCAGCAAGGTAATGGGCTGGCGGCTGGCGTTGATCAGGTCCGGGTCCACGTCCTGGCCGCTGGCGGCGGGGCCCATGCCCAGGATGCCGTTCTCGCTGTGCAGCAGGATGTCTTTGTCGGGCGGAAGATAGTCGCCCACCAGCGTGGGCATGCCGATGCCCAGGTTGACGATGGAGCCGTCCGGGATATCGCTGGCCAGCAATTGCGCAATCTGTTGCCGGGTCAGGCCCTTGATGTCTTGCGCGTTGTTTGCGTTGTTAGCGTTGTTCGTGTTGCTCACGCCGTTCGGGTTGTTCGCGTCTTGCATGTCAGGCCTCCACCCGCACCACGGCTTTCACGAAGATGCCCTGCGTCATCACCTGTTCCGGCACGAAGGTGCCCAGCGGCACCACCTCGTCCACCTGCGCAATGGCGTGGCCCGCGGCCATGCACATGACAGGGTTGAAATTGCGCGCCGCGTGCCGGTACATCAGATTGCCCCAACGGTCGCCCAGATGCGCGCGGATCAGCGCGTAATCGGCGCGCAGCGGGTGCTCCAGCACGTAGCCCACGCCGTCGATCACTTCCTGGCGGCGGCCCTCGGCCAGTTCCGTGCCGTAGCCGGTGGGGGTGTAGAACGGCCCCAGCCCCGCGCCGGCCGCGCGCAGGCGTTCGGCCAGCGTCCCTTGGGGCACGCATTCCAGTTCGACCTCGCCGGCCCGGTAGGCGCGGGCAAAGGCATCGGAATTGGGCGGGCGCGGATGCGAGCAGATGATCTTCCTGACCTGCTTGCGGATCAGCAATGCGGCGATGCCGCGTTCGAACGTGCCGGCATTGTTGGAAATAATAGTCAGGTCGCGCCGCCCGGCATCCGCCAGGCATTGCAGCAACTCGTACGGCACGCCCGCTTCGCCAAAGCCGCCGACCAGCACCGAGGCGCCGTCGGGAATCACGGCCACGGCCTCGGCCATGGACGCTTGGATCTTGTCGATCATCTATTGCTCCCGGGCCAGTCCGGCCGTATCCACAATCTGCTTCCAGCGCGCGCGCTCCTGGTCGATGAAGGCTGTGAACTCGGCAGGGGTATTGCCACCCGCCTGCCCGCCCATGGCCTTGAACCGGCCGCTGATGTCGGGGCTGCGCACCACGTCGCGCGCGGCGGCGTACAGCTTGCCGACCACGTCCTCGGGCGTGCCGGCCGGGGCTATCAAGCCGAACCACGCCGTGACCACCATGTCCTTGACGCCCGCCTCGGCCATGGTGGGCACGTCCGGCAGCTCGGCCAGCCTGGTGTCACTGGTGACGGCCAGCGCGCGCAGCTTGCCGGACTGGATGAATGGCATCGAGCTGGGCAGGTTGTCGATCATGAAGGTGAACTGCTGGCCCAGCAGCGCGGCGACGGCGGGGCCGGCCCCTTTGTAGGGAACATGCGTGCCCGCGATGCCCGCGCGCTGCTTGAAGAGTTCGGCGGACAGGTGCGGCGATTGGCCCGCGCCGGAACTGCCGAACGACACCTGGGACGGGTCGCGCCTGGCCTCGGCCAGCAATTCCTTCACGCTGCGGGCAGGCGACGCTTCGTTGACGACCAGCACGTTGGGCACCGAGATCACCAGCGTCACGGGCGCGAAATCGGTGGGCTTGTAGGGCAGTGTTTTGTACAGCGCGTAGTTGATGGCGTTGGGACCGATGTTGCCCATCAGCAGGGTATAGCCGTCGGGCTTGGCCCGCGCCAAGGTTTGCGCGCCGATGATGCCGGCGGCGCCGGCGCGGTTTTCCACGATGACCTGCTGGCCAAGCTTGGCGGCCATCTTGTCGGCGATCAGCCGCGCGGAAATGTCGGTGGTGCCGCCCGGGGCCGCCGGAACAATCAGGGTGATCGGCCGTTCAGGCCAGGCGGCGAGGGCGGGGCTGGCAATGGCGGCCGCCATCACGCCCGCGGCCAGCCAGCGATGCGCTTGCAACATGCTTGTCTCCGAACGCGGTCATGGGTGACCAACTTGTGAGGCAAGTGTGTGCGCCACGCGGGCAAATGCCAATTCTGCAATCTGGAGGGCAGGCTTCGCCTGGGCTGAACGCCGGGCTGGTCGCGCCAACGGGCTTGGGCTGCCAAGCAGCCGCGCGGGGACTTAGTCGCCCGCCCGCTCCCAGCGGCGCTGGATGGCCTTGGCCGCCACCACGCCGTCGGCCATCGACGTCACCACGCAGGGGTGCATGCGATGGGCGACTTCACCAATGGCATAGATGTCCGGCACGCTGGTTTCGGCGGTGGCGAAGTCGGTACGGATATAGCCGCGTTCGTCGCGGGCCAGTTGCAGGGTGTCGGCAAAGGCGGCCTGCGGTTCCCAGCCATAGAACACCAGGATCAAGTCGTACTGCCGGCCATCGACACTGCGGCTGGCGGGGTCCACGGTGTACGGGCCGATGCGCACGCCTTCGCGGCTGGCGCGCGTGACCCATTGCTGCTGGGCGCGCACGCTGCGGGCATACAGATGCACGGCGCGGGCGCCCCGGTTGCGCACATAGACGTAGTTTTCGAAGGCGTTGTCGCCCCCGCCCAGCACCGCCACCGACAAGCCGGAATAGTCTTGCGCAACGATGGGCGAACCCGGGCCGATCAGCACGCCGGGCCATGACGCGCCAGCGGGGTGATCCGGCAGGCCCTTGGCGCGCACGCCCGAGGCGATCACCAGCGTGCGGCCCCGCACCTGCGTCTGGCTGCCATCCGCCCCGGCCAGGCTGGCTTCAATGCCGCCCTTGCAGGGCACGACGCCGACGACGCGGGTTTCCATGCGCAGCGGCACCTGGGCCGCGCGGACGCTGGCGTCGATGTTGTCAGCCACTTGTTGCCCGGTCACCCCAGGCAGCACCGCGATCCAGTCGTCGGCGAAGGGGTTGTCCTGGGCCAGGCCGCCCAGGCGGGCGCTGGCCTCAATTAATATTGGGGACAAACCAAGCCTGGCCAGCCACAGGGCGCAGGACGCGCCGGCCGGGCCGCCGCCTACAATCACCGCATCGTGCATTTGTTGCATTTGAACCCTTATTGACCGCGCCGGCGCCTTACGGGCGCACGGACGTGGCTGAATTGTAGCCAGCGCGCCGCCCCCGATCCGCCATCCCCTTACAATTCCGGCTGTCCCACCCAGGTTTTCATCATGCCCACACGTCGCATCATCCTTTCCGGGCTTGCGCTCGACGCCCGCATCGGCATCCTCGAACACGAGCGCCGCGCCACCCAGCCCCTGCATGTCGACGCCGAGTTCGACGTGGACATCCATCGCTCGGTCGACGACCACGATATCCACAGCGTGCTGGACTACCGCCGTCTGCGCGAGGCCATCGTCGAGGAATGCACGCAGGCGCATGTGAACCTGATCGAAACCCTGTCCGAACAAGTCGCCGCGCGCCTGTTGGCCGACTTTCAGGAAATCCGCTCGTTGCGCTTGCGCATCAGCAAGCCCATGGCCTTTTCCGACTGCGCGGCGGTAGGCGTGGAAATCCAGATCACGCGCTGACCATGAACGATATTGCTCCGCCCCCCGCCGTCCGCTCCCCCGAGGTCCGCTACCGTACCGAGGCCGAGGAAAAGGCCCGCCACGAAGGCAACAAGCTGACCAAGCGCCTGGCCCGCGAAACGACGCGCGCCCTGTCCGACTACAACATGATTGAAGAAGGCGACCGCGTCATGGTCTGCCTGTCGGGCGGCAAGGATTCCTATGCCATGCTGGATATCCTGCTGCAACTGCAGAAGCGCGCGCCGTTCAAGTTTGAACTGATCGCCGTCAACCTGGACCAGAAACAGCCGGGCTTTCCCGACCACATCCTGCCCCAGTACCTGAAAGACCTGGGCGTGCCTTTCCATATCGAAACGCAGGACACGTATTCCATCGTGACCCGCGTGCTGGAAGAAGGCAAAACGATGTGCTCGCTCTGTTCACGCTTGCGCCGCGGCATTCTGTACCGCGTCGCGTCTGAACTGGGCGCCACCAAGATTGCGCTGGGCCACCACCGCGACGACATCCTGGCCACGTTCTTCCTGAACCTGTTCTATGGCAGCAAGGCCAAGGGCATGCCGCCCAAACTGGTGTCCGACGACGGCCGCCACACCGTGATCCGCCCGCTGGCCTATGTGGCCGAAACGGACCTGATGGCCTACGCCGAACTCAAGCAATTCCCGATCATTCCGTGCAATCTTTGCGGCTCGCAGGAAAACCTGAAGCGCAAGGAAGTGGGCCGGATGATCAAGGACTGGGACAAGCAGCACCCCGGCCGTTCGTGGAACGTGTTCAACGCCTTGTCGCGCGTGGTGCCCTCGCACCTGATGGATCGCGACCTGTTCGACTTTGTCGGCCTGAAGCCCACCGGCGTGCCGGATGCGAACGGCGACACGGCGTTTGACGCGGTGGACCCGGACGACAGCGCGGACGAGGCTTGCGGCGACACTCCCGAAGCAGCGACCGACGCAAGCGGCATCATCGAGAAAAAGGTGATGTTCACGCGCGGGTAGTTGCCTGGGCGGTGGCCTCAGTTTTTTTGTGGACAGGCGCGCGAACGGGCGCGCCTGCGATCAAGCCGTGGATGATGCGTTCAGCACCCGAATCGGCTTGCCCGCCTGAAACGCCTTCACGGCGTCCAGCGCGTTCTGGTAGAACGCCTCGAAATTCTCGCGGCTGACATAGCCCAGGTGTGGGGTCAGGATCACGTTGTCCAGGTCGCGCACGGTGTCTGTCGGCGACAGGGGCTCTTCAGGATAGACGTCCAGGCCGGCGCCCGCGATGCGAAACTTCACCAGCGCGTCCATCAAGGCTTCGTTGTCCACCAGCCCGGCGCGCGACGTGTTCACCAGATAGGCGGTGGGTTTCATCGCGGCCAGCGCCGCGGCGTCCACCACGTGGCGGGTTCGGTCGGACAGGATCAGATGCAGGCTGACCACGTCGGACGTGGAAAAAAGCGCATGTTTGTCGACCCGCTTCACGCCCGCGGCCTCGGCGCGTTCGTCGCTCAGGTTGGGGCTCCAGGCCACCACATCCATGCCGAACGCCAAGCCCACCTTGGCCACGGCCGCGCCCAGCTTGCCCAGGCCCAGCACGCCCAGGCGTTTTCCGGCCAGCGGTTCGGGCATGGCGGTTTGCCACATGCCGCGCCGCATGGCCGCGTCTTCTGTCGGCAGGTTCTTGAACAGGCCCAGTATGTGCGCCCAGGCCAGTTCGGCCGTCGCCGTGCTGGCGTCGGCGCTACCGGGCGCGCCGCACACCACGATGCCCTGCTCGGTGCAGGCTTGCATGTCGATGGCGTTGTTGCGCATGCCGGTGGTGATCAAGAGCCGCAGGCGGGGCAAGGCGCGAATGCGCTCGGCGGGGAACGGCGTGCGTTCGCGCATTGCGACGATCACGTCGAAGGGTTCGAGCGTGGGCTCGACCTGTTCCACCGGAATGAAGTTATTGAAGATCTGCACCTCGGCGTCACCGCCCAGCGAGGTCCAATCCGCATAGCGCCGAGCTACGTCGTGGTAATCGTCGAGTATTGCGATTTTCAAGTGAGGTCTCCGGGTGGCTAGGCGCTGATCGCGCCAGCCACTCGGCCGGCGCGATCAGCGCCGGTCAGTTCAAGCGTTCTTTCAGTTGGTCCAGCGGAATGGCGCCGCTGACGCGCGAGCCGTCGGCAAAGAACAGCGTGGGCGTGCCGCGCACCATCAGCTTGTGGCCCAGCGCAAGCAGCTTGTCTTCGGGCACGTCGCAGTTGGCGGTGGCTGGCTTCTTGTTGCGCACCATCCAGTCGTCCCAGGTCTTGCCCTGATCCGTGGCGCACCAGACGTTGCGCACCTTGTCCTTGGAATCGGGCGACAGGATCGGGTACATGAAGGTGTAGACGGTGACGTCGGTAAGCTCTTCCATCGTCTTGCGCAACTGCTTGCAGTAGCCGCAGTTGGGGTCTTCAAAAATGGCGACCTTTTTCGCGCCGGTGCCCTTGACCTGCTTGATGGCCAATTCCAGCGGCAGTTGGTCGAAGGTGACGGCGCTGAGCTTTTCTTGCGAAGCGCGCGTGACGTCCTGGCGCGTCATGGCGTCGATCAACGGACCTTCCATGACCCAGGTGACCTTTTCGTCGGTGTAGATCAGGTCCATACCCAATTGCACTTCAAAAATGCCGTAGGGCGTCAGGCGCACGGCGGTTACGTCCATGCCGGAAAAACGTTGCTGGAAGCGTTCCTTGACGGCGTCGAGCTGCGGCGTCGACACGCTTTTCTCGCCCTTGCCGGGTTGGCCGACCGAGTCGGTGGAAATGGTCTTGGCGCCTTGAGCGGGCGACTGTGCCAGCGCCGAGGCGGACAAGCCCAGCCCGCCGGCCAGGAAACAAGCCGCCAGCGTGGCGGAGATGCGGAAAGTCATGGGTGCTCCTGTACTTATCGTGTTCTTTGGGGAAAAGCGTAACTCATCCGGCAGGGAGCCGGGCCGGACGACTTGCCGGGGCGACGCGGAAAGGCGGAGTGTCCTTCAGACGCCAGCCGCCCTTCAAGGTTCCAAAAGAAAACCTCAAAGCGCGCACCACAAGGCGCGCGCCTAGAAGCCGTATCAATTGGCCGAGGCCCCGGCGATCAGGCGGCGCTTGATCAGGGGCGCTTTTTCCACCCAGTGCATGCCGGCGTTGCGCAGCCACACCAGGGGCGTGGCGCGCGAGGCGAACAGCTTGTGCAAGCCGTCGGTGGCCAGGCGCATGGCCAGCACCGGCTCGGCACGCGCACGCTGGTAGCGGTGCAAGACCCGGATGTCGCCCGCCGATCGGTACGGCTCGCGCCCCGCCACCGTGCGGGCCAGCGCCTCGACGTCGCCCAGCCCCAGGTTCAACCCCTGCCCCGCCAGCGGATGCAGGCGGTGCGCGGCGTCGCCGGCCAGCGCAATGCCGGGCGCCACCATCTGGGCGCGCTCCAGCGTGAGCGGAAAGCCGTGCAACTTGCTGCGGACCTTCAGGCGGCCCAGCCGGCCCTCGGCGGCATCGGCCAACAAGGTTTCCAGGCGCGTGGCCTGTTGGTCGGGAGGCAAGGCCAGCAGGCCCTGCGCCAGTTCGCTGCGCATGGACCACACCATCGACACCTGCGGGCCATCGGTGGTATCGGGCAAAGGCAGCAGCGCCAGCACGCCGTCGTCACGGAACCATTGGAAGGCCGTGCCATGGTGAGCGTGTTCGGCGTCCAGATGCACCACCAGGCCGGTATCGTGGTACGAGACCGCGTCGTGCTTCAGGCCCGCCGCCGTGCGCAGCGGCGAGGCCGCGCCGTCGGCGCCCACGAATAGTTCAGCCTGGATGCGCGCACCGCTTTCGGTATCGACCGCGCCATCCTGGTAGCCGGTGCAGCGGTCTTCCAGCCAGGGAATGCCGAACATCCGCACGGCCTGGATCAGCACACGCTCAATTTCGCCGGACTCAACGATCCAGGCCAGTTGCGGCAACGCCGCCTGCCAGGCGTTCAGGTTGACCTGCCCGTCGGCGTCGCCATGGATCTCCATGGCCTCGACCGGCATCAGCCGGGCGGCGGGCATGGCGTCCCAGACGCCCAGGTCAGCCAGAAAACGCTGGCTGGCGGGCGAAATGGCGTAGACGCGCGGGTGGTAGCGGTTGGGGTCCGCCGCGGGCACTGCCGCGCGCGGCGCCAGCACGGCAACGCGCTGGCCGCGCCGGGCTAGCGCCAGGGCGGTGGACAGGCCGACGATGCCGGCCCCGCAAACAACGATTTGATGGCTCATCTTGCCGAGGGCTCCCCCGCTTGCTTGGGCCACAGCACCCACATCTGGCCCCGTTGTTTCATGCGACCCGCCTGCTGGCCAGCTTCTTCGCCGTAACCCCAATAGAAGTCGGCGCGCGCGGCGCCCCGGATGGCCGTACCCGTGTCCTGCGCGAACACCAGGCGTTGCAGCGGCCGGTCAGAGGCCGGGAAGGTCGTGCTCAGGTAGACCGGCGTGCCCAGCGGCACGAAGGTGGCGTCCACCGCGATGGAGCGCATGGGAGACAGCGGAATCGCGTAGGCGCCCTTGGGCCCTTGTTCGGGGTCAATGACCGGCTCTTCGCGGAAGAACACGACCGCCGGGTTGGCGTTCAGCATCTCGGGCACGCGCTTGGGGTTGCGCTGCGCCCAGGCGCGGATGTTCTGCATGGACGCCTGATCGGCGCTCAGCTCGCCACGGTCGATCAACCAGCGGCCGATGGACGCATAGGGCTGGCCGTTGTGGTCGGCGTAGGCCACCCGGATCGTCTTGCCGGCGTCGGGCCCATCGGTCAGTTGCACGCGGCCGGAACCCTGCACCTGCAGAAAGAAGTTATCCACCGGGTCGTCCACCCAGACCACCACCGGGGGCTTGCGCCCGGAGGACTCGATGGCCGCCCGGGTGTCGTAAGGCACGACGCGCTTGCCGTCCAGCTTGCCGCGCACGCGCTTGCCGGCCAGGTCCGGGTACACCGACCCCAGGTCGATCGTCAGCAGGTCGGCCGGCACGGCGTAGAGCGGCCACTGATACTTGCCGCCCTGGCGACGCGAGCCGCGCACCAGGGGTTCGTAATAGCCGGTGACCGTGTTCGCGGCGGGCTTGCCATCGGCGGCGTTCAGGCGCCAGGGCTGCAAATAGGTTTGCAGGAAGCGGCGCACGCCTTCGCCGTCACCGGCGGCCGGGGCGCGGGCCGGGTCGATGGCGGCGGCGCACACAGGCTGCCAGACGCGCGGTGTGGCGCGCGCGGGCGCGGCCAGGTTGCCGCTGGTCTGGCGCATCAAACCCTTGCAGTTACGCAGGAACAAGGGCCAGAACCGGGTCAGGTCGTCGGACGTCCAGCCCGGCATTTCGGACCAGTTGGCGGGCTTGAACTTGCCGGCCAGCGCACGAGGCGGCGTATCGCGCAGCGCCGATAGTTGCGGCACCACCAGCGGGCCGTCGGCCGCCGGGGTGGGCACGCCGGGAATACCGGAACCGCCGGCATCAGGAGGAATATCCGACGGGGTGGAACATGCCGCCAGCAGGATGGACAGCAGGGACAGACTAAGAATGCGCTTCATGAGCAAAGGGAAAAAGCAGGCGACGGGCGACGGGCGACGGGCGACGGGCGGACCATTCAATGCAGGGTGCGAGGCATGGCCAGGACGAATTCCGAGATCGGCACTTCGAACGGGATGCCGTTTTCGCCAACGCAATGGTAGGTGCCACGCATCGTGCCCACTGGCGTGGGCAGCGGACAGCCGCTGGTGTATTCGAAGGTTTCGCCGGGCGCCAACAGGGGCTGCTGGCCCACAATACCCAGCCCGCGCACTTCCTGCACGCGCTGGTTGCCGTCGGTGATGACCCAGTGGCGGCTGATCACCTGGGCGGGATGCTCGCCCGTATTGGTGATGCGCACGGTATAGGCAAAGACGAATTGCTGTTCGCTGGGATCAGACTGTTCAGGCACGAAGCGCGGAGAGACAGAGACGCTCAGGTCGTAAGGTTTCACAGTCCTTCCTGTGTGGCTGGACGCCCCGGGCCACAGAACGGCGCCGGGCGCTTGGGAGACATTTGGGAGACGTATGGGAACGTGTATAAGAGACGCAGATTTCGGTCCCGCGAAACCGGGCCTTGCCCGAACCCGCGCCTCAAACTGCAATAATGGCACATTATGCCCTCCCCAATCCCGAACATCATGTCATCCTCCATGGCCTCCACTCGCATCACCCCCAGCATCCTGTCGGCTGACTTCGCCCGTCTGGGCGAGGAAGTCCGCAACGTTGTCGCCGCCGGCGCAGACTGGATCCACGTGGACGTGATGGACAACCACTATGTCCCCAATCTGACCATCGGTCCGATGGTGTGCGCGGCGATCCGCCCCCATGTGCAGGTGCCGATTGACGTGCATCTGATGGTTGAGCCGGTGGACGACCTGGTGCCGATGTTCGCCAAGGCGGGCGCCGACTACATCAGCTTCCACCCTGATGCCAGCCGCCACGTGGACCGCACTCTGTCCTTGATCCGCGAAAACGGCTGTAAGGCCGGCCTGGTCTTCAACCCCGCCACGCCGCTGTCGTACCTGGACTACGTCATGGACAAGATCGACCTGATCCTGATCATGTCGGTGAACCCGGGCTTTGGCGGCCAGAGCTTCATTCCCGGCGCGCTGACCAAGCTGCGCGAAGCGCGCGCCCGGATCGACGCCTGGACCCAGGCGGGCGGCCAGGAAATCGTGCTGCAGGTGGACGGCGGCGTCAAAATCGACAACATCGCCGAAATCCGCCGCGCGGGCGCCGACACCTTCGTGGCCGGCTCCGCCATTTTCGGCAAGCCGGACTACGCCGGCATCATCAAGTCCATGCGCGAACAGATCGCCATCGGCGAAACCACCGCCGTCTAAGCCCCAGGAAGAATCGACATGACCGCTTTTCGCGCCGCGCTGCTGGACCTGGACGGCACCCTGCTGGACTCCATTCCCGACCTGGCCTTCGCCGCCAACGCCATGCGCGTGGACCTCGGCATGACCGTGCTGCGCCAAGACGTGGTGGCCACCTTCGTGGGCAAGGGTGTCGACAATCTGGTCCGCCGCAGCCTTGCGGGCAGCCTGGATGCCGCCGACCCCTCGCCCGAGGAATTCGCCCGTGCCCGCGAGTCCTTCTATCGCCACTACCACCTGGTCAACGGCGAACGCGCCCAGATCTACCCCGGCGTCATCGACGGCCTGAAGCACATGCGCGACCAGGGCCTGAAGCTGGCCGTCGTCACCAACAAGCCCACCGAATTCACGCTGCCGCTGTTGCAGCGCACCGGCTTGGCGGGCTTTTTCGACGTGGTTGTCTGCGGTGACACCTGCGTGCGCCGCAAGCCCGACCCGGACCAGGTCGTGCACGCCTGCGAGCTGCTGGGCGTGGCGGTGGGCGAAGCCGTCACCATCGGCGACTCCATCAACGACGCCCAGGCGGGCCGCACGGCCGGCACGCAGGTGCTGGTGGTGCCTTATGGCTACAACGAAGGTCGTGACGTGCGAGAGCTGGATGTCGATGGTATAGTTGACACGCTTGTTGACGCCGCCCAGTGGGTGGCGCTCTGGAACCAAAACCAGAACGCCGCGAAAATCGCCTGCTGATCGGTGCTGCAAACTGAACATCGGTACATCGACAACAGCCGCAATACCCCAATACCTGAATACACAGCCAGATCAATGAACGCCTACCCCCAGAACCAAATGCTCAGCGCCTCGTGGCGCTGGTGGCGTTTGTCTTCCGGGTGGCGATGATCCCTCCCGGCCCTGGACGCGTATGCCGCCTAGTGCCGTAGCTGTGTAAACACAGAGCCAAGCCCGGAACCAGACACCTGGACCGGGCTTTTTTGTTGTGCGCCCGGTCTGAAAGCAAATCAAAAATCGCTCACGAGACCCGACATGACCGAAATCGAATTCAAGGCCCTCGCCGCACAAGGCTATAACCGCATCCCGCTGGTGGCCGAAACCTACGCCGACCTGGATACCCCGCTGGGCATCTACCTGAAGCTGGCGCACGCGGGCCCCTTGGCCGGCCGCATGACCTGCCTGATGGAATCCGTGGTGGGCGGCGAGCGCTTCGGTCGCTATTCCTTCATCGGCCTGCCCGCCCGCACCGTGATCCGCGCCAGCGGCACGCTGACGGAAGTGCTGCACGACGGCAAGGTGGTGGAAACGCACGAAGGCGACCCGCTGGCCTTCATCGAGCAATACCAAAGCCGTTTCAAGGTGGCGCTGCGCCCGGGCATGCCGCGCTTTTGCGGCGGCCTGGCCGGCTACTTCGGCTACGACACCGTGCGCCACATCGAGCCCTGCCTGGGGCCTGCCGTCAAACCGTTCCCGGCCGGCATGGAAGGCGGTACGCCCGACCTGATGCTGATGCATGTGGATGAACTGGTCATCGTCGACAACCTGGCCGGCCGCATCTACCTGATGGTGTACGCCGACCCCAGCCAGCCCGAATCCTACAGCCGCGCCCAGCAGCGCCTGCATGACCTGCGCGCCCGCCTGCGACGCCCTGTTGAAATTCCGTACAGCCACGCCAGCATGCAGACCGAAGAACGGCGCGACTTCAAGAAAGAAGACTATCTGGCCGCCGTGCACCGCGCCAAGGAACACATTGCCGCCGGCGACCTGATGCAGGTGCAGATCGGCCAGGTCATTGCCAAGCCCTTCCGCGATTCCCCGCTGTCCCTCTACCGCGCGCTGCGTTCGCTGAACCCCTCGCCCTACATGTACTTCTGGAACTTCGGTGACTTCCAGGTGGTGGGCGCGTCGCCCGAGATCCTGGTGCGCCAGGAAAGTGTGGTGGACAACGGTGTGCCCAAGTCGCAGATCACCATCCGCCCGCTGGCCGGCACCCGCAAGCGCGGCGCCACGCCCCAGGAAGACGCGGCGCTGGCCGCCGAACTGAAGGCCGACCCCAAGGAAGTGGCCGAACATGTGATGCTGATCGACCTGGCGCGCAACGACGTGGGTCGCGTGGCTGAAGTGGGCTCGGTCAAGGTCAGCGACACCATGGTCATCGAACGCTATTCGCACGTGATGCACCTGGTGTCCAACGTCACCGGCAACCTGAACCCCGGCATGAGCAGCATGGACGTGCTGCGCGCATCCTTCCCCGCCGGCACCCTGACGGGCGCGCCCAAGGTGGAAGCCATGAAGATCATCGACGAACTGGAACCCGTGCGCCGCGGCATCTACGGCGGGGCTGCGGGCTACCTGAGCTATGGCGGTGAAATGGACGTGGCCATCGCCATTCGCACCGGCGTCATCAAGGACGGCACGCTGTACGTGCAAGCCGCCGCCGGCATCGTGGCCGACTCCAACCCCGAAGCCGAATACGCTGAAACCGAAGCCAAGGCCCGCGCGGTGCTGCGCGCCGCCGAGCAGGTCCAGCACGGCCTGGACGAACCCATCTGATCCCGGCCCCGGCCAGACGACACCGCCCGCACGGAGAAAAAAATGCTGTTGATGATTGATAACTACGATTCGTTTACCTACAACCTGGTCCAGTACTTTGGCGAACTCGGCGAAGACGTGCGCGTGGCGCGCAACGACCAGATCACGCTGGAAGAGATCAGCGCGCTGAACCCCGACCGCATCTGCGTGTCGCCCGGCCCGTGCTCGCCTGCTGAAGCCGGTATTTCAGTGGCCGCCATCCAGGCGTTTGCCGGCAAGAAGCCGATTCTGGGCGTATGCCTGGGCCATCAGGCCATTGGCGCGGCCTACGGCGGCGACATCGTGCGCGCCCAGCAGATCATGCACGGCAAGACGGTGCAGATCTCGCACACCGGCACCGACATCTTCACCGACCTGCCCACGCCGTACACCGTGATCCGTTACAACTCGCTGACCATCGACCCCGCCACCCTGCCCGACTGCCTGGCCGTGACGGCCACGGCGCCCGACGGCGACATCATGGGTGTGCGCCACAAGACCCTGCCGCTGTACGGAGTACAGTTTCACCCCGAGTCCGTGCTCAGCGAACACGGCCATGCCCTGCTGCGCAATTTCCTGAACCTCGCCTAAGACAAGAAGGACGCACCGTGACCATTTCCCCCACCGAAGCCCTGACGCGCTGCATTGAACACCGCGAAATTTTCCACGACGAAATGCTGCATCTGATGCGCATGCTGATGCGCGGCGAGATGTCGCCGCAAATCGCCAGCGCGCTCTTGATGGGCCTGCGCGTCAAAAAGGAAACCATTGGCGAGATCACCGCCGCCGCGCAGGTCATGCGCGAGTTCGCCACGCCGGTCGTCACGCCCAACCCGCAAGACCTGCTGGACATGTGCGGCACGGGCGGCGACGGCAGCCACACCTTCAACATCTCGACCACCGCCATGTTCGTGGCGGCCGCCGCCGGCGTGCCGATTGCCAAGCACGGCAACCGCAGCGCCTCGTCGTCCAGCGGCAGCGCCGACGTGCTGGAAGCACTGGGCGCCAACCTGGTGCTGACGCCCGACGAAGTGGCCGAGTGCATCCAGGCCACCGGCATCGGCTTCATGTTCGCGCCCGCGCATCACGGCGCCATGAAAAACGTGGCCGCCGTGCGCAAGGAATTGGGCGTACGCACCATCTTCAATATTCTCGGCCCCCTGACCAATCCGGCCGGCGCCGCCAACCAGTTGATGGGCGTGTTCCACCCTGACCTGGTCGGCATCCAGGTGCGCGTGCTGGAACGGCTGGGTTCGCGCCATGTGCTGGTGGTGCATGGCAAGGACGGCATGGACGAAGCCTCGCTGGGCGGGGCCACGCTGGTGGGCGAGCTGAAAGATGGTCAAATACGGGAATATGAAATCCATCCCGAGGACTACGGGCTATCCATGATGTCCAACCGGTCCATCAAGGTGTCCAATCGCGAGCAGTCACGCGAACTTGTCATCGAGGCGCTGGAAAATGTCGAGGGCACGGCCCGCGACATCGTCGCCCTGAATGCAGGACTTGCCATCTACGCCGGCAATAAAGCCGATTCCATTCCCGAAGCCTTAGCGCTAGCATTTGAACTGATCGCCACCGGCGCGGCGCGAGCCAAGCTGGAAGAATTCTGCGCATATACCCGGAAATTCCAGAAATGAACGATATTCTCGCGAAGATCCTCGCCGTCAAGGTCGAGGAAGTCGCCGCCGCTCGCCAGATGCGCAGCGAAGCCGAAGTCCTGCGCGAAGCGCAGGCTCGCCAGGACGTGCGCGGTTTCGCGCAAGCCATCGAAGACAAGATCTCGCAGGGCAAGGCCGGCGTCATCGCTGAAATCAAGAAAGCATCACCGTCCAAAGGCGTGCTGCGCGACACCTTCGCCCCCGCGGACATTGCGTCGTCCTATGCCGTGCATGGCGCGGCCTGCCTGTCGGTGCTGACCGACGTGCAGTTCTTCCAGGGTTCGCACGACCACCTGCGCCAGGCGCGCGCGGCCTGCTCGCTGCCCGTGCTGCGCAAGGACTTCGTGATCGACTCCTATCAGATCATCGCCGCACGCGCGATGGGCGCCGACTGCGTGCTGCTGATCGTGGCCGCGTTGACGCCGTCGCAATTGCGCGACTACGAAACGCTGGCGATGGAACTGGGCATGGACGTGCTGGTGGAAGTGCATGACGCCCGTGAACTGGACGTGGCGCTGACGATGAAGACGCCGCTTTTGGGCATCAACAACCGCAACCTGCGCACCTTCGAAACCAGCCTGAAGAACACGCTGGACCTGCTGCCCAACATTCCGGCGGGCAAGCGCGTCGTGACCGAAAGCGGCATTCTCAAGCCCGAAGACGTCAAGCTCATGCGCGACCACCAGGTCAACGCCTTCCTGGTGGGTGAAGCCTTCATGCGCGCCAAGGACCCGGGCAGCGAACTTGCCCGCCTGATGCACTAAGGCGCCACGGGCTCTGGGCCAGGGGCCCAGAGGTCATGGGCCAGACGTCATGGCCCAGACATCCAGGGCCGATATGTCCAAAGCCAAGAGGTCCAGGGCCTAGCGTGATCGCGGCAAGCCCAGCCCGCCCGCGCGCCGGTACACGGTGCTGCGGTGCACACCCAGGGCCCGCGCCGCGCGGCTGACATTGCCGCCGTGCGCGGCGAGTGCGTCGCGGATCGCCGTGTCGGTGATCGATTGCAGATCTTCCATGCCGCTGTTTGCGGAAGCGGGCGCGGCCGTGTCGTCGTGACGCGCGGCCGCGGTTGGCATCGATGAGGTCGGCAGCACCGAAGCCGACAACAATGCGGTCGGCGACACCTTGGCCTGCAACAACTCGGCCGGCAACATGTCGGCATCCACCACGCCCGATGGCCCCGCCAACACATGCATGTTGCGCAGCACCGCCGCCAGTTGCCGGTAGTTACCCGGCCAGGGATACGCCGCCAGCAACGCTTCAATGTGCGGCGGCAGCATCGGCCCAGGGCCTTGCGCCGCCCATAGCCCGCGCAGCAATTCCAGGCGATCGGCGCGCGCGCGCAGCGGTTCCAGCGTGACCGTGTATTCGGCGATACGGAAATACAGGTCAGGACGCACCGGCGCATCCGCCCCCTCATGCGCCAGCGGGCGATGGGTGGCGCACACCAGCGCAAAGTCCACCGGCACCGGCCGCGCCGCGCCCAGCGGCGACACTTCACGCGTTTGCAGCACACGCAGCAAACGCGATTGCAGCAGCAGCGGCATATCGCCGATTTCATCCAGGAACAACACGCCGCCATGCGCCTGGCGCAGCAAGCCCTTGCTGCCCTGGCGACGCGCGCCCGTGAAGGCGCCGTCCTCGTAGCCAAACAGTTCGGATTCGATCAGGCTTTCGGGCAGCGCCGCGCAATTGACCGCCACGAACGGCCCTGCCGCGCGCTTGCCGCGCGCATGCAATTCGCGGGCAAACACTTCCTTGCCCACGCCGGTTTCGCCTTGCAGCAAAATCGACACGCCCGCATCCGACAAATGCACGGCACGCGCCAACGCGCCCAGGGTGGCCGCGTCGAAGCTGGGCGCCACGGGGCGCTTGGCCTCGGTGGGCGGCTCGGTAAGCGGCAGCGCGGGCGCCGCCGGTCGCGGCGGGCGCGAACGCGGCAGCCGCAGGCGCGCGTGGTAGCTCGTGCCCGCGCGCGCCTGCACGCGGCCGGCCGCGTCTGGGCAGCGTTCCAGCTCGCCGTCGAAGACATCGGCGTAGCGGTACACGCCCAAGGCGGTCGCGGCTAGGCCCAAGGCCTGCAAGGCGCGGCGGTTCGCGCCAATCAACACATCCCCCTGAAACGCCAGCAAGCCCTCGCC
Organism: Achromobacter sp. JD-1; assembly: GCF_038594925.1. Lineage (NCBI taxonomy): Bacteria > Pseudomonadati > Pseudomonadota > Betaproteobacteria > Burkholderiales > Alcaligenaceae > Achromobacter > Achromobacter sp. JD-1. The sequence goes on along the minus strand of NZ_JBCGCS010000012.1, from coordinate 50,044 downwards.
CGGCGCGCCCAGGCCGGACGCATCGGCATGCAGGCGCAGCACGGCGTAATGTTCGTAGGCTTGTTCGAACAGCCGGTGTTCGATCACGTCCACGGCCGCGCGCACCAGTGCCAGCACATCCGGGCGAACGTCGCGCGCCTGGCTGGACAGGTCCAGCACCCCCAGCATGCGCCCTTCACTGTCAGTGATGGGCACGGCCGCGCAGGTCAGGATGCGATTGGGTTCAAAGTAATGTTCCGCGCCATGCACGGCGATGGGCCGGCCTTCGACCAGCGCGGTGCCGATGGCGTTGGTGCCGGCGGCGGCCTCGTCCCAGGGCGCGCCGGGCATCAGCGCCACGCGGGACGCGCGGCTGGCGAAGCTGGTGTCGCCATCGCTGTCCAGCACCAGCCCTTGCGCGTCCGACAAGATCACCAGATTGCCATTGCCGCCGGCCTGACGGCGCAGGTAGGACATGGCGGGTTCGGACAGCCGGCGCAGAGCCTCGTTGCGCTGCTGGGCTTCGCGCAGTTCGCCTTGCGTCATGAGTTCGGCGCGGCGCACGCCACGCATGTCAAAGCCCAAATCGGCGCAGCGCCGCCACGATCGCAGGATGGGTTCAGCGACGATGCCGCCGGGCACCGCTCCCTGCTGGTTGAACAGCAGGCGCGCTTGCGTCAGCGCGTGCTGACGGGATTGACTGGCCATGCATGTCTCCTTGGACGGGTGTTCTGCGACACCTGTTCCGCGACAACGTCGCAAAAAACGTCATCTTGAAAGGGCAAAAATCGTGCACGCCCGTCGGGGCGCGTCGAAATCAACTTTCGCACGCGGGAGGCCGCACTGTCCAGCGGGGAAGCCCCAAGCTTGGCATGCTCTTTGCTTGATAAGAAGCAGGCAGCCCACTGCCGCAATCCCAACAATATCGGAGACAAGCATGGACATCGCGACCCGCATCACCCCGGACACGTACGGCACCCGTCTGGACCTGAAAACGCAGTACGACAACTTCATCGACGGCAAATGGCAGAAGCCGGCTGACGGCGAATACTTTGACAACGTGACGCCGGTGACCGGCCAGGTGTTGACGCGTAACGCGCGCTCCAAGGACCGCGACATCGAGCTGGCGCTGGACGCCGCGCACCGCGCCGCGCCGAAATGGGGTGCGACCCCGGCGGCCGAACGCGCGCGCATGCTGATGCAGATTGCCGACGTCATGGAAGCCAACCTGGAACGCCTGGCCACCGCCGAAACCTGGGACAACGGCAAACCGATACGCGAAGCCCGCGCCGCCGACATCCCGCTGGCCATCGACCACTTCCGCTACTTCGCCTCGTGCATCCGCAGCCAGGAAGGCGGCTTGTCGGAAATCGATAGCGACACGGTCGCCTATCACTTCAACGAACCGCTGGGCGTGGTGGGACAGATCATTCCGTGGAACTTCCCCATCTTGATGGCGGCGTGGAAGCTGGCGCCCGCGCTGGCGGCCGGCAACTGCGTGGTTCTCAAACCCGCCGAACAGACGCCGCTGGGCATCCTGCTGCTGATGGAACTGATAGCCGACATTCTGCCCCCCGGCGTGCTGAACGTGGTGACGGGCTTTGGCCTGGAAGCGGGCAAGCCGCTGGCCTCCAGCAAGCGCATCGCCAAGATCGCCTTCACCGGGGAAACCACCACCGGCCGGCTGATCATGCAGTACGCCTCGCAGAACATCATTCCCGTCACGCTGGAACTGGGCGGCAAGTCGCCCAACATTTTCTTTGCCGACGTAGCCGCGCAAGACGACGACTTCCTGGACAAGGCCGTGGAAGGCTTCGTGATGTTTGCGCTGAACCAGGGCGAAGTGTGCACCTGCCCCAGCCGCGCGCTGATCCAGGAATCGCTCTACGACAAGTTCATGGAACGCGCCTTGAAGCGCGTGGCCGAGATCAAGCAGGGCAACCCGCTGGACGGCGACACCATGCTGGGCGCGCAGGCATCCACCGAGCAGTTGGAAAAGATTCTGTCGTACCTGGACATCGGCAAGCAGGAAGGCGCCGACGTGCTGGCGGGCGGCTCGCGCGCGCAGATGCAGGGCGCGCTGGAAGGCGGCTACTACGTGCAGCCCACGGTCTTCAAGGGCCACAACAAGATGCGCGTGTTCCAGGAGGAAATCTTTGGGCCGGTCGTCGCGGTGACGACGTTCAAGGATGCCGACGACGCGCTGGCGCTGGCCAACGACACGCTGTATGGGCTGGGCGCGGGCGTATGGTCGCGCGACGCCAACACCTGCTATCGGATGGGACGCGCCATCAAGGCAGGCCGAGTGTGGACCAACTGCTATCACGCCTATCCCGCGCATGCGGCGTTTGGCGGATACAAGCAGTCGGGCATCGGGCGTGAGAATCACAAGATGATGCTCAACCACTACCAGCAGACGAAGAACCTGCTGGTGAGCTATTCGCCGAAGAAGCTGGGTTTCTTCTAAGCATCACACCGCGACACGCGCACCGGGCTCTGGGGTCCGGTGCGCGTATTTGCAGTAAGGAATGCCGCCAGGCAAGCGACAAGGAAAACTCCATGGATGAACCCACCCCGCGCGTGGTCGCGACCGACGCGGCGCGCCAGTTGATCGACACGTTGCGCGCCAAGCACGGCGCGCTGATGTTCCACCAATCGGGCGGTTGCTGCGATGGCAGTTCGCCCATGTGCTATGCACAAGGCGAGTTCATGGTGGGCGGGTCGGACGTGTTGCTGGGCCAGCTTGAAGGCTGCCCGTTCTACATGGGCGAGGACCAGTTCGCGTACTGGGAACATACCCAGCTCATCATCGACGCCGTGCCCGGACGCGGTGGCGCGTTTTCGCTGGACAGCGCGGAAGGCAAGCGCTTTCTGCTGCGCTCGCGACTGTATTCGGACGACGAATGGGCGCGCGTGGCGCCCGTGACGAAGGGATAGCGCGCCAGGCTGTGAATCAGCCCTGCCCGCGCCGCGCCCAATCCAGCGCATCCTCCAGCCGGTCATTACCCCAGAACATTTCATCGCCCACAAAAAACGTGGGTGCGCCGAACAGACCCAGGTCGCGCGCCCGATCCACCTGGCGGCGCAAGGCTTCCTTGGCGGCCTCGGACTTGGCGCGCGCGATCAGCGCGTCGGCGTCCAGCGACAGGCTGTTCAGCAAAGCGTGCACCACGTCTTCCGCCTGGATGTCTTCGTCGTGCTGGAAGTTGGCGCGAAACACCGCCACGCAGAAATCCCGGCACCAGGGCTCATCCTGACCCAGCAACGCAATGCGGGCCGGCAGCACGCTCATGCGCGGAAACAGACGCGGGCGCTTGTAGACCACGCCGTACTTGTCGGCCAGGCGCGCGATGTCGCGCATCATGTACGCGCCCTTGCCCGGAAACAGCCGGAACGGCGAATCGTTCCAGCCCTGCGCCTGAAAAATCGGCCCCAGCAAAAAGGGGCGCAGGTCAACCCGCACGCCGGCGTCGCGCGCCAGGGCGTCGATGCGCTCGATCGCCAGATAGCTGTATGGGCTGGCAAAATCGAACCACATCTGCATGCGGGGGCCATCGGGCAAAGGCGTGGTCATTCGGGAGACTCCGGCTGGGAAAGTAGCGCGACCTGCGCATCCGGCAGGCCGCTGAGCACGACATCGCGATCGCTGGCGACGGTAAGCGAGTCGCCCGCTTGCAGCACGCTGTCATCGAAGCGGCGGTATTCGGAAATCCACACGGCGCCGGCATGGCACACGATGCGAACGCCCGAAGCGCGCTTGAGCAGCATAGTCGAGCCGTCATTCAAACGGAATGACATTCCCGTGGTGCAGCGTAGCTGAATCATGGCAACCCCCAGGCCGCGACGGCGGCGATCACGTCAGGCATCAGGGCCTAGCCCATTCGCCCATCGCATGCTTGCCATTGAACGCTGTCGGCGTACTATTCCTCAAGCGACATTTCCGTTCAACACGCATGAGTTTCACGAATGCCATACCCGCTAGCCAAGCTCCCACCGCTGGATTTGGTCCGAGGCTTTGTCGCCGTGGGCCGCCGCATGAGCATCACCCTGGCCGCGCAGGATCTGCACGTGACGCAGTCCGCCGTCAGCCGCCAGATCCGCGCGCTGGAAGAACATCTGGGCGTGTCCCTGCTGGTGCGTGGCTTTCGCAGCGTGTCGTTCACGTCCGAAGGCGCGCAACTGTTCCGCATGGCCGACGAGTGGCTCAGCCAATTGGGTGAGCTGACCGAACAACTGCGCGCGCCCGAACGGCGCACCCCGGTCACCGTCACCACCACCATCGGCGTGGCCTCGTTATGGCTGCTGCCTCGCCTGGGGGCATTCCAGGCGGCGCATCCGCACATCGACGTGCGCGTGGCGGCCGACAACCGGCTGATCGACATTGATCGTGAAAGCGTGGACATCGCCATCCGCTATAGCCCGCGCGACAAGGTGCCGGACGCCGCCGTTTGGCTGTTCGGGGAGTCGGTGGTGCCGGTGGCTCACCCGTCGCTGAACGCGTGCGAGCTCGACGCGCGTGAACTGCAACGCCATGTCCTGCTGGAATTCGACGACCCGACGCGGCCCTGGCTGCAATGGTCGGAATGGCTGAGCGCGCGCGGGCTGGGCCGCACGCGTGCCCGGGGCATGCTGCGTTTCAACCAGTACGACCAGATCGTGCTGGCGGCCTTGGCCGGCCATGGCATTGCGCTGGGCCGGCTGGCCTTGATTGCGCCCATGTTGGCCGACGGCCGGCTGCAAGCGGTGGGCAGCCAGACCGCCCACGCCACCGAACTGGCTTATTGGCTGGTTCGCAACGCGCGCCGCAGCACGCCCGACGCCGACGTCGTGGCCCAATGGCTGATCGAGCAAGCCACGACCACCGCGCAAGATCTGCGAGCTTGAGCGCAACATCGGGCAGCTTGAGGCGGCCCGAGCCTGTCAGCCCACCTGCTCGGCCCGCCGCTCAGTCCGCCGCTCAGTCCGCCGCTCAGTCCGCCCGCTTGTTCCACGCCTATTCCACGCTTATTCCACCAACACCCGCGCATCGCCTTCGAGCATTTCGCCCACCACCGTGGCGTCGTCGAAGCCCTGGCTGTGAAACAGCGCCAGCACCGCATCGGCCGCTTCCGGCGCGCATGACACCAACAGCCCGCCCGAGGTTTGCGGATCGGTCAGCAAGGCGCGGTGCGTGTCGCTCACATTGGCGCCCAATTGCACGGATTCACCATAAGACGCCCAATTGCGGCCCGATGCGCCCGTAATCACGCCATCCGCCGCAAAGGCTTCCACCCCCGGCAACCACGGCAGCGCGTCCAGGCGCAACCGCGCCGTCAGCTTCGCGCCGCGCGCCATTTCCAGTGCGTGGCCCGCCAGGCCAAAGCCGGTGACATCGGTGACGGCATGCACGCCGTCCAGCGTCGCCAAGGCGGCGCCGGGCCGGTTCAGCCGGGTCGTTGTGTCGATCATCACGCGGTAGCCGGCGTCATCCAGGCGGTTCTTTTTCAGCGCGGCCGACAAGATGCCCACGCCCAGCCCCTTGCCCAGGATCAGCACATCGCCCGCGCGCGCGTCGGCGTTGCGCTTGACGCGGCTGGGGTGCACCAGCCCCATCACGGCCAAGCCGTAGATGGGCTCGACCGAATCAATGCTGTGCCCGCCCGCCACCGGAATGCCCGCTTCCGCGCAAACCGATTCGCCGCCACGCAAGATCTCGGCAATGACGCTGTGCGGCAGCACATTGATCGGCATGCCGACAATGGCCAACGCCATGATGGGGGTGCCGCCCATGGCGTACACATCCGACAGCGCGTTGGTGGCCGCGATGCGGCCGAAGTCGTGCGGGTCGTCCACGATGGGCATGAAGAAATCGGTGGTGGCGATAAGCGCCTGCTCGTCGTTCAGCCGGTAGACCGCCGCGTCGTCGGCGGTTTCGGTGCCGACCATCAGGTTGGGATAGCTTGCGGCGGGGCCGAAACGCTTGAGCAATTCGGACAGCACGCCCGGCGCGATCTTGCAGCCACAGCCGCCACCGTGCGATAGCGATGTCAAACGCGGCACTGCCGCGGACGCGACTTCCTGGGTCATTTCAGTCTCCGGGGATCAATCAAAAAAGAATAGCACCGCGCCCGCCGATGGTCCTATGATGTTTCGGCGGCAGGCAATGCCGCAGTATGCTCGACTTCAGCAGCAACGGACGGCCGCCCGGCCCCGGGCGCACCGACAGCCAATCTTCACCGTGCGTGAGGGCTCTATGGATCGCCGACACTTTCTCCGTTTATCTGGCGCATTGTGCGCCGCCACCACCACCGCGTTGCCCCAGGTGCTGCGCGCGCAGCAGGCGCCCGTTACCGTGGGCTGGCGTGGCTTTGAACTCACTACCGACATCAGCGTTGCGGACTCCGCCGCACACACGCGCATCTGGATTCCGGTGCCCTACGCTACCGACACGGACTACCAGCGCGGCGTGGCCACCACCTGGGACGTCAGCGGCGGAGGCATCGCGCAGTTGACGCAAGCCCCCGGCTACGACGTGCAGATGCTGGCCGTGCAATGGCCGGACGCCCGCGCACCACGCAGGGTGACGGTGACCAGCCGCTTCCAGACCCGCAACCGTCGCGTCGACCTGACGCAGCCGCCCCCGGCCAACGCCGTGCTTGAAGACCCGGCCGTACTGCGCGAATTTTTGAAGCCGACAGCCCTGCTACCCACCGACGGCATCGTCAAGGCCACCGCCGACCAGATCGCACGCGGCCACCAGGGCGACGTGGCCCGCGCCCGCGCCATCTATGAATGGGTCGTTGAAAACACGTGCCGCACCGCATCAACGCCGGGCTGCGGCGTGGGCGACGTGCATTACATGCTTAGCGCCAACGACTTGAACGGCAAATGCGCCGACATCAATGCGCTGTTCGTCGCGTTGGCGCGCGCCTCGGGCATTCCGGCGCGCGATGCCTATGGCGTGCGCGTGGCCAACTCCGAGCTGGGCTACAAAAGCCTGGGCAAGGCAGGCGACGTCACCAAGGCGCAGCACTGCCGCGCCGAGTTCTACGCGGCGGGCTATGGCTGGGTGCCGGTCGACCCGGCCGATGTGCGCAAGGTGATGCTGGAAGAGCCGCCGGGCGAACTGCCCTTGACCAACGCCAAAGTGCGCGCGGCGCGCGTCATGCTGTTTGGCGCTTGGGAAATGAACTGGGTGGCGTACAACCATGGCCACGACGTCGTGCTGCCGGGCTCGGCCCACGCCCCCGTGCCGTTCCTGATGTACCCCAATGGCGAAACCAGCGCGGGCCGGCTGGACAGCCTGGACGCCGACGGCTTCCGGTATCGGATCAGCGCGAAACCCGTGTCCGTCTGAGACGGCAAGACACGCCGCCTGGGCCAGAAAGGAAGGAGGTGGCGGAAGGCAGCAGGAGTCGAACCTACCTGGGAACGTCTGACGCCCCCAACTGGGTTTGAAGCCCAGCCGTGCCGCCGGGCACGGATGCCTTCCGTGGCGGACTGCCTATGATACCGGCTGCGGCGGGTTTTACGTCGCCTCTTGCAGCGCTGCATACGCGCTTTCACCGCGCAGGACGTGGGTGTCGCGCAAGCGCCGGGTGTAGCCCACGCGGTCGAAGAATTCCAGGATCTGGATGGCGCGCTTGCGTCCCAGCCCCGTGCGGTCGCGGAACACCGCCGCGTTCAGGCCTTGCGGCTGACCGGCCAATTCGGCCGCCAGGCGTGCCAGCTCGCGCATCTGGTCACGGTGATAGAACAGGTCCTTCACCACCTGCGCGACCTCTCCACGCCGCAGCAGCTTGCGCATCAGTTGCCGCACACGCTCTTCAGGTTCGCCTTGCATGCGCGCCAGGTCCCGCACCCAAGGCGGATCGAATGCGCCGGCATCCAGCAGCGGCAACAAGCGCTGCGCCAGCGCGCTTTCCTCGTCGGCCAGCGTGGCGGTATGCGACGGCAGATGCAGCCAGGGGCCGTTGCGCGCCACCCGCCCATCGCGTTGCAAATGGTCCAGCACCGCCGTCCACAACGCATCCGAACCCACTGGCATGCCCATGCGGCGCAGGCGCGCGCTGTCCGGGCCGGGTTCGTCCGGCGCACTTAGATGGAAGCTTGCCAGCGCCTGTTCCACGCGGCCAAGCAGCGCATCCCAATGGGCTGACCCGATCAGCGTGCGCGGGCCCTGCGCGTGGCGCGGCTCGATCCACAAGGCACCGTGCGGCGCGGCGATGTCCTGCACGGGCTTGCCGGTCAGGCGCTGCAAGGCGCCTTCGTCCAAGCCCAAGGGCGCATGTGCCAATACCGGTTCCAGCCCGCTGCCATCCAGCATGTCGGACAAGGCCTGCAGGCCTTGCATGCGCGCCGCCGCGCGGCGCTTGCGATCTGGCGCGTTGGGGTCCAGCACGCGGCCCCCGCCCACCGTGCGGGTGGCCTGCGCATTGCGCACGATGTAGCGGTCACCGGGCATGGCGCACACCGGCTCGTCGAACACCAGTTGCACCCAGCCCGATTGCCCCGGCGCCAGCGTCTCCGCGCTCAGCGGCACCACGTGCGCCACCTGGCGCGCAGCGCCGATGTGCACATGCAAGGGCGCCCAGGCCCGCAAGGGCGCGTCGGCCGATGGCAGCAGGGTCAGCGCCACGTCAACATGGCGCGACGGCTGAAAGCAGCGCGCATCCGCGATCCAATCGCCACGCGCGATGGCCTGCTTGTCGATGCCGGCCAGATTCAAGGCGCAACGCTGGCCGGCCGTGCCCGTGTCGCTGGGCTGGTTCTGCGCGTGGATGCTGCGCACCCGCACGCGCGTGCCGGCCGGCATCACGCGCAGGTCGGCGCTGTCGTCGCCCGCGCGCGCCTGTCCGGCATGCGCCGTGCCGGTCACCACCGTGCCGTGGCCCGCCAGTGTAAAGACGCGGTCGACCGCCAGTCGGAACAGGCCGGCGGCGTCGCGCCGTTGCAGGTGTTCGGCCTGCGCATGCAGGTGTTGCTTCAGTTGCGCCGTGCCGGCGTCGTCCACTTGCGCCGCGCATACGGCGTAGACCGGTGCGCCATCCAGGAAGGTGCCGGTAGTCAATGCCGCGATCTCGGCGCGCACGGCGTCTAGCCGCGCGGCGTCGGCGCGGTCGGCCTTCGTCAACGCCACCGCGCCCTGGGTCACGCCCAGCAGCGACAGGATGGCAAGGTGCTCGCGCGTCTGCGGCATGACGCCGTCATCCGCCGCCACCACCAGCAGCCCGAAGTCGATGCCGCTGGCGCCGGCCGCCATCGTATGCACCAGCTTTTCGTGGCCGGGCACGTCGATGAACCCCAGCACGTCGCCATTGGCGAGCGGGGTGTAGGCGTAGCCGAGTTCAATGGAGATGCCGCGCGCCTTCTCTTCCTTGAGCCGATCAGTGTCGACCCCGGTCAGGGCGCGCACCAGCGTGGTCTTGCCGTGGTCGATATGGCCGGCGGTGCCGATGATCATGCCAGCGGCTCCGCCAGTTGCTCGACGAAGGCGGCTTCGTCACGCGCTTCCAGGCAGCGCAGGTCCAGCCACAAAGCGTCGTCGGCAATCCGGCCGATGACGGGCGTAGGCAAGCCGCGCAGCAGTGCTTCCAGCTTGTCCAGATGCCGGCCCGGGCGGCCGCTGCCGGTGTAGCGCGCCGCCAGGCCGAAGCTGGGCAGTTGGTCCACGGGCAAAGCGCCACTGCCGATCTGGCTGAACATGGGCACCGCTTCAACCGCGTAGTTCGTGCCCACCGCGTGCGCCAGCACGGCGCGCAGCCGTTCGGCCTGCGGCTGGATGTCGCGCTGCGGCCGGGTCAGCAAGCGCAAGGTGGTCAGGCGCTGGGCCAGGAATTCCGGCGCGCGGTACAGGTTCAGCACGGGTTCCAGCGCCGCCAGCGTCAGCTTGCCGACACGCAATGCGCGCTTGAGCGGGTTCTTCTTGATCTTGCGGATCAGGTCGGCGCGGCCCACCAGCAGGCCCGCTTGTGGCCCGCCCAGCAGCTTGTCGCCGCTGAAGGTGACCAGGTCCGCGCCCGCCGCGATGGTGTCACGCACTGTGTCTTCGCGCGGCAGGCCGAACTGCGTCAGGTCCACCAGCGTGCCGCTGCCCAGGTCCACGGTGGCGGGCAGGCCCTTGGCATGCGCCAACGCCGCCACCTCGGCCAGGCCCACGCTTTTGGTGAAGCCGGTAACGGCGTAGTTGCTGCAATGCACTTTCATCAGCATCGCGGTGCGCGGGCCGATGGCGCCGTCGTAGTCGGCGGCGTGGGTGCGGTTGGTGGTGCCCACTTCAACCAGCTTGGCGCCCGCGCGCTTCATGATGTCGGGAATGCGGAACGCGCCGCCGATCTCGACGAGCTCTCCGCGCGACACCACGACCTCGCGCCGGTCGGCCAGGGCGTTCAGCATCAGCAGCACGGCGGCGGCGTTGTTGTTGACGACGGTGGCGGCTTCGGCGCCGGTCAGTTCGCACAGCAGCTCGTCGATGAGGTCGTCGCGGTCGCCGCGCCCGCCCGTGTCCAGGTCGAATTCCAGATTGGCCGGCGTGGTCAGCGCGCGCATCACCGAGGCCACCGCTTCGTCGGGCAGCAGGGCTCGGCCCAGGTTGGTGTGCAGCACGGTGCCGGTCAGGTTGTAGACGGCGCGCAGGCGCGGCTGCGCGGCCTTGTCCAAGGCCGCCGTCACGCGGGACGCCACGGCGGCGGCTTCGAGTTCCGCTCGCATCAAGCCGCCCGCCAGCGCGCGTTGGCGCAAGGCGTCCAGGTCGCGCCGCAACGCCGCCACCACTTGCGTGCGGCCATGCGTGTCGAGGGCGGCGCGCAAGGCATCGGCGTTCAGCAGACGATCCAGCGGCGGGATATCCGAAACGGCGGCCACTTCACCGCCAGACGGTTGCTGGGCCATGCTATTCCTCGTTGCCATGCCACAACAGGGGGTTGCCGCTGGCACGCGAATAGCCGGCCTCGCCCACCAGCACATCCAGCATCAGGCTGGCCAGGTCATCGGCCACCGGCTCAACGTACAGGTCTTTGTCTTGATAGAAGATCTTGCGATAGGTGTGGCAGTGGTCGCAGGTTTCGGCCTTGATGGCGGGCGCGCGGCCGTCGATGGCCTGGTAAGCGACGGATTCCACGTCTTCGCAGTGCGTGCACTTGACGCGCACCATGTGCCACTGCGTGGCGCACAGGCTGCAACACAGGTAGCGGTAGCCCTCGAACTGGCCGCCCACCCGCACCACGCTGGCCACGGGCAGGCTGGCGCAGACGGGGCACACGCCAAAGGGGCTGACCACCGGCAACTGCTTGGCGTCGAAGCGGCTGGCCAGATCGGTCCAGTAGACCTGCAGGGCCGCCATCACGAAGGGCGCGGCGGCGCCGTCCACGCCCTGGTCCTGCTCGGACAACACGGCTTCGGCCAGGTCTTCCAACGATTCGGGGTCTTCGTCCACCGCGCGGCGCAGCGCCGTACAGACGTCAATGGCTTCGGCCGGCACGCCCTGGCCGCGCGCCACGTCATCCACCAGCCGCGCCAGGATGCCGCGCCACATCGGGTCACGCGGCCAGCCCACCGCCTGCAACGGCGGCATGCCATGGGCCTGCGCCAGCGCCAGTCGGTCTTCGGATACGCCGGGCGCGGCGCAATCCTGCAAGGCACGGTGTTGGGCGTCGACCAGTTGCGCCATCAAGAGCAGGTAATCGGCCACCGGACTGTCTGATGCCAGTTGCCGCAGGCGCGCGGCGCGCGTCGAAAAAACCGAGCCGCGTTCAGGCAGGCTGACGCGGGGGATGACATTGTGGTCTAGCGCTTCGATCTCACCGCGCGGAAGAATTCGCTGCAATTGCGTCTCCAAGAAAACAAACACGGCTGCCAGCCTTCGTGAAAAGAAGGATAGCAGCCGTTGGCTACCCGAGGGCAAGCCCCGGGCGGGTCGGGCGAACCCTATTTCTTGACTTGCTCGCGGAACCAGGCGCGGTGGTGTTTCCAGGCCCATCCCGCCGTCACGTAACCGCGCAGCATCGCCGTCAAGGATCCCTTGACCCAGATCGCCGCATAAATGTGCACGATGATCGAGCAGATCAATACCAGCGCGCTTACCGCATGCACGACCGACGCAGCCCGCACCACCCAGATCGGGAAATAGAACGCGAAATACTCGCGCCAGATCACGATGCCGCTTACGAACAAGCCCAGCATGCACAGCACCAGCACATAGAAAAGCAGCTTCTGGCCAGCGTTGTACTTGCCGACTTCGGGCAGCTTTTCTTCGCGGTTTTCAACCACGTCGTTCAACTGCCTGAGCCACTGGCGGTCTGCTTTCGTCAGCATGTTGTGCCGCCACATGTGGCCGGCGAACACCACGAAGCACACGAACATCACCACCCCGATGATGGGATGGAGAATGCGCGTCCACGGACCGCCCCCGAACAGGTTGGTGAGCCAGTACATCGACGGGTGAAACAGCGCCAGCCCGGACAAGGCCAACAGGATGAACGTCAGCGCGATGATCCAGTGGTTGGTGCGCTCGCCGGGCGAATAGCGTTTGATGCGGCGGTGATGGCGGTCTTCAGTCATGACGCATCTCCTCTTCGGCGCGGCGTTCGTCTTCTTCCGACACCTCGTTACGGCCCACGCGGGCGTAGTGGAAGAAGCCCGCCAGGGCGGTCAGGGCCATCATGGCCACGCCCACCGGTTTGGCCAGGCCCTTCCACAGCGACACCATGGGGCTGATCTGCGGGTCCTTGGGCAGGCCGTGATACAGCCCGGGCTGATCGGCGTGATGCAGCACATACATGACGTGGGTGCCGCCCACGCCTTGCGGGTCGTACAGGCCCGCCTGGTCGAAGCCGCGCGACTTCAAGTCCACGATGCGCTCTTCGGCATGCTGCTTCATGTCTTCCTTGGTGCCGAAGACGATGGCGCCGGTAGGACAGGCCTTGACGCAGGCCGGCTCCTGGCCGACGGCCACGCGGTCGGAGCACAAGGTGCACTTGTACGCCTTGTTGTCCTTCTTGGCGATGCGCGGCACGTTGAACGGACAGCCGGTGATGCAGTAGCCGCAGCCGATGCAGTTTTCTTCGTGGAAATCCACGATGCCGTTGGTGTACTGGATGATGGCGCCGGGCGACGGGCAGGCCTTCAGGCAGCCCGGGTCTTCGCAGTGCATGCAGCCGTCTTTGCGGATCAGCCATTCCAGGTCGCCCGCGGGGTTCTCGTATTCCGAGAAGCGCATGACGGTCCAGGAATGCTCGGTCAGGTCGGCCGGGTTGTCGTAGACGCCGACGTTGGTGCCGATCTCGTCGCGCAGATCGTTCCATTCCATACAGGCGCTTTGGCAGGCCTTGCACCCGATGCACTTGGACACGTCGATCAGCTTGGCCACCGAACCCGTGACAGGTTCCCGGATGCCGGGCGGCGGCGTGGTGGTGGCGGAGCGCCGCTTGATGTCTAGGGATTGCATGGACATGTCGGTTCTCCTAAACCTTTTCGACCTTGACCAGGAACGACTTGAATTCCGGTGTTTGGGAATTGCCGTCGCCCACGAATGGCGTCAGGGTATTGGCAAGGAAGCCGGGTCTGGCCAGGCCCACAAAGCCCCAGTGGATGGGAATGCCCACGTGGTGCACCGTCTTGCCCTCGATGGTCAAGGCGCGCAAGCGCTTGGTGACCAGCGCCACCGCCTTGATGTAGCCACGGTTGGACGTCACTTTCACCCGCGACCCGTTGGCGATGCCCAGTTCCTTGGCCAGCGCGTCACCGATCTCCACGAATTGCTCCGGCTGGAGAATCGCATTGATCTCGACGTTCTTGGTCCAGTAGTGGAAATGCTCGGTCAAGCGATAGGTGGTGGCCACATACGGGAAGTTTTCCACCGTGCCCATCGCGGCCAGGTCGTCCTTGAAGATGCGCGCGGCGGGGTTGCTGGTTACGCCCTTGGCCTTCGGGTACAGCGGGTTGTAGCCCAGTGGCGTCTCGAAGGGTTCGTAGTGTTCGGGGAACGGCCCTTCGGCCATGCCCGCCCGCGCGAAGAAGCGCGCCACGCCTTCCGGGTTCATGATGAACGGGCCCATGCCGCCCGCGGGGTTTTCATCGCCCTTGAAGTCAGGGATGTCGGCGCCCGCCCAGATCTTGCCGTTCCAGCTGATCAGCTTGCGGCGGGGGTCGAACGGCTTGCCCGTCACATCGCAAGACGCGCGGTTGTACAGGATGCGGCGGTTGGCCGGCCACGACCACGCCCAGTTCAGGGTCTGGCCAATGCCGGTGGGGTCGCTGTTGTCGCGCCGCGCCATCAGGTTGCCGCCGGGGCCCCAGGCGCCGGCAAAGATCCAACAGCCGCTGGCCGTGGTGCCGTCGTCGCGCAGTTCCGCAAAGCCCGCCAATTGCTCGCCGCCCTTGCGGGTGATCTTGGTGGGGTCCTTGGGGTCAACCAGGTCCGCCAGCGCACGACCGGAATATTCCTTGGCCAGCTCTTCCGCGGTGGGGTTCTGCGGGTTGGAGTACGGCCAGGACAGGTTGACGATGGGGTCCGGATACTTGCCGCCTTCTTCCTGGTACATCTTGCGCAGGCGCGTGAAGATGAGCGACATGATTTCGATGTCGCTCTTGGCTTCGCCGGGTGGCTCGGCGCCCTTCCAGTGCCACTGCAGCCAGCGCCCGGAGTTCACCAGCGCGCCATCTTCCTCGGCAAAACAGGTGGTGGGCAGGCGGAAGACTTCGGTCTGGATCTTGGACGGGTCCACATCGTTGAGTTCGCCCGCGTTGCGCCAGAATTCCGAGGTCTCGGTGACCAGCGGGTCCATGATGATCAGGTACTTCAGCTTGGCGAAGCCGTCGTTCATCTTGGACTTGTTGGGCGCGGCCGCCAGCGGGTTGAAGCCCTGTGCGATGTAGCCGTTCATCTTGCCCTGGACCATCAGCTCGTAGACTTGCAGCATGTCGTAGAGCTTGTCCAGCTTGGGCAGGTAGTCAAAGGCCCAGTTGTTTTCCGCCGTGGCGGCGTTGCCCCACCAGGCCTTCATCAGGCTGACGTGGAACTTGTTGTAGTTCTGCCAGTAGCTGAGCTGGTTGGGGCGCAGCGGCTTTAACGTACGAGTCTCGATGTACTTGGCGTAGTCCTGCTCGGGTTCGTTGGGCAGTGTCATGTAGCCCGGCAGCAGGTTCGACATCAGGCCCAGGTCGGTCAGCCCTTGAATGTTCGAGTGCCCGCGCAGCGCGTTCATACCGCCGCCCGCGATGCCGATGTTGCCCAGCAGCAGTTGCACCATCGCGCCGGTTCGGATGATCTGCGAGCCGACGGAATGCTGCGTCCAGCCCAGTGCGTAAAGCACGGTTGCCGCGCGGTTGGGGCTGGCGGTGGACGCCAGCATTTCACACACCTTCAGGAACTTGTCCTTCGGTGTGCCGCACACGCGCTCGACCATGTCTTCGGTGTAGCGCGAATAGTGCTTCTTCAGCAGTTGGTAGACGGTGCGCGGATGCGCCAGCGTCGGGTCTGTCTTGACGTAGCCGTCGTCGCCGCGCTCGTAGTCCCAGCTTGCCTTGTCGTAGGTGCGCTTGTCGGCGTTGTAGCCCGAATACAGGCCCGCGTCGAACGCAAAGTCCTCGCGCACGATGAAGGAAAAGTCGGTGTAGTTGCGCACGTACTCGTGCTGGATCTTGTCGTTATCCAGCAGGTACTTGATGACGCCACCCAGGAAGATGATGTCGGTGCCGCTGCGTATGGGCGCGTAGAAATCCGCCACGGATGCCGAGCGCGTAAAGCGCGGATCCACGACGATCAGCTTCGCCTTGTTATGGGCCTTGGCTTCGGTCACCCACTTGAACCCGCAGGGGTGGGCCTCGGCGGCATTGCCGCCCATGATCAACACTACGTCCGCGTTCTTGATGTCGACCCAATGGTTCGTCATCGCTCCACGGCCAAACGTCGGGGCAAGACCTGCCACCGTCGGGCCGTGTCAGACACGTGCTTGATTATCGAACGCCAACATCCCCATGCTGCGCACGGTCTTGTGCGTGATGTAGCCCACCTCGTTACTGCTTGCCGAGGCGGCCAGCATGCCGGTGGTCAGCCACCGGTTGACCGTTTTGCCGTCCGCGGTCTTTTCCACGAAGTTCGCATCGCGGTCGGCCTTCATGAGTTTGGTGATGCGAGTGAGTGCTTCGTCCCACGACATCCGCTGCCATTTGTCCGACCCGGGCGCCCGGTATTCCGGGTACTTCAGGCGGTTGGGGCTATGGATGAAGTCAATCAGCGCCGCCCCCTTCGGACAGAGCGTCCCGCGGTTGACGGGGTGATCGGGGTCGCCTTCGATGTGCATGATGCTGGCGCGCGCGTTCTTGGACCCATCGCCCAGACCGTACATCAGCAAGCCACAGGCGACCGAACAGTAGGGACAGGTGTTGCGCGTTTCAGTCATGCGCGCAAGTTTGTACTGGCGGACCTCGGCCATGGCCGTGCCGGGGGCTACCCCCAGCAATGCCAGGCTGGAGCCTGCCAGGGTTGCACCCGTCACCTTGAAGAACTGGCGGCGATTCATGTTGACCATGAAGCACTCCTCTCCTGGTGAATGAACAAGGCTGATGGCTCGCCCGATGCGGAAAAGCCCCACGGCCCTGAAGGACATTGCAAAAGTATATGCCCAAGGCGGACGCCCACGCCATGCATAACGCACGCTGCACTGCGGAAATGAAAGCGAAATGGAAGTTGTTCGCAGATTTTGGATTGCCTGGCGGCTGCTACATTTCGCGTTCACTGCCTGATCGTTGGAACGCCGATGCGCCGCTTTGCTTGCTTTGCCCGCTTGGACTGTCTGGACCGTCTGGACCGCTTTGCCCTCTCGGCCCTCTTGCTTGCCTGCCTGGCTGCAACGCCCGCCCCCACCGTGCATGCCGCCCCCGCGTCCGGCCAGCCCACCCCCGCCGCCGCCGCCACCGAAGCCGCGCATCAAGCGGCCATGGAGGGCTATCTGTACTTTTATCCGCTGGTCACGATGGACCTGACCCGGCGCCAGTTCACGCACCCGTCGCAAGGCGACAAAGGCGCGGCCGCCAACACCTTTCTGCATGGCCGCGCGCTGCCCCAGGCCGGCGCCGTTGCGGCCTCGCCCTGGGCCAACCCCGACATGCTGCGCAGCACCGGCTGGGTGGATTTGACGGCTGGCCCCGTCGTGCTGTCGGTGCCCGACACTCAGGGCCGGCTGTCCACGCTGACCCTGCTGGATATGTGGACGGACGTCTTCGCCACGCTGGGCCCGCGCACCACGGGCACCGCCAAGTCCAACACCGTCATCGTGCCGCCCGGCTGGACGGGCACGCTGCCCTCGGGCATGGCGCGCATCGACGCACCGACCCGCCACGCCTGGGCCAAGATCCTCATCCAGACCAACGGACCCGCCGACTATGCGGCCGTGCACGCCTTGCAGGACGGCTACACGCTGACGCCGCTGTCGCAATGGAACCTGCCCGCGCAATCGCAACGCGTGAGGTCCGACCCGAACCTGGACCTGAAGATTCCGGTGCGCGAACAGGTGGAATCCATGCCGACCGATGCCTTCTTCACCTACGCCGCCGCGCTGCTGCGCAAGCACCCGCCGCACGCCACCGACCAGCCAGTGCTGGCCATGCTGCGCCGGGTGGGATTGATAACCGGCAGGCCCTTTGACTTCGACAAGCTGGACCACCCCGCGAAGCAAGGCATGCGACGTGGCCTGCGCGCCGCGCGCGAGCGCATGGCTGCTGCCTCGGGCGCCAGCTTGCGCAGCCTGAACGGGTGGCAGCAGGAGACGGCCAGTGTGGGCGTGTATGGCAACGCCTATCTGCGCCGCGCGCTGGCCGCCCAGGCCCAGCCGGGCGCCGGCCTGCCCGAAGACTTGTCCGTGCTGCTGCTGGCGGCCGACAGCCAGGGTGCGCCCATTGATGGCGCGCATCACTACGTGATGCGCTTTGAAGCCGGGCAGTTGCCGCCCGCCGGCGCGTTGTGGTCGCTGGCGGCCTACGACGGTCAGGGCATGCCAGTGGCTAATATCCTGAACCGTTATGCCCTGGGTGACCGCTCGCCCTTGCTTTACAACGCCGACGGTTCGCTGGAATTGCGCCTCAGCCACGCGCCGCCCGAGCCAGAACAGCAGGCCAACTGGTTGCCGCTACCGTCGGTGGGGTCGGCAACCCTGCTGCTGCGCGTGTACGAACCGCGCCCCGCGCTGCTGGATGGCTTGTGGATGCCGCCACCACTGGTGCGCGACGGGCAAGAGGCATTGCCCGACGCCGCATCGCCAGTCGCGCAGGCGGCGCCCGCGAATAAACCCTAGGACGCGCCCTGATGTCGGCACCATGACAGCCACTGCCGCTACCATAGGCGTTTTATTTTTTAGTGATGAGCGCCCGCCATGGACGACGCCTTTAGCCACCAATTGTCGATGACCATCCTGATGACGCCGGACATGGCGAACTTTTCAGGAAACGTCCACGGCGGAACCATCCTGAAGTACCTGGACCAGGTGGCCTACGCCTGTGCCAGCCGCTACGCCGGCCAATACGTGGTGACGCTGTCGGTGGACCAGGTGGTGTTTCGCGAACCCATCCATGTGGGTGAATTGGTGACTTTCCTGGCGGCCGTGAACTTCACCGGCCGCACGTCGATGGAGATCGGCATCAAAGTCGTCACCGAAGACATCCGCCAGAAGCTCGTGCGCCACACCAACAGCTGTTATTTCACGATGGTGGCGGTGGACGACAAGGGTGCGCCAACTGCCGTGCCTCCACTGGCCCCGCGCAACCTGGAAGAAAGGCAGCGCTTCGAAGCCGCCCGCCTGCGCCGCGAACTGCGCCAGGAAATGGAACGCCGCCACAACGAGATCAAGCGCGAAACCACGCACGACGCGGCGTAGGGCCCGGTCGATTCGGCCGCGCTATGTCTCTGTGCCGGGTTTGCTTGCGATAAAGGCGTCCAGAGCTTTCCGGTCGGCTTCCGCCTGGGCGGGGGTAGGACCACGGAAAGCCCTTTCCGGTTCGCCGCGGGGAGGCACAACGGCCCCGTAACGCGGGCGCAGTGAACGCATGGCGTGGTCCCAGATTGCCAGTGCCTGATCCTTGCTCAAGGTGGAGTCGACGGGCGGACGGGGCCTTTTTCGTTGCCATAACGGAGGATCGCCCCGAGGGACAAAGTTGGGCAGAAGCCAATTAAGCAACTTGTCCGGAGTCATCTCCGGGTCGACGTGCAGCCTGGGCACGCCGCCCGCGGTCAGGCGGAAATTGACCGATGGACTCGCCAAGGAACGGCTATCACGGTAGTTTTCGGCGACGAACAACAACCCGCGATGGTCTTTCATGTCATACCGCATCAGGTATTCCTCGGCGGGATTTCCGGCCAGCGTGGTATGCCCCTTACGCAGCAGATCAGGGTCCCAGACGCGGAAGGCTTTGAAGTCGCGGACCATGCGTTCGATAAGACGGGGCGACTCATTGCGCGCGGAGTCACTGAAGTAGATTTGCAGTTTGACGTTCGAGCCTCGCGCCATGAAGCTCACGATGCCCATCTCGTGGTCGTGCGTGCCTCGGATGATGACGGGGCCTAACGAAATGCCGGGGCCGGCCGCTTCGGCTTGCTTGACGGCGACAACTTGCGGAGCGAGCTCAAGCAGGCGCGACTCGACCTGTGCGTTGCTGCCCTCGTACGAGTCTGCTGCCAGCTTGACGTGCGTGCCGTTCACCAGCAGATGCAGTTCATAGGTCTGCGACCATGTACCGCCCAGACTCTCTTGAAATTGGAATAGCCACTTGCCCCGAGCCAATTCCTCCGCGCCGAGAAGCATGGACTTCCCGGTTTCAGAACTTTGGACGGCGCGGATGCGGCGGGCTCGTTCTGATAGCGCCTCGTCAAACTGAGCCAGCGTGATGTCTTGCCCCAGAATATCGATTTCAATGCTCGTATGATCGGCCCCTCCTCCGTAGTAAATCTTCGCGAACCCGCTGGAAGGCGACCCCCAGTCGGCAGGAAGTTCGATCAGTTGCCTGCCTACCGCCCACGTTCGCATGGGGCCGGTAATCTCGTTCACGGCGGGTTCCTCCTTTGAATGAAATAGGGCCATCGCGCCAGCGGCGAGCCCGGCCAACAGACAAAGCAGCGGGATCAAGCGACGCATGACGGACGCTTGGCTTGGGCTGCGATCTTGATGAGGCTATACAGCGTGAAGTGCCGGGTCTGCATCACTTTGAACGCGCCTTCATGGTCAAAGCCCGTGGCACAGACTTGCACCCGCACTTGGCCTTCACGCGCCTGCGCGGCCGGCGCCTGGCCTGAACTGACCGGAACCGTGCCGTCACCGATGCCGTCCTGCATCTCGCAATGCAGTTCCCAATGACTGACTTCCATGGACAGGGCTAGCCGGCCTGCTCTGGCCGGCAGGTGTTCTACGACGCGACTGCCCCCAACGTACAAGGGGCTGGATCCTTGATCGCGCACCTGCTCCATCTGCATGGTGGACACGACGAAGGCCTCCGGGGGCACGCCCAGGGGCCGATTCAGATCACCCCGTCCGGGTCGCATTTGCCAGGTAATGGTTTCGAAACTCGGCTGTTTGGCGTCGGCCCCGTAATACACGTAGGTGTAGGGGTGATAGGCGGCGCCTATCCTTTCGTGAAACTGCTTCGCCTTTTTGATATTCCTTGCGTAGTGGACCCACTCGATGGGAACTCCATCCTTCGGCTTTAACCACTCTTCGCGCAGCAATGCCCACCAGCGATCACGGCGCAGATAGATTTCCTGGTACGGGTCTGCCTCCGGAAGCGCAGGCATGGCGGGCGCGTGATCGGGGTCTCGCAGTCGTAACCATCCCAGCGAATAGTTCTTGGTGGGCAGCAATTGCAGCGCACCCGGCGACTGGGCGAATACCGCTGTGACGTCCTGGCCGGTCACGCCGATCACGGCGGCGGCCATCTCACTTTCTTGCTGCATTCCCACTTTGCATCGCCGGTAAGCCACCGGGGCACCATTGGTTGGCATGACGCCGTGCATCACGCCGGCAATTGCATCGCTCATGCCGGGCAATTGCGCACAACGCCGTGCCACCAGCCCTCCCATCGAGTGCGTAACCAGGATGACCTGCCGGCATTGGGATCCGTACTGATGCCTGATTTCTTCGATCCGCCCGGCAAGCTTTATTGCCGCCGCATCGTTGTCCGCCAGCCAGTTGTAGCCAAACGCGTGCACCGGCATCCGGTACGCGGCACGGGCGGAGAGGTCGTCCGTCTTTAGATGCGGCAATTGGTGCAACAGGTGTTCGCCCAGGCCCGCCAGCGGCACCTCCAGCCCGGGCTTCAGGCGTGGCTGTAGCGAGGCGTCGTCGGGCATGTCCAGGTGCATGGACTTCAATTGGAATTCCGGCCACTCGTGCGGCCGGTAGGAGTTGTTCAGCGAGTCTTCAAGCCAGAGCAGGAACGGGTGATAGCTGCTTTCGCTGACTTCGCCCCAGCCCCGTTCGCGATAGCGATCGATAAGCGCCTGTTTGCGTTGCGCGGCGGATTCGACAGTAGGCACGATCACCGTGCCCGCACTGCGTTCGGGCACGGCCCCGCCGTCATCGACGGTGACGCGGTCGGGATGCAACACCGCCTGCCGGATACCCGGGGGAGCCCCGTTCCAGCGTTTGAACAAAGCAATAGGCTTGCCTGCCAGGCCCGCATCCAGACGCCAGGCGGGTTCCGACTCCTGGCCTGCCTCAGGGACGGACTTCAGATTTGACCCCATGATGCCGGGGATGAACACGACTGGCAGGATCGCTTCGGGCGGAATCAGCAGAATGACCGGATCGCAGAGGGCCGTGGGCGTGAGGGTCCAGTGGAACACGGGGTGGCCCCGGGCATCGTAGGACATCGGGGCGAAACGCGGTGCGGTCGGGGCGGTGTCGGTCATGGCGGGTTCCTAAGCGGCCAAACGCATGGCCTTCGAAGCGTGCGTGGCGTTGCGCAAGCGAATCACTCAACCGACCAGGGTGGTGCCGATCCGGCAAAAAGACTATTGGAGAAGTCTGATTCTTGGATCTGATTTCTAAGGCTGAGTCTTAGGGCTAACCAAAGCACACGGGGCGACGCCAACCGGCGCCGCCCCGTGTGAAAACTGCCACGACATCAGGCCCGTTCCGCCGCTCCCGGCGGCGCGGGCGGTGCGGACGCCGGCTCGCGATCACGCCCCACCATGCGCTTCAAGCCCAGCCATTGTTGCGACCAGAATCCGCGGCCGTAGTCGCGTCCGCCCAATTCGGCCTGCTGGTCATGAATACCCGTGGGGCCATAGCCCACGCCAAAACGGGCGGTGCGAAACAACACGTCCCAGATGGGGAACAGCGCGGCGAAGTTATAGCCGCCGACGGGGCCGGGGGTGGATGCGTCGTAGGCAATGGAATGGTGATGTCGGTGAAAGCGCGGGCTGACCAGCAAGCGTTCACCCAACGCGCCAAAGTGCATGCGCAAGTTTGCGTGCGACAGGCTCTGCGCAAGCTGGGTAATGGCCACCACCACCACGAACTGCGCGGGCGGCACGCCCACCAATTGCGACACGAACACGACCAGCACGTCGCGCAGCATGTCGTCCAGCAGGTGGTTGCGGTCATCGCTCCAGACGGTCATCTGGCGTTGGCTGTGATGCACGGCATGCAGCGCCCATAGCCAGCCGAAGCGATGCTGCGCGCGGTGGTAGAAATAGTCGACCGCGTCGAACAGCAGCAGATAGATGATCAGGCTGACCCAGGCTTTGTCCGTGACGCCGGGCCAGTACTGGTCAAGCTGGAACGGCGCGAAACCCCACACATGCAACTGCCCGAACACGCTGTCCCAGAAGGGATCGATGGTGAAGAACAACGCCAGCCTGAAAACGCCCAGCCGGTGGATCAAGGTGTAAAGCACGTCGATGCCAATCTGGCGGCGGTCGGTAACGGCCTCGACCGGCCGCAGGCGTTGCAGCGGACCAAGCACCAGCACCAGCACGGCCACCTGCACCAGGCCGACCAGCAGCCACATGGTGGCGTCGTAGCCGTCTTCGATGAGGTTGCTCATGCCCAGGTGAAACAGCGCGGGCTGAATCAGCGTTTCGAAGAGCCATTGCTGGCTTGCGCCGAAGAATTGGCTAAGCGTGTCCATGATCAATGATGCGTGGCGATCCAGTCGCGATAGACGGGGTTCTTGTCCAGGGTGGCGAAACAAAAGCCTTTCTGCTGCAGGCCGACAATCAGGGGCTCAAGCACGGCGGGCGCCCAGGGATCTTTGCGCGACCAGATGCCCAGGTGCGCCAGCAGGATGTCGCCCGGCTTGATGGTGCGCAGGGCTTGGTCCAGCAGCTTTGCGTTGGGGAATTTGTCGCTGGGCAGCTCATCGCCCAGGAAACCTGCTGGCGACCAACCCACGTGTTCGTAGCCACATGCCTTCGCGGCCTTGAGCAAGGCGGGCGAGGTCTTGCCGCCCGGCGCGCGGTACAGCGGCAGCATGGTGGCGCCCGTCATCTGATGGAAGCGGGTGGCGGAACGCTTGATCTCGGCGCAGTACTGTTCGGCCGACATTTCAGCGCGCTTGCCGGTGTTGGGGCCGGCGCTGGGCTTCACGCGGAATTTGCCGCCGGGCAGGTCGCCCTGCCAGTAAACGTGGTCGTAGGTGTGCGAGGCAAACGCATGGCCTTCCGCCACGCGCGCCTTCCACCAGGGCGCCCACACGTCGTCCAGGCTTGCGCCGTCGGTCTTGGTGCGTTCGTTGGCCAGGAAGAAGGTGACCTTCACATGATGGCGCGCCAGCACGTCGGCGATCAGCGGCGCCACGCCCATGTGGCCGGTGTCGAAGGTCAGGTAGACCGGCTTGTCGCAGGTCGTCGGCGCCGCGGCATGCGCCATCGGAACGGCGAATGCCAGGGCGGCGGCCAGCAGGCTCTTAACGGGTTGGTGCATGGTTCAGCGTCCATACGCCGTGCGGCGATTTTCCTACCGGCACTTGCTGCACCACCTTTTTCTGCTCCAGGTCCACCACGGTCAGCTTGCGTGCCCAGCGCGACGTGACCAGCAGCGTCTTGCCGTCAGCCAGCACATCCATGCAGTCCGGCCCGCCCGGCACGGGGAAGGTGTCGGTGACGGTCAGCGTCAGCATATCGATGCGGCTGATGGAGTTGGCCGTGCGGTTGCTGACGAACAAGTGGTGCTTGTCACCCTGCGCGCGAAAGGCGTGCGCGCCAGCCCCGGTGGGGATGCGCTTGACCAGCTTGGCGGGACCGTGGCTGACGTCATAGGCTTCCACGAAGGAATCGCCCGTCAAGGCCACCAGCAGGGTTTTCTGGTCGGGCGTCAGGAACACGTCGGCCGGCGTCTTGCCCACCGACACGGTCCACTTCGGCGTCTGCGTGGCCAGGTCGATGGCGATCAGCTGGTCGCTGTCCTGCAGGGTGACGTAGGCCGTGGTGCTGTTCTTGTCGATCATGATGTGGCTGGGTGTCTTGCCCGCCTGCACGCGCTTGACCAGCTTCAGTTCCGCGCCCACATGCTGCGGCTGCCAGGCATAGATGTCGATATGGTCCAGCCGGTTGGCGGCGGTGACGAACCACTTCATGTCCGGCGAAAACTGCAACTGATAGGGGTCGACGATATCTGTCAGGGTGCGCTGCACCTGGCCCGTTTTCGGATCCATCATGGTGATGGTGTTGCCGGTTGCGTTGGCCACCATCAGCGACTTTTCGTCGGGCGTCAGGTACAGGTGGTGCGGTTCTTTGCCGGTGGGCACGCGCCGCAGTTCCTTGTAGGAAACCGGGTCGACGATGCTGACGTTGGCGTCCAGAGAATTCAGGACAAAAATCGGGGCGGATGCCGCCGCTGCGCTAAGCGCCATCCCTACGCCGGCCAAGGCGTAGCGGACAAAATGCAAGGGGTTCAATTTCAAGGTCCGGCGAAGAAGGATCGGGCACCGATCCCAGTGCTCGACATTTTATGCACACGCACCTTTCAAAAGAGCATCAGGCAGGGGCGGGGGTGCATTCGCTTGCGCCTGTTGCGACTCAGCAACAACCCCGACAGACGACGCCCTGAACGCGCCAAGAAGCTATTGGGTGCCAGCGGGCTGCGCGTCGGCATCGACCCAGGTGTCAGCGTCCAGGTCGCGGTCGCGCAGCGCTGGCGCTCGGGTGGCGGACGCGGGGCCAAGGTCGGCCTCGCGCACGCCGCCCTGCGGGCCGATGACGAAGGTGCCGATGCCCGTCCGCCCGTATCGCGCGGGCCATGCCACGATGCGGTACGGCGAGTCTTCGCCGGCCAATTTCCCGCCCGGCAGGATTTTGTAGCGATAGCCGTAATAGGCATCGGCCACCGGCACCTCCGGGCCCATGACCAGCGCGTCCGGGCCCAAGACTTGCGGCGGGGCGCCTGGCACTTCCGGCCAGTACAGGCCGTCCATGGCGCCGGGGCGGCTGACCAGGCGACTGGCGTAGCGGCCTTGCCCCACGCCCTGCTGGTAGCGGGCCTGGGCGGCCTGAAGCTGTTGCAGCGTTTCGATGGCGGTCAGTTCGTTACGGCCGATCGCACGGCGCTGAAGTTCGGCCTTGCCCGCCACGGGGTCGAAGCGCCAGCCCTTGCCCGCGCTCACGATGGGCACGGGCAGCGTCCAGCCGGAATCGCCCACGGCCAGCCAGGAACGGCCGCCGTCGGTGACGACCTCGTGCTTCTTGGCCCAGGCCGCCAGGAAGCGGTAGATGTCGTCTTGCGCCACACCGCCCGGCACCAGTTGGTTGTGGTTCGGCCCCAGCACCTTTGCCATGGCAACGGAATCGCTGGTGGCCAGGGCGTCGGCGAAAGCATCGGCCGCCGCCTGCGGGGTGGGATACAGACTTTGCGCCGCCGCTGGCGCGGTCAGCCCCAGCACCAGCAACGTCGCGGCGCCCATCGCACGTGCACGAACCCAGGCATTCGTCATGAAAGCTCCCTTATCCATGGTGCTACCTCCGGCCGCCGGAACGGCCACCGCCTGCGTGTCCGCCGCCGCCGCGAGGAGCGCCACCACCGCTGCGGCTCATGTCGCTTCGTTGGCTTTGCTGGCGCATGCGGTCGCCGTTGCCGGAATCGCGCAGCGCGTTATTGCTGTTGGCGGTGCGGGCGCGGTCGCGGGCCGCGGCTTCATCCGCCCGCTGGCGCTGGGCCGCCGCCTGTTGGTTTTGCGTGGAAACGCTTGAAGAGCGCGGGCTGGGGGTGCCGGTCTGCGTGCTGCGCGCCCCTTGGCCCTCTTGCCGTCCTGCCGCGCCCTGGCCATTACGGCCCGCCGCCCCCTGGCCACTACGGTCAGCGGCGCCCTGACCACGTCCTGCGCCAGATTGTGAATGGCCCGCAATGGGTTCCCCGGTACGTCCCTCGAACGACTGTGCCGCGCGATCGCGCGCAGCGTCGCGTGAATTCGGCGCGGGTGCAGCGCCGGCAACACGGCCGCCCTGTGCGCCCTGCCCCTGCCGCTGGCCCGCTTGCCGGTTCTGCAGGCCCGCCTGACGTTCGCTATCGAAGCGCTGACGGTTGGCCTGGTCCGCATAAGGCGTGTTGCCTCGGTTCTGCGGGTTGTGTTTCCAGGACACATTATTGTTGCGGGCGTTGTCGATCCGCTGATTGACGTTGATGTTGTTGTACCGGTTGACGTCGATGTCGACGTCGTTGCTTCCCCAGTTAAACCCGCCCCACATCGAATTCACCGCAGCCACGCCCAAGCCAAAACCGATGCCGGAAACCAGCGCGGTCGCAAAGACAGACCCGGGCGGCGGCGGATAGTAGTAAGGCGGATAGGAAGGATAGGCCCACGCCCCGTAGACCACGGTGGGGTTGTAACTGGGCACGTAAACCACCTGCGGATCAGCCGGCTCGATCACGACCACCGTCTTATCGTTGGTGGTGTTGGTGGTGACCGTCTGCTGCGGCGTGCTTTTCAGGTTGCCGGCCTTTTGCGCCTGCGTGCGCAAGCGCTGGACTGAATCCATCACGGCGTCCGGCTGCGCCAGGAAGGCATCGCCCACGGACTTCACCCAGTCAGGCTGGCGGCCCATCATGTCCATGACGGACGGGAACGCCACCAGTGATTTCACGCTGGGGTCCCAGGCCTCGCCTTCCACCGCCTTGACCGCCTGGTCACCTGATTCGGACGTATGCGCGGCCGACCATTTGGCAGCCGCGGCGACGTCGTCGGGGTAGGTAGCCCCCATGAGGATCTGCGACAGCAAGGAATCGGGGTACAGCGCCACCGGCGCCATCAACTGATCCAATTGCCCGTTGTCCAGCTTGGTTTGCGCCGCCGCGGGCAGGCACACCGCCAGCCCCAGGCACAAACAAGCGATTAACCACCGCTGCAGTCGACGCATGAACCGTTCTCCGTGAAGCAACGCATGAAGCTGAAAGCCACGAGGGAACTGCCGGATAACGCGCTGTCAATATATGCCTATCACTCTGTCATGGGAAGGCCCGGCGCCGCGCGCCTCGTCCGTTTGCGGGACTGGATTGCCAGCAGGGCCAGGCCTATACTGATTTCGCCGTTGCTCGACATTCCTTTTCCTAAAGGAGAGGCAACATGTACAGGCACTTGCTCATCGCCGTGGATGGCTCCCTGCTGTCCGAATCGGCATTCAAGCGCGCCCTCATTTTCGCCAAGGAAATGGGCGCAACCATCACGCTCATCCGCGCCATTCCGGAGGACCATCTACTGGTTCACCAGGCCGAAATGCTGGGCACCACGCAAACGCATCACACCGATCAGGCGCGCAAGAACGCGGAAAACTACCTGAATGGTCTTGAAATGGAAGCCCGCCACGCGCTGGTGCCGTGCAACTGTGTCGTGCTGGTCAACGACCACCCGCACGAGGCCATTGTGGAAACCGCAAAGGGCCAGGGCTGCGACCTGATCATCATGGGGTCGCACGGGCGCCATGGCATGACGGGCTTTCTGCTGGGTAGCGAAACCCAGCGCGTGCTGGCCAAGACGCGGCTGCCCGTGCTGGTGTTCCGCTAGCGCGCGGGGTGGCGTGGCCTGACGCGGCCCGGCCTGACGCGGCACGGCCTGACGCGGCACGGCCTGACGCGGCGCGACCGCGCTTCCAGGCCAGACGCCATTGCCTTCAGACCGCCGGCTCCAGCGCGTGCTGGAAGGTGAAGCTGTCGGCGTAGATATGCTCCAGGCTGGCGCCGCGCGCGGCCAGCACGTGCTTGGCGTCTTGGATCATGGCGGGCGCGCCGCACAGGTAGATGGCGTGTTCGGACAGGTTGTCGTGGTCTTCGGCAACGGCGTCCTGCACGTAACCGCGCCGGCCCTGCCAGCTTGCGTCGGCGCGCGACAACACCGGCACGAAATTGAATTCGTACAAGCGCCCCGCCCAGCCCGCGATTTCATCTTGCAGATACAGGTCCGCCTGCGCGCGCATACCCCAATACAGGGTCACGGGCGGGCAGTCTTCCTGGTCCAGCAAGGATTCCAGAATGGCCTTGATGGGCGCGATGCCGGTGCCCGTGGCCACCATGATGAGCGGGCGCCAGTCTTCCTCGTGGTAGCTGAACACACCCAAGGGCGCTTCAATCGTCAGGGCCGCGCCAGCTTGCGCCTGGCCCAGCCATTGGTCCGTGTAACGGCCCCCGGGAATGCGGCGCACATGGAAGTCGACCAGCCCCTCCGACGACGCCGACGCCGACGCCATGGAAAAACTGCGCGTTTCGCCATCGGGCATCAGCACGTTCATGTACTGGCCCGGCACATAGTCCAGCCCGCCGTCGGGCAGCGCCAGCGTCAGGTGGATGATGTCGTCCGTGTAGGCTTCAATGCGGTGCACGGTGGCGGGCAGTTGGCGCGGCTCGGGAAACACCTGGCGGCTGCTGGGCACACTGATGCAAAGATCGCTTTCTGCCCGCGCCTGACACGCCAGCGCGTAGCCCTCGGCGGCTTCCTCCGGCGTCAAGGCCATCGGAAATTCGTCATAGCGCACCGCACCGGTCTCCAGCTTGATGCGGCAGGTGCCGCAGCCGCCGAACGTGCATTCGTGCGGCAGCTTCACCGCCGCGCGTTCGGCGGCGTCCAACAGGGATTCGTCGGCGCCGGCAACAAAGGTCTCGCCGGTCTGCAGGAGGTGCACGCGGTATGCCATGACGGGCCTCGCTTATTTCTTGATGTCCGCCTGCACCAGCACTTTCATGCCGCGCGGCTCCAGCAGTTCGGCCAAGGCCGCCAATGCGGCCAGGCCCGCCTGCGTATCCTGTTCGCCGTTGCCGCCACTCAGGCCCACGCCGCCAATCACCTCGTCGTTCACCACGATGGGAAAGCCGCCCACGAACACGGCGAACTTGCCGTCAAAGCTCCATTGGATCCCGAAGGCTTCGTTGCCCGGCAGCGCGGGGCCATTGGGCGGTGTGTTGAACAGGTGCGTCGACCGTTTGTGGCCGGCGGCGGTAAAGGCCTTGTTCCAGGCGATCTGCGGGCCGGTGATGCGGGCGCCATCCATGCGCTCAAGCGCGATGGGATAGCCGCCGTCGTCCACGATGCAAATGGATTCCAGCACGCCGATTTCTTCAGACTTGGCCATGGCGGCGCGCACCATCACGCGCGCTTCTTCCAGTTCCAGGCGGTAGATCTGCTTCATATTCGTAGCCTCTTCAGTGATTGATCGCGCGCGTTCAGCCCGCGCGGTAGATGGTTTTGATCTGCGTGTAGAACTCCAGGCCCACGCGGCCGGATTCCCGGAACGTGGACGTGCTGGAATGCTTCAAGCCGCCAAATGGCGCGTTGATCAGGTTGCCGGTGGTGGTGCGGTTGATCTTCACCGTGCCCGCCTGGATGTCGCGCGCGAAGCGGTGTGCGTAACGCGCGTCGGTGGTGGCGATGGCGGCGGACAGGCCGTATTCCGTGTCGTTGGCCTTGGCGATGGCGTCGTCATAGCCATCGACTTCAATCAACGCAATCACCGGCCCGAAGATCTCTTCGCGTGCGATGCGCATCTGCTGAGTCACGTCGGTGAAAAGCGCGGGCGTAACGTAGTAGCCGCCATCAAAGTCCGGGCCGGTCAGTTGCTCGCCGCCACACAAGTGCGTGGCCTCTTCCTTGCCGATCGCCACGTAGCTCAGCACGTTGTCCAACTGCTTGCGGGTGGCCAGCGGCCCCAGGTCGAAGTTGCCGTTCAAGCCATTACCGATGGTCAGCGCCTTGACGCGCGTCAGCAGCTTGTCGGTGAACGCCTGGCGCACCTTGGCGTCGACCAGCACGCGGCTGGTGCCCGTGCAGGCCTGGCCGCTAAGCGAAAAGCCGCCCTTCACCGCCAGGTCCACGGCGCGGTCCAGGTCGGCGTCGGCCAGCACGATCAGCGGGTTCTTGCCGCCCAATTCCATCTGCGTGCGCGTCGTCAGGCCCGCGCTGCGGTGGATCTGTTCGCCCGCGGCGGTGGAGCCCGTGAACGAGATGGCGCGCACGGCCGGCGCGCTGGTAATGGCGGCGCCCACCGCCGCTGCGGGGCCGATCACCAGATTCAGCACGCCCGCCGGCAGGCCGGCCTGCACAAAGGCTTCGGTCAGGCGGTAGCCGGATAGCGGCGCGTCGGAAGACGGCTTGAACACCACCGTGTTGCCGGCGATGAGCGCGGGCGCGATCTTGCGGGCCGGGATGGAAATGGGGAAGTTCCAGGGCGAGATCACGGCGGCCACGCCCAGCGGTTCGCGCTGGCTGTAGACGACCATGTCCGGGTCATCGTTGACGAAGGTTTCGCCCGTAAAGCTCTGGCCTTCGACGGCGTAGAAACGGATCGTCTGCGCTGAACGCAGCACTTCGTCCTTGGCCAGGTTCAGGCCCTTGCCCTCTTCGCGCGTCAGTTCGCGGGCGAATTGGTCCGCATGGTCTTCCAGGTACTGCGCCGCGCGGAACAGGATGGCTGCGCGCTTCGAGATTGGCGTGTCGCGCCAGCCGGCGAAGGCGGCATCGGCGGCCTGTACCGCGCGCCGCGCATCGTCGGCGTCCGATACCGGGAAGTTGCCCACGATGTCGCTGGTATCCGCCGGGTTGATATTGGGGGCCGTGCGGCCGGAGGCGCTGGGCACCCAGGCACCGCCGATATGGTTCATGAAGGTTTGCTGCGAAAGATCGTCCACGGAAGCGCTTCCTTTGCCGGTACGGGAGTGGCCCGAATTGGGTCGCCTGAGATAGCTTATGAACATTGTATACTTTAATCTCTACGCGACGATACGTGGAAACCCCAGGCAGCGGCGTGAAAAAGGGACCCGTAGGCCCCTTTTGACAGCTTGAATGGCGTGATCAGAGCTAGGTCAGCGCCAGATCAGCACCGCGCAGATGGTGGATACCGACAGCGCCAGCACCACCGGCAGCAGCAGGGCCCGAACCAATGACAGCACGTTCACGCGGGCGAAGCCGGCCACCGCAATCAAGGACGACCACGCGATCAACGTGCCGCCCCCCGTCCACACCGCGCCCATCTGACCTACCGCGGCCAAAGTGGCCGGGTCCACGCCCACCACCGGACCCAACGCGCCAGACAGGGTGCCCGTGAGCGGTAGCCCGGCGAAGCCGGAGCCATCGATGCCGGTAATCATGCCCACCAGCAAGACGCCGAACGCGACCAGGAAGTGGTTTTCGGGTATCAGGTGCTGCCCGGCCGAGATGGCTTCGAACAACAGCCCAGGGGCCTGCGCCTGCGGC
This sequence comes from Achromobacter sp. JD-1, assembly GCF_038594925.1. Lineage (NCBI taxonomy): Bacteria > Pseudomonadati > Pseudomonadota > Betaproteobacteria > Burkholderiales > Alcaligenaceae > Achromobacter > Achromobacter sp. JD-1. The sequence goes on along the minus strand of NZ_JBCGCS010000012.1, from coordinate 18,433 downwards.
ACGCCCAGGATCTGCGCCGCGGTTTCATTGGCGCCGATGAAGAAGAAGCCGGCAATCGGCAGGACCGATCCCATGGCCTTGAAGGCGAACACAAAGCCGTCGGTGACGTGCTCGGGGCACACGTCCAGCATCTTGCGCGGGCCTTCGGCGGCCAGCGTCACCAGCATCATCACCACGAAGGCAACGCCGCCCACCAGCGCCGCCGCGTCGCCGCCGCGCAGCGCGGGCAACGTGGGGAACAGCCGGGGCAGCACCATCACGCCGATCACGGCCAGGAAGGCCAGCGGCGTCACGACGGCAAAGGTCTTGGACCAGCGCACGCGGCGGCGTTCTTCATCGCTGACGCTGGGGCCGCTGGGCAAGGCCGGGTCGGCGCCCATGGTGCCGCGGGCGAGTTCGGCCTTGTCGAACGAGCCGGACTGCTCGATGCGCGCCAGGCTGCCGTCCTGGGCACGCGCCTGCCAGGCGTCCAACAGCCCCGCGTTGGCCGGCACGATGTGCTTGCGGATCAGCAGATAGGCCGCTGTCAGCGCCACGGCGCCCGTGATCAGCGACAACACCAGCGCACGGTCGGCCACCACGGCCGCGCTGACCCCCGCGCCCGCCGCCTTGGCGCTGATGCTGGGCGCCACGCCAATCACATAGTCCGACGACAAGGCCATGCCTTGGCCGGCAATGGCAATCGCCATGGCGCCCGCCAAGGGAGGCAGGCCAGCGGCGATGGCGGCGGGCAGCAAGATGGCGGACACCAGCGGCACGGCGGGCGTGGGCCAGAAGAACAGAGAAAGCACATAGGTACAGAGCGCGATGATGATGAACGACGAATGGCCGCCCCGCATCACGCGCCGAAACGGCTGCACCATGCGCACGTCCGCCTGCAAGGTCTTCAGGGAATTCAGCAGGGCGGTCATGAAGGTGATGACCAGGAAGATGTTGAACAATTCCTTGGCGGCCACGAAGCTGGCCGAAAAGATGCCGATCAGTGCACTGATCGGGTTGCCGGTGATGGCCAGCACCACCAGAAAGGTGCCGATTACCGATGGCACCACCACGTTGGCCCGCAAAATCATCGTCAGGATGATGGCGGCCACGCTGATCAGATACATCCAATGAGCAGCAGTGAGCACGACGTCCGCTTGCATGCGTGATTCCCCTTGTGACGTGGCTGTTAGGTCGCCACAATCGGTATACTATATTTCGTTTGCAGGCATACCAATCGAAATATGCAGTGCCTAGGGAAACCGATAATTCTGAAAATCTCATGAATACAGCCCGAATTTTAAGGGTTCACCCTAGATCCGACAGCTGCGTCGCATTGCGGTAGAAATGCATGCCTGACTATCGTATACAACAATAGGCCTAGCCCATGTCCGCCCTGTCTTTTCCCGATGTCTGGCATTACGCCGCGATGGCCGTGGTGGTGTTTGGCGCCGCCGTGGCGCAAGGCGTGGGTGGCATCGGCTTCGCGATGTTCGCGGCCCCGGTGGCGGCAATGTTCTTTCCGCAACTGGCTCCGGGCCCGCTACTGACGCTGGGCGGCTTCATTTCCCTACTGACTGCCTTGCGTGAGCGGGCCTTTATCGACTGGTCGTCCGTGTCGTATGCGCTGGCCGGCCGCGCCGTCGGCACGCTGCTGGCCATCTATGCGATGGCGCGCTTTGCGCCCCAGACCCTGGGCGTGCTGTTTGCCGGCATGATCCTCGTGGCCGTGGCCCTGAGCGTGGCCGGCTTGCGCTTTACCGCCACCCCGGGCCGGGTGTCCGGGGCCGGCGTGGCCTCCGGCATCATGGGAACGATGACGTCGGTGGGCGCGCCGCCCATCGCCATCGTGTTGCAGCACACCGCGCCGCCGCAACTGCGCGCCACGCTGGGCGTGGTGCTGTTCCTGGGTTCGATTTTCTCGCTGGCCATGCTGGCGCTGGCTAAGCGGTACACGGGCTACCACCTTGGGCTGGCGCTTAGCCTGGCGCCCTTCTTGCTGGCGGGTTTTGCGGTCTCGAACCGCTTGCGCCACCGACTGCCTCCACACGCCGTGCGCAGCGTGCTGCTGGCGGTATGCGCGCTAAGCGCCGTGGGGGTGCTGGCCAAGGCGTTCTGGGGCGCCTGAGGTTGGCGGCCTCGACATTGGCGGCCTCGACGTTGGCCACCCCGCTGCCGGAAGTCCCGGGGTCCGGCGCCGCAATGCACGCTTGTCGTCGCGGCATTCGGCTACACCGGGTAATACAATGCGGACTGTATCCATTAATCCAACCCAGCTCGCCATGACCACTTCGCCCGTCAGCCCGCAAGCCGCAGAGACCCCGTCTTCCGCTCCGCTGAAGATCGGCGAGCAGCACCCGCAGTTGTTCGCCGTTATCCGCGACAAACTGCGCGAACGCATTCTCAGCGGGGAATTCACCCCCGGTGACCGTTTGGTGGAAGGCCGTTTGTCTGAAGAAATGGGCGTGTCGCGCATCCCCGTGCGCGAAGCGCTGCGCGCCTTGGCCGCCGAAGGGCTGGTCACCATCGAGCCGCGCCGTGGCGCATCCGTATCGGTGCTGTCCGACGCCATCGCCTACGACATGGTGGAAGTGCGCGCCACGCTGGAAGGCTTGAACGCCAAGCTGGCGGCGCAACGCCGCGATGCAAAAACCGTGGAACGCTTGCAGGCATTCCTGCGCGAAGGCACGGAAGCCGCGCGCGGGGAACAACTGGACAAGTTCCTGGCGTTGAATTCCCAGTTTCACGAAATGCTGGCCACCATTGCCGGCAACGTGGTGCTGACAGATTTGATGCGCTCGTTGCGTGACCGCACGGCGCTCTTGTTCGCGCCCAGCAACATGCATCGCGCCAAGGCGAACTGGGACGAACATTCGCAGATCTTGAATGCGGTGATTGCCGGCAATGGCGACCTGGCCGCCTTGTTGGCCAGCCAACACGTGCACAACGCTGCCAAAGCCTATACAGACGCTCAACAGCCGCACGGCGCGGTTGACTGATCAGTCAAAAATCAAAAGCGACAGCGCCACGGGCGTGGCGCCCGCCGAGTCAGGCGGACGGCACCGGCGCGTCGGCCGCGTCTGAGGCCACGCCCACCACCACGCCCTTGCCGTTCTGCACCACCCACGACACCTTCACGTCGCCGGTCACAAAAGTTTGGCAGGCCATGCGGTAGCCGGCTTCGAAGTCTTCGGGCCGCAGGTGCTTGCGTTCCTTGGGCTTGATGGCGTCCGTGTGCTCCAGCCCTTCCTCGATGCGGCATTTGCAGGTGCCACACAGGCCGCCCCCGCACTTGAAGGGGATGCCGCCCTTTTCCTTGAGCGACACGCGCAGCAAATTGCTGTTCTCAGGCGCGGTGGCGACCTTGCCGCCGTTCGAGACGAATGTAATCTGAACCATTTTTTTCAATGCCTTGCGACGGCGGCGGCGGGGCGCAGCGTCAAGGTGGATTCCATACTGCCAAATCGAGTCAGATGGGCAAGTTCCTTGCGGGCCGCCTCCACCGACGCGAATTTCTCCAGAAACTTGGAGGGCACGCGATTGACGACGTAGGGCGGCGTTTCTTCCGTCACGATCAGGCGCGTATCGCCGTGCAGCCGCGCAATGCAGAACACGGCCAAGGCCCGCCCGTAGAACTCGTAGTCATACGTTTCAATGATGTCGACGTCGTCGCCGACCTCGGTGCGAAACACGCCAGGTTTGGACGTCAGGATTACGTACACGGCATCCATCGCGCTAGGCCTCCCCGTCCTGGACCAGCTCGATATCGTTGTTCAACCACAGTTGGCAGGCCAGCCGATAGCCTTGATCAATGCGCTCGCCCAACTGCTTTTTCTCTTTCCAGTTAACGGGTGGCAGATGCTCGGCGCCGGCCAGCACGCGGCACGCGCACTTGGCGCACTTGCCCATGCCGCATTCGTAGCGCAGATGCGGATACGGAAACTGCTTGATGCCGGCCCGCACCACCAGATTGGTGTTGTCCTTCACCACGTCGGTGTAGGTCTGGCCGCCTTTATGAAATACAACGGTAGGCATGAGTCTGTCGTCCAGGAACTGCGGGCCGGGCGCGGCGCCTGCGCGGCGCGGCGCGGCCCGGGAAAACACCCACAACAATCAGGCGGCCAGGCCGAGTTCGGGCAGCTTGATCTCGTGCTGCACGTAATCGGTGTAAAGCGCCGTGGTGTAGAGCAGCCGCATCTGGGCGCCGATTTCGCAGATCTTCAGGCAGCGCTGCTGCAAGTCGACCGTGTTCGCGTGTTCCAGCACGATCTGATAACCGCGTTCACCGTGAATCTCGTCGGACACGATGTGCAAGTCGAAGAACTCCACTTCTTCATCGGTGAAGCCGTACTTCTCGCGCAGCGTGGGCGTTTGCTTGCGATAGATGGACGGCACTTGCGATTCCAGCCCGACCACCAGGCCCGCCACCGCCACGATGGGGTCCTCGCGCATGGCCACGGCATAACACCAGCTTTGCAGCGCGCGCGTGGTGGGCGACATGTTGTCCGGGTTGGTGACCCGTTCGCGCGTCGTGCCGCAGGCTTCGGCAAAGCGGATCAGCAGGTCGGTATGGCGGTCGCCGCCAATCTCTTCTTCATACATATTGGCCAGCAGGAAATCCTTGGCCTCGGTGTAGGTGTCGGGCGTGCGGGCGTAGAGATACCCCAGGTAGTCCGCGAACGGGCCCACGTAGTGGTAGTGGTTCTCGGCCCAGCGCGACAGATGTTCGCGGCTGAGCTTGCCTTCGGCCCAGGCAATGGAAAAGGGCGACGCATTGGCGCTCTTGCCCTTGATCGCGTTTTCCAACGCGGTACGGAATTCATCTCGGTTCATCAGTTCTGCCATGACGCGCTCCAGTCCAGTAGGGAGGGATACCAGGCTGGGTTTAGCCCGGGAATGATGAACATTGTATACCGTCTACTGTTTTGGACTGTTAGGGCAATCCCGAAGAAGCCGGGAGAAAAAGGGCCGGAACGATGTAAATCAATGGGTTGTGGCAGATGTAGCGGCAGGAGGCTGGGTGGACGTCGCCGCGCGTGCTGAGTACAATGAATACATTATCAATGCAATACGGAAATACCATGAATACCCACCACCCTCTGGGAGACGCCCCCATCGGCCAGCAACTGCTGACGCATTACGCCCGCCGCGATGCGGTGCGCCACGCCACGCCCCTGTTCCCCTCGTCCTGGGCCGAGCTGTTTGCCCCGTTCCGCAGCGCCCGTCTGCAACCGCTGCGCGCAGCAGCCCCCACGGTTCGTCGGCACGACGACGAACCGGTGTGTCAGGCAGGTTGAAGTATTGCTGACCGGGTAGCGTTGCGCCGGTCGCCGCGCCGGGGCGCAGACCCCGGACGCTGCCTTGTGCCGCCTAACGGCGCGCGCGCAGACTGGCCCGCATCCGCGCGTGTTGCAGGGACGCCGCGTGTTGGCGGCGTTCATTGGCGCCAGCCAGCATCAGCACCACCACAAACCCCACGGTATAGGCCAGCACGTCCCACCAGTCGGGCACGCTGCCCAGCACCACGCGCAGCACCGGCTGCTGGATTTGCAGGCCGTACAGCCGCGCCAGGTATTGGCAGAATTCAACCGCGTAGCCCGTCAACAGGGCTGCAACCGCCAACGGCAACACGCGCGCGCGGATGAACGTGCGGTACAGCAGAAAGGCCCAACCCACCGCCACCACGTCACCCATGAACCCGCGCAGGAACGGATAGGGCGCGCCATACAGGGCAATCAGCGCCAACAGCGCGGTTACGGCAAGCAGGGCGGCGAACGCGCGCCCATTGAAAGTCAGGGTCATGGCAAGAAGCAGCTAAGGGTGAAAACGGACGGCGAACGGAAGGCGGGAGATATCGTCGGACACGGACGACGGACGGCGCCCATATACCCTGACGCACCGCCATGGCGACACGGGCAAACGCGGTAGCCTTAGCGGCACGCGCGAAGCACCGGGCAGCGTACCCGAAATCTACGGGAATACCCGGAAACAGAGATCGCGTATGCGTCACCAAAAGTTATCCCGTGTTGTCCACCGGCTATCCACCGCCTATCCACTGGCTATCCACCCGTTTTCCACCGGCTTGCCCACATAGTTATCCACCGACGGCCCCTGCCCGGACGGCGTCTTCAGGCGTACCATTGATCACCGCGCAACGCCCCGCTTGTCTTCACGATTCCCCCGATTCCCCCGATTCCCCCCTGAACCGCGAGGCCATCGATGCTTACCTCCCTATGGCGCAAGTGGCAGGCCGCGCGCCACGGCGGGCCGCAATTGGACGTGATACTGGCCAACGCCGATCCGGACGCGCCGCTGGCCGAGCGCAATTTATGGCTGGTGGACCTGTGCCGCTGGCTGGACCGCCCCGGCGTCCCAGCTCAAGACACGCCGCAGGCCCAGGCCGCTGCCTCTGACGCCGCGCCAAGCCCGCGCTACCCGCAGCACGCGCGCCTGCGTTACCTGCTGCAAGTGCTGGAACACACCCCCGAGCGCGCCGAGCGGGTTGCCGCCACCCTGCGTTCGCTGATGAACGACAACGACCCGACTTCGCTGCTGTGCGACACGGGCGTGGCCGCGCATCCCGGCTTCTGGAACGAGTTCTGGAACCGTGTCCAGACACGCCTGCTGCCGCCGCCCCCCACTCGTGGCGACATGTTCAACCTGTTCTCGCAGATCTTCCGCCGCCGTGGCGCGGTGGAATGGATCGAGGCGCTGGACGACGAAACGCTGGCCCGCATGTCCGCCGTGTTTCGCACCGGCTTGCGCGCGGGTGACACGCCCGAGTTCCCCGCCGCGCCCGCCGTTGAACCGTTTCCCCCACACATCGAACAAGCCCTGACCAGCAGCATCCAGGTACTGGTCAGCCAGGTGCGCGCCACCGGCCTGGGCCAGGACATTCGATCTCGCCTGCCTGGCCCGGTGCAAGACTCGCCGTTCTTTGCGCTGGCCCCCGCCGTGGCCGAACTCTGCGACCGCGCGCCCGACACGCCTGATGACGTCTTCGCACGCCGCCTGAACATGTTTCGCGCGCTGCTGGATAGCTGCCGCGTGGCCGCGCAAGGCGTCTATGACGAGCTCGCAAAAAACGGCGTGTCGGTCGACGTCGTGTTTCAGATCGAACGCATGAAGCTGCGCCTGGCGCGCATCGAACTGCTGCTGAACGTATGGGTGGACCCCACTCAGCGCCACAAATTCGTACACCTGACCACCGAGCTGATCCGGTCCACCCAGGCGCGCAACAGCATCCGCCACCTGGTGAGCTCGGCGTTCGCGCAACTGGCGCGCCGGGTGATGGAACGCACGGCCCAGACCGGCGAACACTACATCGCGCGCGACAGCGTCGAATACCTGGCGATGCTGAAGGCGGCGCTGGGCGGCGGCTTCGTCATGGTGTTCACGGTGTATTTGAAGTTCTTCATCCTGTCGCTGCACCTGGACAAGCTCCTCGAAGGGCTGTTGGCGGCGTTGAACTACGCGGGCGGCTTCCTGGTGATCCACTTTGCGCACTTCTCGCTGGCCACCAAGCAGCCCGCCATGACCGGGCCCACGCTGGCTCACCGCCTGGATGACTCCCACTCGCCGGAAGGGCGCGACGCCTTCCTGGACGACACGTTGGCCATGATCCGGTCCAATGCCGCGGCCATCGCGGGCAACCTCGCCGTGGTGTTCCCGCTGGCCTGGGCCGTACAGTGGGTGGCGGTCCACGCCCTGGAGCGGCCGCTGATCAGCGCGGACAAGGCGGAAGAAACGCTGGCGTCGTTCTCGATCTGGGGCGCAACCCCGCTCTACGCCGCCGCCACCGGCGTGCTGCTGTGGCTGTCCAGCCTGATCGCCGGTTGGGCCGACAACTGGTTCGCGCTGCACCGCGTACACGACGTCATGGCCTACAGCCGCCGAACGCGGCGCCTGTTTGGCGCGCGCGGCGCGGTGCGTTGGGCCGGCTTCTGGCAACGCAATATTTCTGGCATCGCGGCCAACGTGTCCCTGGGACTGATGCTGGGCTTGGGGCCGGCGCTGATCGGCTTGCTAGGGGCGCATGTGGAAGCACGCCACGTGACGCTCAGCGCCGGGCAGTTGGGCACGGTGATCGGCACGTTGGGATGGGACATCGTGCGCACGCAGACGTTCTGGCTGGCCGTGGCCGGCCTGGCCGTCACGGGCCTGCTGAACGTGGCGGTCAGCTTCGCGCTGGCCTTCAATGTGGCGCTGCGTTCGCGCGAACTGCGTCGTGGCGACCGCGATTCGTTGTCGGCCGGCGTGCGCCAGCGCATCTGGCAGCGGCCCGCCACGCTTTTCTGGCCGGTCAAACCCCGGCCCGCATCCAGGCAGGCCTGATGCCGCATTAGAATCAGTCCTCTTGGTGCCGGACACCCCGCCCCGCACGCCTCGCCTTCTGCCGCCTCATGCTCCCGTTCTTACGCAATACCGTTTATCCGGCAGGCGCCGGCTTGCCCGCTTCAGAACGCCTGGGCGCCTTGCTCGCCGTCATGCTGGCGGTTTGCATGGCAAGCCTGGACACGGCGATTGCCAACACGGCGCTGCCCACCATCGCGCGCGACCTGCAGGCCAGCGACGCCGGGTCGATCTGGGTCATCAGCGGCTATCAACTAGCCATGGTGGCCGGCCTGCTGCCCGCCGCCGCGCTGGGCGAAATCCTGGGGCATCGGCGCGTGTACATGGTGGGCCTGGTGGTGTTCACCTTGTCGTCGCTGGCCTGTGGCCTGGCGCCGTCCTTGCCCACGCTGGTGGTGGCGCGCATTCTGCAAGGCCTGGGCGCGGCCGGCGTGATGAGCGTGAATGGCGCCTTGCTGCGCTTTATCTATCCGTCTTCCATGCTGGGACGCGGCTTGGGGCTGAACGCGATGGTGGTGGGGCTGTCATTCGCGGCCGGCCCCACCGCCGCGTCGGCCATTCTGCTGCTGGGGTCCTGGCACTGGCTGTTCCTGATCAACGTGCCCATCGGCATCCTGGCCGCGGTGCTGGGCTTGCGCGGCCTGCCCGAAACCGCGCGCGCGCGCCATGGGTTTGATGGCATCGCCGCCGTGTTGTGCGCGTTGACGCTGGGCCTGTTCGTGCTGGGCTCCAATGAACTGGCGCATGGCGCGCCCTGGCCGCGCATCGCGCTGGAATGGGGCGGCGCCATCGCCAGCCTGTGGCTGCTGATGCGGCGCCAGGCCGGCCACCCCGCGCCCATCCTGGCCGTTGACCTGCTGCGGCGCCCTTTGTTCGCCCTGTCCGCCGCCACCGCCGTCTGCGCCTTCGCCGCCCAGGGGCTGGCCTTCGTGTCGCTGCCGTTCATGCTTCAGACCGTGCTGGGCTACAGCCAGGTACATACCGGCTTTCTGATTACGCCGTGGCCGGTGGTGGTGGCCTTCATGGCCCCGATTGCCGGCCGGCTGTCGGACCGTTATCCCGCCGGCATCCTGGGGGGAGTCGGCCTGGCCTTGCTGGCCTTGGGCATGGTGCTGCTGGCGCTGCTGCCGGCCGCCCCTTCAGCGTGGGATATCTGCTGGCGCATGGCCATCTGCGGCGCGGGCTTCGGTTTTTTCCAGTCGCCCAACCTGCGGGCCATCATGACGTCGGCGCCTGCCTCCCGCGCGGGCGGCGCCAGCGGCATGATCGGCACCGTGCGACTGCTGGGCCAGGCGTCCGGCGCGGCGCTGGTGGCCGCGTGTTTTCACGTGTCCACCACGCACGGCGCGATAACCGCCTTGTGGCTGGGCGGCTTGTGTGCCGCCTTGGCCTGCATCGCCAGCTTTTCGCGCCTGCGCTTTGATGCCTCTGAACCGATGGCATGCCCCGCGCCACGATCCATGAAATAGCATCCAAAACGCAATAATGTTGCACTATTTATCGATATATTCGTCGAACAGACCGATATATTCGTAAGTTGTGAAACAGTTGCTAAATATCCCCTGACCGGCGTCGTTGTTCGTAGTGCAGCACTCGCTGTATATCGGACGACTCGCTATGACACAGATACTGAAAAACATCACGATCCGACGCATGATTCTGTGCACCTTGCTCGCCATCAGCGCGCTGGTCACGGGCTTGTCAGCCATCAGCGTCAACGGATTACGCAGCGCCGGGGAAGCGCTTGCCACCAGCGCCGACCTGCTCCACGAGGTCTCGTCGCTATCCCGGGTCAATGACCAGATCATGCGCGCCCGCCTGCGCTTGTCGCGGCAATTGGAATATGCCGCCGAAGGCCAGGCCGCCAAGGTGGCGGAAGAAGGCCGCAGCATCGACACCGCGCTCAACGAAGCGCGCAAGCAGCAGGCCATCTTTGTTGAATTGGCCAGCAACGACGCCCCCGCCAGCATCCTGCAACCCATGCAAGCGGGTTTTGATGCGCTGGTCAACGGCGGTATCGCCGTGCAACGCCAGCACCTGGAAGCGGGCGACATCGCGCGTGCACGAGAGCACGCCGCCACTGTGGTGGTGACGGCCAGCCGCGCCTTCGGCAAGAGCATGGAAAACTACGAAGCCTATGCAAAAGACCGCGAAACGCAAATGTGGGAAGACGCCGCCGCGAAGCGCCAGCAGGCTTATGTCGGCATGGGGCTTACGTTGGGCGTCTGTCTGTTGCTGCTGGTGCTGGGCGACCGCTACGTGGTGATATTCGTGCGGCGCCCGCTGGATATGGTTCAGGCGCATTTTCAGCGCATCGCCAGCGGCGACCTGACCACGCCCATCGCCTCGTATGGCAAGAATTGCGTGGGGCAGCTCATTCCTTATCTGCAGGAAATGCAGAACAGCCTGGTGCAAACCGTGCACGCGGTGCGCGAGGGCGTGGTCGAGATCAACGCCGGTTCAAGCGAAATCGCGGCCGGCAACCAGGACCTGTCCAGCCGCACCGAGCAGCAGGCGGCGTCGCTGGAAGAAACCGCCGCCAGCATGGAACAGTTGCTGTCCACCGTGACCAGCAACGCCGAAAATGCCCGCCAGGCCAACCAGATGGCGACCACCGCCAGCCAGGTGGTGCAGCGCGGCGGCATGGCCGTGCAGGAAGCGGTCAGCACCATGCGAGAAATCGCTCAGGACTCGGGCCGCATCGAAGACATTGTCGGCGTCATCGACGGCATTGCCTTTCAGACCAACATCCTGGCGCTGAATGCGGCGGTCGAGGCCGCGCGCGCGGGCGAAGAGGGCAAGGGCTTTGCCGTGGTGGCCGCCGAAGTGCGGTCACTGGCGCAGCGCAGCGCCGGGGCGGCGAAAGAGATCAAACAACTGCTGTCGGCATCCAGCGCCACCGTGCAGGCTGGCTCGGCGCAGGTCGAAGCAGCCGGGCACACCATGCAGGAAATCCTGCAGACCATCGAACGCCTGACGCTGCTGGTCAATGACATTGCCACGGCGTCGCAGGAACAGGTCACGGGCATCGACCAGGTCAACACCGCCGTGAATCAGATGGACCAGGTCACGCAGCAGAACGCCGCGCTGGTAGAAGAGGCCGCGGCGGCGGCCATGTCGCTGGAAACCCAGGCGCAACGTCTGCAGGGCGCGGTCAGTACGTTCCGCCTGCCAGCGTTGATACAGGACCAACGGCAGATGGCTATCGCCGCCTGACGCGAGGTGCGCACGCTGGCCTGAACCCAGGCGGCTTCAGGCCAGCGCCGCTACGTCCACCAGCGCGCCATGACGCACCACGCGCTTCGGGATGTCACCGCCGATCCAGTACGCCAGCTCAGCCGGATGCGCCACGCGCCACGCGACAAAGTCCGCCACCTTGCCGGGTTCCAGCGCGCCGTGCGTGGCATGCAGGCCCAGCGCGCGCGCCGCGTTTACCGTGGCCCCCGCCAGGGCCTCTTCCGGCGTCATCTTGAACAGCGTGCACGCCATGCTCAACATCAGGCGCAGCGACAACACGGGTGAAGTCCCCGGGTTCAGGTCGGTTGAAATGGCAATGGGCACGCCGTGGCGGCGCAGCAGGTCCAAGGGTGGCAACTGCGTTTCACGCAGCGCATAGAACGCACCCGGCAACAGCACCGCGACGGTACCGGCTTCGGCCATCGCCCGCACATCGCTTTCGGTCAGATATTCCAGATGGTCCGCCGACAAGGCCCCGTAGCGGGCGGCCAGCGTCGCGCCATGCAGCGAAGACAACTGCTCGGCATGCAGCTTCACGGGCAGGTCCAGATGCTTGGCGGCCTGGAACACCCGCTCAACCTGCTCGGGCGAAAACGCCAGATGCTCGCAGAATGCATCAACCGCATCAATCAGCCCTTCGGCCGCCAGCACCGGCAGCATGCGCCGCGCCACTTCGTCGATGTAGTCATCCGAGCGCCCCGCAAACTCCGGCGGCAGCGCGTGCGCGGCCAGACAGGTGGCCTGCACGGTCATCGGCAATGTCTGCCCCAAACGCCGCGCCACGCGCAGCATCTTGCGTTCATTGGGCAGGTCCAGGCCATAGCCTGACTTGACCTCTACCGTGGTCACGCCATCGCGCAGCAGATGCAGTGCGCGTTGGCGGGCGCTGACATACAGCGCGTCTTCGGACGCCTCGCGCGTGGCGCGCACCGTGCTGGCGATGCCGCCGCCCTGCGCGGCGATCGTTGCATAGTCCACGCCTTGCAGCCGCTGTTCAAACTCCTTGCTGCGGTTGCCACCAAAGACCAGGTGCGTGTGGCAGTCGATCAACCCGGGCGTCACCCACGCGCCGCCCAGGTCGTGTTTCTGCGCCGCATCCACCGGCGGCAAGTCCGCTTCGTGGCCGATCCATTCGATGCGATCGGCATGGGTCACGATGGCCGCGTCTTCAATCACCGAATAGGCGCCGCCCGCCATGGTGGCGGCGTGGCAATGTCGCCAGATCTGTCTCATGCACGTACTCCTTGAAACCGGCGCCGCGCCACCAGGGGCGGCGGGCGCCGTGCTCGGTCATTCAGACCCATCAGTCAAACCCTTTCAGTCGGACCCCTGCGCCACCGGCACCGAGATGCCGCCGCTGGGGCCGCGCGGCAGGACCAGGTAGCGGTAGGCCACGCACAACAACGCGATCCACACCGCGCCCACCACCAAGGCCATCTGCGTGCGCGGGAAATATCCCAATACCCCGATCACGAACACCAGAAACGCGATAGCCAGCAGCGGCCCGATCGGCCAGAACGGCACCGGGAACTTCAGCTCGGCGACTTCCGCAGGGCTCATCTTGCGCCGCATCGCCACCTGCGACAACAAAATCATCAGCCACACCCACACGGTAGCGAAGGTGGCAATGGACGCGATCAGCACGAACACGTCTTCGGGGATCAGGTAGTTCAGCAACACGCCCAGCAGCAGAGCAACGGTCATCACGACCACCGTCATCCACGGCACGCCGGATTCCGACACTGCCGCGAAACCGCGCGGCGCCTGTCCTTGGCGCGCCATGCCGTACAGCATGCGGCCCGCGCCGAAGATGTCGCTGTTGATGGCCGACACGGCCGCCGAGATCACCACGATATTCAAAATGGTGGCCGCCGACTTGATGCCCAGCCCGTCAAAGATCTGCACGAAGGGGCTGCCCTGGCTGCCGATCTGCGTCCACGGAAAAAGAGACATCAGCACGAACAACGTCAGCACGTAGAACAGCAGAATGCGCAGCGGCACCGCGTTGATCGCGCGCGGGATGGTGCGGCCGGGGTCCTTGGCTTCGCCCGCCGTGATGCCGATGATTTCGATGCCGCCAAAGGCGAACACCACCACCGCCAGCGATGCAATCAGCCCGCCCACGCCGTTGGGCATGAAACCGCCGTGCTCCCACAGGTTATGCACACCCGTCGCCGCGCTATCCACGTTCAGCCCGAAGCCGAACAGCATGATGCCCAGTCCGCCGGCAATCATGGCGATAATCGCGCCCACTTTCAGCAATGACAGCCAGAACTCCAGCTCGCCAAACACCTTGACCGAACACAGGTTGATGGCGCCGATGAAGAACACGATGGACAGCACCCAGATCCAGCGCGGCACGTCGGGATACCAGAAGCCCATGTAAAAACCGAAGGCGGTCACGTCGGCCAGGCAGACGATGATCATCTCGAAGGCATACGTCCAACCGGTCAGAAAGCCCGCGATGGGCCCCAGATAGCTGGTGGCGTACTGCCCGAAGGACCCGGACACCGGGTTTCTGACCGCCATTTCCCCCAACGCGCGCATCACCATGTACACGGCCGCGCCGGCGATCAGGTAGGCGATCAGCACCGACGGGCCGGCCTCCTGGATGGCCTTGGCCGACCCATAGAACAGGCCGGTTCCAATGGCCGACCCCAATGCCATGAAGCGTATGTGCCTGGCGTTGAGCCCCCGTTTCAGATCCTGCGTTTCTGCTTGCATTTCCGTCTCCGTAATTGTTATAGGCGTGCAGCATCACGCCGTGCGGGCGTCTTCTACGGACGCGTACGCACAGCGCGCGAATGCAGCCGTCAGGCGACGGCCGCAAAGAGGAAAATCAGAGGCTAGGCAGCAGCCCCGCGGGCATCAGCCCGTTCAGGACCTGCGCCGATATCAGGCTGCTGGCCGCGGCGATATCCGGCGCGAAGAAACGGTCTTCTTCGTAGTGCGGCACTTGCTCGCGCAGCACGCGGCGCGCCTGTTCAAGCTGGGGCGAGGTCTTCAAACCTACGCGGAAGTCCAGCCCCTGGCAGGCGCCCAGCCATTCGATGGCCAGGATGTCGCGCACGTTGTCGGCCATGGCCCAGAGCCGCTTGCCGGCGTTGGGCGCCATCGATACATGGTCTTCCTGGTTGGCCGACGTAGGCATGCTGTCCACGCTGGCCGGATGCGCCAGCGCCTTGTTGTCGCTGGCCAGCGCGGCGGCGGTCACCTGGGCAATCATGAAGCCCGAATTCACGCCGCCTTTGGCGACCAGGAACGGCGGCAACTGCGACATGTGCTTGTCCATCATCAACGCGATACGTCGTTCAGACAGCGCGCCAATCTCGGCCAGCGCCAGCGCCAGGTTGTCCGCCACCATGGCCACGGGTTCGGCATGGAAGTTGCCGCCCGAGATCACGTCGCCCTGGGACACGAACACCAGCGGGTTGTCGGATACGGCGTTGGATTCAATTTGCAGCACATGCGCCGCGTGGCGGATCTGCGTCAGGCAGGCGCCCATTACCTGGGGTTGGCAGCGCAGGGAGTACGGGTCTTGCACCTTTTCGCAATCGGCGTGCGAATGGCCGACTTCGCTGTCCTGGCCCAGCAGGTCGCGATAGACGCCGGCCACGGCGATCTGGCCCGGCTGGCCGCGCGCGGCGTGGATGCGTGCATCGAAGGGCACGCGCGAACCCAGCATGGCTTCCACGCTGAGGCTGCCGCACACCAGCCCGGCGGCCATCATGTCTTCGGCGTCGAACAAGCCGCGCAAGGCATAGGCCGTGGACACCTGCGTGCCGTTCAACAACGCCAGCCCTTCCTTGGCCGCCAACGTCAACGGCACCAGGCCGGCGCGCGCCAACGCTTCCTGCGCGGGCAGCCACTCGCCTTGATGGCGGGCGCGGCTTTCGCCCAGCAGCACGATGGACATATGCGCCAACGGCGCCAGGTCGCCCGAGGCGCCCACCGACCCTTTAAGCGGAATATGCGGATAAACACCCGCGTTCACCATCGCGATCAGGCTGTCGATGACGTGGCGGCGGATACCGGAATAGCCGCGCGCCAGGCTGTTGATCTTCAAGACCATGATCAGCCGCACCATGGCGTCATCCAGGGGTTCGCCCACGCCCGCCGCGTGCGAGCGCACCAAGGAACTTTGCAGCGCTTCGAGGTCTTCGCGCGCGATCTTGGTGGACGCCAGCAAGCCAAAGCCCGTGTTGATGCCATACACCGTGCGGCCCTCGGCAATCAGCCGTTCGACGGTGGCCACGCTGGCGTCAATGGCGTCCGCCGCGCCCGCATCCAGCGTCAGCCGGACCGGCTCGCGGTAGACGCGCCGCAAATCGGCCAAGGTCAGGTGGCCGGGTTTCAAGTGCAATTCCATTTTTTTCTCCTGCGCCGGTGCGTCGGCGTCTTGCAATGGGGTGGTCAGGCCGGCCGTCATGCGGGCACGTGCGCCGCAATCCGCGTATCGCGGAATAGGATTGAGTGTGGCCTTAGCGCTGGCCCGTGACCATGGGCAGGTTCAAGCCCTGCTCTTTCGCGCAGTCGATGGCGATGTCGTAACCCGCGTCCGCATGCCGCATCACGCCCGTGGCCGGGTCGTTGGTCAGCACGCGGGCGATGCGCTCGGCGGCCTCGTCGGTGCCATCGCACACCACGACCATGCCGGAGTGCTGCGAGAACCCCATGCCCACGCCACCGCCATGGTGCAGCGACACCCAGGTGGCGCCGCTGGCGGTGTTCAGCAAGGCGTTCAGCAGCGGCCAGTCGGACACGGCGTCCGAGCCGTCGCGCATGGATTCGGTTTCGCGGTTGGGGCTGGCGACCGAGCCGGAATCCAGATGGTCGCGGCCAATGACGACCGGTGCGGACAGTTCGCCCGAGCGGACCATTTCATTGAAGGCCAGGCCCAGCTTGGCGCGTTGGCCCAGACCCACCCAGCAGATGCGCGCGGGCAAGCCCTGGAAGCTGATGCGCTCGCGCGCCATGGTCAGCCAGTGATGCAGGTGTGCGTCGTCCGGAATCAGTTCCTTGACCTTGGCGTCGGTCTTGTAGATGTCTTGCGGGTCGCCGGACAGTGCGGCCCAGCGGAACGGACCCACGCCTCGGCAGAACAGCGGGCGGATGTAGGCGGGCACAAAGCCGGGGAAGTCAAAGGCGTCGGCCACGCCTTCTTCCTTGGCCATCTGGCGGATGTTGTTGCCGTAGTCGAAAGTGGGAATGCCCTGGCGCTTGAAGGCCAGCATGGCTTGCACGTGGACGGCCATCGATTGCTTGGCGGCCTTGACGACGACGGCGGGCTCGCGCTTGGCGCGCTCGCGGTATTCCGGCCAGGTCCAGCCGGCGGGCAGATAGCCGTTAAGCGGGTCGTGCGCGCTGGTCTGATCGGTGACCATGTCGGGTTTGACGCCACGGCGCACCATTTCGGGCAGGATGTCGGCGGCGTTGCCGCACAGCGCGATGGATACGGCGCGGCCTTCCTTGGTGTACGTGGCAATGCGCGCCAGTGCGTCGTCCAGGTCGGTGGCCTGTTCGTCCACATAGCGGGTGCGCAGGCGGAAGTCGATGCTGGCCTGCTGACATTCGATGTTCAGAGAACATGCGCCAGCCAAGGTGGCGGCCAGCGGCTGCGCGCCGCCCATGCCGCCCAGGCCCGCGGTCAGCACCCAGCGGCCGGTCAGATTGCCGCCATAGTGCTGGCGGCCAGCTTCCACAAAGGTTTCGTAGGTGCCCTGCACGATGCCCTGGCTGCCGATATAGATCCAACTGCCCGCCGTCATCTGGCCGTACATGGCCAGGCCCTTGGCGTCCAGTTCGTTGAAGTGTTCCCAGGTGGCCCAGTGCGGCACCAGGTTGGAGTTGGCGATCAGCACGCGCGGCGCGTTGGCATGGGTCTTGAACACGCCGACCGGCTTGCCCGACTGCACCAGCAGGGTTTCATCGTCGTTCAGCTTGGTGAGCGACTCGACGATCTTGTCATAGCAATCCCAGTTGCGCGCGGCGCGACCGATACCGCCGTACACGACCAGTTCCTTGGGATTTTCGGCGACGTCGGGGTCGAGGTTGTTCATCAACATGCGCAACGGCGCTTCGGTCAGCCAGCTCTTGGCCGTCAGTTTATTGCCACGTGCGGCGCGGATCACGACATCGCGGTATCGGTTCGATTGGTCCAAGAGAGTCTCCTTGATCGGTTCTGCCGCGAAGTTCCCCACGCAGCGGTTGCCCGCATCATAGGATGCCTATGGTTGTATATACAAGCCTAGATGAGTGGATTTTTGGTAGGGGAATACCCGAATGGATGGATGGTTGTCAGGGACGGTTGCCTGATGGGTTCCGCGCGATCCGCAGTCGGGTTCTTGCCGCTATTCGTTCGCGCTTCACCCATCCTACGATCACGCGATGCAACGTAGGATGGGTGCAGCGCGCACCGATCGACGCAAGAACCAAAACACCCCAACGCGCGAAACCCCTCAAGCAGCGCAAGGGCTCGCAACAATATCCGCCACAGCACCGTTGGGTTCTACACGAAGCTGGTCACAGCACCGCCGCCGTCTGATGGGTTCCGCGCGATCCGCAGCCGGGTTCTTGCCGCTATTCGTTCGCGCTTCACCCATCCTACGATCACGCGATGCAACGTAGGATGGGTGCAGCGCGCGCCGGTCAACGCAAGAACCAAAACACCCCAACGCGCGAAACCCATCAAGCAGCGCAAGGGCTCGCAACAATATCCGCCACAGCACCGTTGGGTTCTACACGAAGCTGGTCACAGCACCGCCGCCGTCTGATGGGTTACGCGCGATTGTATGGACCGGGGACATGGGTGACACATGTTCGGGGACATGGGTAACACATAGGTTTTTATCCTATTGGCGTGCTC